>JAJZCY010000113.1 GCA_021828835.1 Acidobacteriota bacterium | reverse complement strand
GCTCGATGGGAAAGCAGCGGGCGTGTTGTGATGTGTTGCCGCGCCGTGGACGCAGACACAGGTCTCCCGTGAAGGGGGGCCCGGTGTTTTTTGCTATCACAGGAGGGGGAAGAGAAGTATTACTAGCTGTATTTTGTATCGCATCCGGGCGGCCCTGACAAGGAAAATGCGGTGAAGATTTAACCGGGGGTTCTTTCCCGGGCTTCCGTGGATGCCCAATGGGAAAAATATTGCCCCCGCCGCAGATCGCCTTTTCTACTTTACCGGCTTGGCCTGACCCACCTGCTGTGCGGTTGCGCTATAGAGATGGCAGCCGTCGGTGGTCTCTTTAAAGCGGAAATAGGGGTGGAAGAAGAGCGCCGCGCGGGCGTCACCACTGCCTTCGGCCAGGTCGGTGAGCCAGACGCCGTCCGGCTCCGCATGGTTGTGAATGTGTACCCAGAAGCCCTTGTGCAGGTTGGCGAGCAGGCCGCCGCCCAGCTTGATGTCGGCCACAGAGCGCACGTTCAGGTCGATCATCTCGCCGCTCCGCTCATCGAATGCGGCCGTGCCTTTCAGCACGGTGGCGATGTGCTGGTTGAGCGTGTGGGGTTGGAACCTGGGATTGGGCACGATGTCGTACTCGAGAACGCTGCGGCCATTCTGGAGGACACGGCGGCCATCGGTGAGCGTCATGGCCTGGAGAAAATCCTGGACCTGCTGGTTCTGCTGATTGGTGTGCTTCTGCGCCGCCGACTGATTGGAGTACTTGACGGTCTCTTTCATCACCCGCTGGTCTTCCTTCTTCATTGCGGAGGCAGACAGCGACTTGCCATTTTTCGAAAGCGTGTGCTCGATAGGAACGCCGTTGACGAAGAACTGGTCATCGACCTCGGTGGTGGTCTTCTTCACATTGCCGTTCTTGTCGGTCTGGATGAGCTGGTCGGTGACGCGGCATTCGTAGCGCTCCTGCTCGGCGGCCATCTTCTTTTCGTTGGCGATGGCGCGCTGGAGGAGCTGCATGGGATCGGGCAGGGGAGCGGAGGCGGGCCGCGTCTGTGCCGCCAGAGAAAAGGCGCAGACGGCAAAGGAGAGAGCGATTGCGTTCCGTAAGAGAGGACGCATCGGCAGGAGCGGGTGCTCCGCTGGAAAGGCGAGGAAACGAATGCGGAGCACGATGTTTCGAATCCGGCGCGCGCTAGCCATCTCAAAGCCGGATAGAAGACGGCACGCCCGGCGGTCAGCGACAGGCGTGCGCCGCATCAGGCAACCACAGGCATGGAATCGATACCCGCAGGCAGGCGCGGGAGCTGGCCCTGGGACTTGGCTTCTTCGACGACCGCATTGAGCTGGGCGAGCACTTCCTCAACCGACATGGTGTAGATCTCGCGGCGCGCGTCGTAGCCTTCTTCCACGATCTGCTTGAGATATCGGCCGGCGATCTGCGCGGCGAGCTGGTCGGTGATGACCAGGCCGGAGCGCTTCTTTTGCGCTACCCATGCTTCGTTGGGCAGGGCAATCCACATGGGCCGATCGTTGACCGCGAAGCGCACGTCTACGGCGTCGGCGTGACGGGTGGCAATGGCAACGATATTGGCTTTCCAGACGCAGTGCAGATCTTCGCCGCTCCAGCGGTCGATAACATGGAAGTCTTCGTACATGCATTCAGGGTAGCGCCGCGGTGCGGAGCGGAGCAAGTGCATGGGGCAGGGAATGGAGGCAGCACGGCGCTGCCGGGGATCCAGATCGATCGAAAAACCGCTCCCGGGCAGGGCGTTTCAGGGAACCCGGGAACAGCTTGCAGGAATACCGCAAAGCGTATGGACCGCGCGGTTTGGCGCTTGGTAGACTAATAATTGCAGTTGCAGTGCCTCCCACCGTGTCCTTCGGCCGTTTGGACCGCCTGCAAGTCTAGCGACGCCTGCAAGTTTCTTCGAAGGGACATCGATCTCGTGGATACGCAAACCCGTCACGCACTCAAGAAAGACAAATTCGCCCTGGCAGCGGCGCAGAGCGCCAGCTGGGTTGGCGAGCACCGCAGCAGCGTGCTGCGCTGGACGATCACCGGGGTGGTGGTGGCGGCGATTGTGATCGGGGGGCTGATTACGTGGGCGATGCGCTCCTCGGCAGCCACTGCCGCTTTGGGCGCCGCGATGGACATCTACAACGCGCCGTTGACCATGGCCGGGCAGCCGGCGATGCCGGGCGATTATCCCACTGCGGCAGCGCGGTCCAAGGCGGCCAACGAGAAGTTCGTGGCGGCCGCCCACCAGTACGGCTGGCTGAAGCAGGGCGAGATGGCGCGTTACTTTGCCGGCATCACCTATCAGGAGCTGGGGCAGAACGCGCAGGCCGAGAAGGATCTGAAGGCGGTGGCTGGCTCGTGGGATCGCAACCTGGCGGACCTGGCGAAGGTTGCGCTGGCCAACCTGTATCACCAGACCAAGCGCGACAGCCAGGCCGTGGATCTCTACAACCAGGTGATCGCCAAGCCGTCGACCACTGTTCCTGCTACCGTTGCGCAGCTTGACCTGGCGGGCCTGTACGCTTCCGAAGGGAAGGTGGACGAGGCGCGGGCGCTGTGGGCCAAGGTGCAGGACGCCGATAAGCAGGGAGCGGCCGGAGCGATCGCCGCGCAGAAGCTGGCGGCCCGGTAAACACGACCGGCCGCATCATGCGGTATTCTTCCTCTGACAGGCCGGAAATCGAACCGGCTGCGAGCATTTTCCTCCAGGCCTGCGTCTGGTGCATGTATGAGCACCAGCCAGGCCATCTACGCAGGGTGGATGGAGATTCCCGACAGGGCGATCCAAGAGCAGGCACACGCTGAGGAAGCGGTGCTTGCTGCGCTCGTGGACGAATACTCCGGGACGCTGTACCGCGTCGCCTTCTCGGTTCTGCGCAATCCCGCCGATGCCGAAGACGCCGTGCAGGAGACCTTTCTGCGCGTGCTGCGCCACCGGCATACCCTCCATGAAGTTCGCGATCACCGCGTGTGGCTGATCCGCATCGTCTGGAACGTGGTTCTGGACCGGAAGCGCCGCGCCAAGACGCGGCCGGAGACCGACGACGTAGCCGAACTGGCGCGGGTGCTGCCTTCCAACGGTCTCAGCGCCGAGGCGATTGCGGCGGCGACACAGCATCATGCGCGCGTGCTGGGCTGCATCGACCAGCTTCCCGAAAAGGAGCGGCAGGTGTTGCTGCTCTCCGCCTTCGAAGAGCTTTCCAGCGTGGAGATTGCGTCGGTTCTGGGCATTACGGAGTCGAGCGTGCGCTCTCGTCTGTTCCGAGCCCGCAACCTGATGGCCGAGTTGCTGAACCATACGAGGAGTTTGCGATGAACGTCACACCTCATAATCCGGGCGGCTCTGAGAACGGCTCGTTCGAAGCGACTCTGCATGGGATTACGCACATTGCGGTGCCTGCGGGGCTGGAAGAGCGGGTGCATGCGGTTTTGCAGGCCGCCCCGCGCCAGGCGCGAGTTTTGGCCTGGACCTCGCCGTGGTCGGAGGGGAGCTGGACGGCGAGCTGGATGCGGGCGGCGGCCGCCGTGGCTATCGTGGTGGTGGTAGCCGGCGGAGGCTGGGGGGTATACACGCGCGTGCAGCAGCAGAACGGCAAAATGATTGTTGTGCCCGCGCCAGTGGTCCCGGTGGGAGCCGGCTTCTCGAGCGCGGCGGCGATTCGCACCCCGCAGACGGTGCAGGGGCCGGTGCTGAGCACAACAGAACAAAAGCCCGACGCCAAGGCTGTCGTGGCCAAAGAGCGGGCCGCGCACCATGCCGGCCAGGAGACGGCCGGCCGTGCGGTGCAGGCAGTTGGCAAATAAGAGTTTGTGCAGTGAACGGCAAAACGGCGGCCTGGGGCCGCCGTTTTGCTTTGGTGCGCAGTCAGGCCTGGGTGAATGCGCGGATGAGAAGGCCGAGGATGGCCAGCACGACCGCTCCCCAGAAGGCCGGAAAGAATCCGTAGACGCGGAAGCCTTTCACAATGCTGGAGGCGAGCAGGATCATCAGAGCGTTGATGACGAGCAGGAAGATGCCCAGGGTGAGCAGGCTGAGCGGAAGAGTCACGATCTTGAGAATGAAGCCGATGGTGGCATTGAGCAGACCAATGACGAGTGCGGCCACCAGCGCCGGCCACAGGCCTTCGAGGTAAAAGCCCGGCACGATGCGGGCTACGATCATCAGCGCCAGGGCGCTGAGAAACCACTGGAGAAGAAGTCCAAGCATATCGTCCCTGTTGGATGCCGTTGCGCACGTGCAGTTTGCGTTTGGCACCGCGCCTCCACAGTAGCCTGAAGGCCGCCGGGGCGCAACCTGAAAGCCGGGAGGAAGAAACCGCTGTGCAACCATCGGGCGCTTCCCAAAAGCGGCGAAGCGGGTCCAAGAGGCAATCGGGTCGATACCCTACAGAGGCTTCGCTCTGCAGGACCCAGCCATCCAAGGACGTGTATGGAAGTTCGGCGATTTTCCCCTATCCTGACCTTTCTGCCCTTGCTGCTCTGCGGCTTGCCTGTTCCTGCTGAAACGTCACAGGCTGCGTCTCTCGATCTCCACCAGGTTCTGAGCGAAGTCCAGGCGCACCAGAAGCAGGTGGAGGCGCTCCGCGAGAACTATACCTTCAACTCGGTTCAGACCAAGCAGGAGGTGGATGGCAGCGGGCAGGTGCAGAAGACGGAGAGCGAAGAACGCGAACAGTTTTTTGTGAACGGACACATGATCGGGCGGCTGGTAAAGAAGGACGGACAACCGCTGAGCGCCGCCGACAGCCGGAAGGAAGACGCGCGGATTATGGCACTGGTGGATAAGGCGCAAAAGACGCCGCCAGGCCAGCGCCTGGAGGGGCCGAGCATCAGCGTGGGCCGGGTGCTTGACCTGATGGACCTCCGCAATCCGCGGCGGGAGGTGTTTCGGGGGCGGCCAACGATCGTCTTCGACTTTGTGGGCCGACGCGACGCCAAGACCCACGGGATGATGGAAGACGCCTCCAAGAAGCTCCAGGGAACCATCTACATCGATGCTGCCGACTTGCAGGTTGCGCACCTGGAGGTTCGGGTCGACGACGACTTCCGCTTCGGGGGATTGCTGGCTTCGGTCCAGAAGGGATCGAGTTTCCGCTTCGATCAGGCCCCGGTAGGGCGCGGCCTGTGGCTGCCGACCGGCTCGGAAGCGGACGTGGAGGCGAAGGTGCTGCTGTTTAAGCATCTGCGCGAGCGTGTGACCCAGCAGGACTTCGGGTTCCAGCGCTTCGGCGTGGAGACCGGCGGGGAAGTGAAGCCGGTCTCGTTGAGCCAGCTACCGGAGACCCGCGCGAGGATGCACTAGAAAGGCAGCAAGTCAGCGAGTCAGCAAGTCAGCGAGTCGGCGGCGGGTTTCAGGCGGCAGAGGGACGTGCTCCAGCCTGTTGCGGGGCTGGTCCGGAGTGCCAGAGGTGGAATTCGGCCTGCCTGCGGGAGCGGAGACCGGCGTTCTCCTCCGCGCCTGCGTGATCCCAGAGCAGGAGCTGTTCCGCAGCGGCAGCGTAACGGCCGGCGTTGAGATCGGCGAGCAGGGTTGAGGCAGCCAGCCGGCCCTGGCCCAGGTTAAAGCAGAAGTCCACCAGCGCATCGAACTGTCCCTGCGCGAGCGGCACGCGGACCAGATGCTGCACCGCCTCCTCCGCCTGACGCAAATCCCCATGCAGGATATCGGCGGCCTCTGCTTCGGTCACCTCATCCGGAAAGCTGTCGGAAGGGAGCAGGCGATGCCCGTAGCCGATGGTGGGCAGGCCTCGAACATCGCGATAGATGCGGCTGCGAAATCCCTCCGATTGCTTGACGAGCGCAAGCCCTGTGGCGCTGAGTTCCATTTCGTTCTCTCCCTGCCAAGCTAGCAAAAGGATCGGAAATTTCTCGCAAGGTTCCCTGGCTCCGGGACTAGGGGAGCGGCTTGGATTGGCGTGAGGCAGGGCTGCGGATGCCCAGATCGGTCCAGGATGCCCCAGGAGGTCCAAAAGGGGAAATTGCACAAACTTTGGTGCTTCCGATAAGTAACCGTATATGAGCTGTTTACGGGCAATTTATCCACAAGCCCAATTTTTTCAATGATCGGGGCAGTATCAATCTAGCAAATGGCATCGAAGGGAGGTAGCGAGTTGGTAAAATGGACGAATGGTTATGAGACGGAAAAGCCGCAGCATGAACATGAAAACTCCTCTTCGCATTTACGTGCTGGCAGGAGCTTGCTCGGCTGTGCTGGCCGCGGGAGCGCTGGTCGCTTCCACACGGACGGTGCAGGCGAATGCGCGACTCCAACCGGCCCAACCCTCCCCGGTGACGGTGCAGAGCCCCACGCCAGCCAGTTTGGCGAAGGCGGCGACGCCGCACAAAGGGAACCTGCTCCACGGCATTGCCTCCTGGTATGGAGGCAGTTTCGACGGGCGCAAGACAGCCAGCGGTGACAGGTTCGACATGTACGCAATGACGGCGTGTCATCCGACGCTGCCGTTCGGATCGCTGGTGCGGGTCATTAACCTCAGGAATCATAAGTCGGTTGTGGTGAAGATCACCGATCGCGGCGACTTGGTCCACCAGGGACGGATCATCGACCTTTCCTACGGCGCGGCCCATAAGCTTGCCATGATTCATTCCGGCCTGGCGCCGGTGGATCTGCAGGTCCTGTCGCTCGGGCATGGAGAGCGGGCGCAGTAAGCCCTCATGATCGGGGTAGAATCGGCCAGCCTGCGGGCTGGCCTTCTTCTTGGCAGCGGCGGGGCTCGGGGCGTCAGTAGGAAGATGGGTTCGGAGTTTCGGGCCGCTGGACCCATGTGCAGCGCATAAGAAAGCCCGGCTGCTGGAGCAGCCGGGCTTGCCAACTTTCTGGCGGGGATTAGCGGCGTCCGCCGCCCCCATGGAATCCGCCACCGCCGTGGAAGCCTCCGCCTCCACCGTGGAAGCCTCCACCGTGGAAGCCTCCACCGTGAAAACCGCCGCCGTGGAAGCCGCCGCCACCCCCATGGAATCCGCCACCGCCATGAAAGGCTCCGCCGCCGACGCCGTGGAATCCGCCTACGCCGTGATAGCCGCCGGCTCCGCGGAATGCGCCGGGCGCCCCGCCGATGGCGCGACCGCCACCTACGAAGCCGTGCGCCGGACCAGCGTAGGCGCCGCGGAATCCGCCGCCGCCATACGCGCCCCGTCCGCCGTAAGCCCCGCGCCCGCCGTAGCCGCCGCGTCCGCCGTAAGCGCCGCGACCTCCGTAGACTCCGCGTCCGCCGTAGCCGCCGCGATCTCCATAGAATCCGCGCCTGCCGTCAGCCCATCCGCCGCGGCCCCAGCCACCCCGGCCCCATCCGCCGCGACCCCAACCCCAGCCGTCGCCGTCCCAGTCGCGTCCACCCCAGCCGAACCATGGGCCGGCGCCTATGAACAGACCGCCTGAGAACCAGCTTGGTCCGTAATACCCGTCAGGGGCGCAGGCGTAGGGGTAGTAAGGATAGTAGCCCCACTCGCAATCGGGAGGGCCATAGTAAGCGGGCGGAGCGACGACCGCCGGCCCGATCCCGATGCCAAAGGAGATCTGGGCGTGGGCGGCAGCGGCGAACGGCATCGCAAGAAGCATTGCAACCAGGAGCGGGCGGAACTTCCGCATAGATCCTCCTCGTGCTGCCCGTGCTCCTCGAGCAAAAGCGGGAATTGGTTCTCAGCACTGCCGGCCCTGGTTGGGAGCCGGCTTACATTCGATTAAACACCTATTCGAGGTTTAGTTGCGGTCTGTGGCAGGGGGCGGGGTAGGAGGAGATGCCCTGAAAAAGGAAACGGCCTCTCCGGTTGGGAGAGGCCGTCGGGCGGTTCCACAAGCACGGTCTGAGTCGGCCCGGAACCGCGTCTCCGCAGGCGGAAAGCAGGGGAGGGACTTACCTGCGGAAGTGGTCGCCGCCGCGGCCCCAGCCGCCACGGTCATGGCCCCAATCTCTGCCGCGTCCCCAGTCGCCCCGGCGTCCCCAGTCTCCGCGGTCCCCCCATCCGCCGCGGAAGTCATCGCCGCCGCGCCAGCCTCCGTCGCCATCGCCGTCGCCGTAGCCGTAAAAGGCGGGTCCGTCGTCGCCGCCTACATAATTCCAGTAGCCCGGGACCCAGGCGCCTGCCGCCCAGTATCCATTCATCCAGGCATAGCCCGGTCCGGGAGCGGGAGGGATATAGGCGTCGGGAGCGCCGAAGCCGAAATAGATGCCGATGTGAGCCGCATGCGCGGGAACTGCCGTCATTGTCATGGCTCCAACTGCCAACGCTGCACCCAACACCATCTTTTTCAAGCTTCTCATAAACCCTCCTTACGGTCGGCCTCCTGACGGTTGGCCGCCTCGGCTTTGCCTGGCGGCCTTTTGTTTTGCCTTCCAGCTTGCCGTTCAGTCCACTCAAACAGCGACTTGGGGGAAAGGTTGCGGTGGCTTGTGGAAAAGCAAGGCGCGCAACCGATTGCCCGCGCGATTGAGATCGGGGCATGAGGATGTCCCGGTTACTCTTGTGTGGACGGAGTTCGCGATGCGGTCATCGCGAGCGTCCGGCGGAGGTTCTATCGTGCAGCAGGCGCATGGTTCATTCACTGTGAGTATTCGTCCTCTCCAGCCCGCACCGGCTGAGGGGCTGGGACGTTTCTCGATTGACAAGCAGATCCAGGGCGATTTGGAAGGGGAGAGCAAGGGAGAGATGCTTACTGGCGGCGATCCCAAGAAGGGAGCAGCCGGTTATGTTGCCATCGAACAGGTAACCGGAACGCTCGGCGGCAGGAAGGGGAGCTTTGTGCTGCAGCACTTTGCCACCATGGACGCGGCCGGGCCGCAGATGCAGGTGATCGTGACACCGGGATCGGGAACAGGCGAGTTGCAGGGCCTGACAGGCACCTTCACCATACGTCTGGAAGATGGCAAGCACTTCTACGATTTCGACTACAGCCTGCCGGGTTGAGCCCACGCCGGCTGTGCGGCTGCGCGGGTGTTACATTGGACTTTCAGCCACCATGTTTGCCACTTCGCAGCACGCGCACTTCATCGGGATCGGCGGGATCGGCATGAGCGGCATCGCCGAGATCCTGTTGAACCTGGGGATGGAAGTTTCGGGATCGGATCTGCGCCGCACCGCCGTTACCGACCGGCTTGTGCAGTTGGGCGCGACCGTTTACGAAGGCCACGAAGCCACGAACGTGGTGGGGGCAACGGTGGTGGTGACCAGCTCGGCGGTGCAGGCCAGTAATCCCGAGGTGATGGAAGCGCACGCGCGCAAGATTCCGGTGATCCAGCGCGCGGAGATGCTGGCCGAGTTGATGCGGCTGAAGTACGGTATCGCGATTGCCGGGATGCACGGCAAGACCACGACTACCTCGATGGTGGCGGCGGTGCTCTCCGCTGGAGGGCTCGATCCCACCGTGGTGGTCGGCGGCCGGGTGGATGCGCTGGGCTCGAATGCGCGGCTGGGCACCACACAATACCTGGTGGCCGAGGCCGACGAGAGCGATCGCTCGTTCCTGAAGCTGTCGCCGATCCGGGCGGTGGTGACCAACCTCGACCGCGAGCACATGGACTGTTACCGCGACATGGCCGATGTGGAGCGCGCCTTTCTGGAGTTCATGGATCGGGTGCCGTTCTACGGAGCGGTGACGGCATGCCTTGACAACGAGCGGCTGAAAGCGATTCTTCCCAAGGTGCGGCGGCGGGTGTTTACCTACGGCACGGATGCGGAGGCGGATTTCCGGCTGGAGTATCTGGAGGGCAGCGGGGCTTCGTTTGCGCGCTTCCAGGTGATTGCCGGGGGCGAGCGGCTGGGGCCTTTTGAACTGCACGTGCCGGGGCGGCACAACGTGCTGAACGCGACGGCGGCGGTGGCGATCGCGCGGCAGCTCGAGTTGGAGCCGGCGAAGATTGCCGAGGGACTGCGCGCATTTCGGGGCGTGGACCGGCGCTTTCAACAGCGCGGCGAGGCGCGAGGAGTGCGCGTGGTGGACGACTACGGGCACCATCCCACCGAGATCAAGGCCACGCTGGCGGCGGCGCGGGAGTGCCATCCGCGGCGGCTGCACGTCGTTTTTCAGCCGCATCGTTACACCCGCACGCGCGATCTTTTCGAGGAGTTCGGCGGCGCCTTTCGGGATGCCGACACGGTGACCGTGCTCCCGATCTACGCAGCCAGCGAGGAGCCGATCGCCGGAGTCACCGCGGAGAATCTGGCGGTGCGCATCGCGGGTCCGCGGGTCGAATATGCGCCCGATTTTACCGCGGCGGTGCACACGGTAACGGCCGCGGCCGACGAGGGCGACCTGGTGCTGACGCTGGGCGCAGGCAGCGTGAGCCAGCTTGCGCCGCAGATCCTGGCGGCGCTGGAAAAGGGGTCGTAGGTGGATTGAGGGCGCGATCCTCAGCGAAAGCTTCAGCCCGGTTACCCCGCGGGTTCCCCCGCCGGGGATCGGGAAAAAAGCGAAGAAAGTGCGCTTTATAGTGAAGGCTGGCGACTCTCACGACCTTGCTCAGGCGTGCAGAATCAGGGGAACCCAAACCGACCTCCTGTGTGGGAGGATGATGCGACCGAGGAGCCTCGCTTCCGCCGCAGTCGGCAGTCCGTGCCCGGAAGCGGCCGCGTGCTACCCGGCATGCCGCTGCAGTTCGCGGATCCGGATGCCGAGGACGCGCCTCCCGGGCGCGCGCGCTTCTCGCGCTTCGATGAGCCGCCCCGTCCGTGGTGGCGTCCGGAATCAAAGGCCGGGAAGATCGTGCTGGCCTGCGGCGGGCTGCTGGCGCTGGGCGTGCTGACTACCGCAACCCTGGCCATGCGTTCCTATCTGGAGCACGACGCGCGCTTCCGCATCACCGGCACCAGCGACATTCAGGCGAGCGGATTGACCGAGGTCAACCGCGCCGATCTGCTGCCCGTCTTTGGCGCAGACGTGGGGCGCAACATCTTCTTTGTTCCTTTGGCCGAGCGGCGGGTGCAGTTGGAGCGGATTCCGTGGGTTGAGCACGCCACGGTGATGCGTCTGCTGCCCGATCAGATTCGCGTGGCCGTGGTTGAGCGCCAGCCGGTGGCATTTGCCCGCAATGGATCGCAGATCCGGCTGGTGGATGCGGCTGGAGTGCTGCTGCCGATGTCGGCGGAGGCGATGGCGCGCCACCACTACTCATTTCCGGTGCTGACGGGGATCGATCCGAGCGACTCGCACGAGGCGCGCAGAACGCGCATGGCGGTGTATCTGCGGATGATGCAGGAACTGGATTCGAGCGGCCATCACTATTCGCAGCAGATCTCCGAGATCGATTTGACCGACCCGGAAGATGCGCGGGTGACGATGCCGTCGCCGGGCCACGATATTCTTGCGCATTTTGGCGAGGATCATTTCCTGGAGCGCTACGAGCGTTACCAGACGCACATCGCCGAGTGGCGGGCGCAGTATCCGAATCTGGCGGCCGTCGATCTGCGCTACGACCATCAGGTGGTTTTGCAGATGGCCTCGGGCAAGGAGACGGCGCAGAATCCGGCCGCTCCACTTGCGAAGCCGGATCCAGCGGCGGTTGACAGCAAGCCGGCACATACGAAGAAAGTGGAGAGGCACGCAGCCGCCAAGGTGCACGCAAGAAAGCAGGCGCAGCTCTCCGCGGCGCGCAGACGCGCGGAGCTGAAGCGGGAACGGCGTATGGAACTGCGGCGCGCGGAGCTGCGCGCCGCACGACGCAGATCTTCAAGAGCCCATCAGCCGGTGCATCCGGCGGGCGTATCGCAGGGCGGGTGAGCACGAGATGCCGCAGAGACAGGAAAATCCGATCGTCGTGCTCGACATAGGCAGCGCCTGGACGCGCGTGCTGGCGGCCGAGGTGAACGAAGGCGTGCTGCGCTACTGCGGCCATGGGGTGCTGGCCTCGGAGGGCATGCGCAAAGGCATGATCGCCGAGCTGTCGCCGGCGGCACGTGTGGTGCGCAAGGCCAACGAGCAGGCCGAGAACGTGGCGCGCATGAATATCGAGGAGTGCGTGGTCGGTGTGGGCGGACCGCACATTCGCGGCATGAACACCAACGGCGGCCTGGAGTTGGGCAGCAGGATGCGCGAGATCACGCGCGAGGATGTGCGCGCCGCGGTGGAGCGGGCGCGGGCCGTGGAGCGGCCGCCGGATCGCGAGATTCTGCACTTGCTGCCGCGCCAGTTCATCCTGGATGGACAGCCGGGCATCTTCGATCCGGTAGGCATGGTGGGAGCGCGGCTGGAGGTGGACCTGCATATCGCCACCTGTTCGGGCAGCGCGCTGCAGAGCACGGTGACTTGCGCCAACCGCGCCGGGCTGGAAGTGACGGAGGCGGTACTGGAGTCAATTGCCGCAGCCGAGTGCACTCTCTCCGCAGATGAGCGCGA
>JAJZCY010000112.1 GCA_021828835.1 Acidobacteriota bacterium | reverse complement strand
GCAGACCGCCCGCTGTTTCCATCATCACCCCCATGGAAACAGCAAACCGGACTTCCGACGCCTGCGCGAGTATCAACTCCGATTACCGTACCTGCTCAGATACCTCAGGTTCATGCGATTGCCCTGGTCTCCCTCGGCTGGAGTGGACCCAATGCGCCAAATTAGGGCTAGAATCATTGCCACTGTTTTTTCCGTCGCGGCCGGCCGCTCTGGCCTGTCCGACTGCATCTAAGCCGTGCAATCGGTACTTTGGAGGCGCCTCATGCAACGATTTGGCTGCTCCACTATCCTGCGAGTCCTGTTGGGAGCATGTCTCATCGCCCTCGTTCCCAACTGCCCCGCGCAAGCCGCACAGAACCAGCAGCTCACCAAGCATGCCCGCAAGATCCAGCACAAGCTGACTAAATTCAAGAGTGGCAGTTACCTGCACCTGGTTTTGGCCGACGCGCCCGACAGCTATGGCGCCCTGGGCCCTCTCTCCCAGAATTCCTTCAGATTTACCGACGCGGACAACAATACGACCTCCACCTATAGCTACGAAGAGGTCAGCAGCGTCCGAACCGATAAAGAGTCCATTGGCATGGGCACCGAGCCGCACCGCCACTTCCGCGTTCTGCCCATCCTGATGGGCGCGGCTGCGGCAGGAGCCGGCGCCGGCGTCTACATGGCCGTCCGCTGAGGCTCGCCAGACCAGCGGATCAGCGCTCGGCAACCCAGCCGGGCGCTGATGCCGCAGTCGTGTGTCCCGCCTCGTTCCGCCCTTCTTCACGCGCACCGGCAGGCATCAGGCCGCCGGCTCGCCGACTCGCCGCCCTGCGGCCTGCTGCCCTCCGCCCGCGGCTGATAAATTGGAGAGAGACCTACTCTAGAGACCCCACCGGAAGAAGCATGTTTCATCCCACGGAAGACATACGCATCAAGTGGACGAAGGTTGTTTTGCCGCCTGTCTTCCTCGAAGAAGAGCGTCCCGTCACTGAAGCCGCATCGAACACCATCTTCGACGCGCGGCATGAGATCGTCGACATCCTTAACGGCGCCGACGACCGCCTGATCGTCCTCGCCGGCCCCTGCTCCATCCATGACGTCAAGGCCGCCCGCGAATATGCCGGGCTGCTCAAAGAGGCCATGGGTGAGTTCTCCGCCGATCTCCGCCTGGTCATGCGCGTCTACTTTGAGAAGCCCCGCACCACCATCGGCTGGAAGGGCCTCATCAATGACCCCGACCTCGACCAGAGCTACAAGATCAACGACGGCCTGCGCCTGGCGCGCAACCTGCTCCTCGACCTCGCCGAGATGGGCGTGCCCACCGGCACCGAGTTCCTGGACATGATCTCGCCGCAGTACATCGCCGGCCTGGTCGCCTGGGGCGCCATCGGCGCGCGCACCACCGAGAGCCAGGTCCACCGCCAGCTCGTCTCCGGCATCTCCTGCCCGGTCGGATTTAAGAACGCCACCTCGGGCGACGTGCAGGTGGCCATCGACGCGGTGCTGTCGGCCGCCTACTCGCATACCTTCCTGGGCCACACTAAGCTGGGCCAGTCGGCCATCTTCGTCACCTCCGGCAATCCCGACTGCCATCTCATCCTGCGCGGCGGACGCAAGACCGTAAACTACACCGCCGAGGCGGTCACTGAGACCGTGCAGCGCATGGAAAAGGCCGGCGTGCCGCCGCGGGTCATGATCGACTTCAGCCACGCCAACTCCGCCAAGGACTACCGCCGCCAGGGCGTCGTGTGCAGCGACGTCGCCGCGCAGATCGCCGCCGGCAACCGCAACATCATGGGCGTCATGATCGAGAGCAACCTGGTGGCCGGCGCGCAGAAGCTCGATGCCGGCAAGCCGCTGGTCTATGGCCAGAGCATCACCGATGGCTGCATCGACTGGACCGAGACGCGCGCTCTGCTGGCGCAATTGGCGGCCGCCGTGCGGGCCAGGCGGAGCAGCTAAAATCCGCCTGGCGCTCTCGCGCCGCCCTCCAAAAACATCTCTCCCCTTTCCCGCCGCATCTCAGTTCTCCGTACTCGTATTTACGGGCGAGAGGGAGATCTATGTCATTGCGCACCATGGCGCGCGGGCTGGTGAAGGGCGTTACCTGGAAAAATCCGGTCGTCAACCTGGCTGTTCACGCCGTCGATCCCATCGACTCCATCGCGCGCCGCATCGGCGGCCGCTCGCATCTGCCGCCCTATTCGATCCGCGCGCGCTCGGTGGGCATTCGCAACGACATCGGCGGCAGCGAGTTCGTGCAGGTCGGCCAGCGCATGGGCGATCTGCTGCGCACCTACGCCGGACTCACTCCCGAGTCGAAGGTCCTGGAGATCGGATGCGGATGCGGGCGCAATGCCTTCGCGCTGGCCTCTCATCTCAACGACGGCAACTACACCGGCATGGACATCGAGCAGGTCGCGCTGGCCGGCGCGCGCAGCAATCGTCTGCTGCGCGCAAAAGGCTTCCAGTTCGACTTCCTCGATGTGCGCAACGACGCCTACAACCCCACCGGCCGCTATCTGGCCACGGAGTACGTGCTGCCTTATGCCGACCAGTCCTTCGACATCGTCTTCATGGTCTCGGTCTTTACCCACATGCTTACCGGCGAGGTGCGGAACTACGTACGGCAGATCGCGCGCGTGCTCAAGCCCGGCGGACGCTGCTTCTTCACCGCCTTTCTGCGCGACGGCAGAGACGATCGCCAGTTTCCTTTCCGCGCGGAGGAGCACAGCTACGCCAACCAGGCCATTCCCGGCATTGCGGTGGCCTACTCGCTGGCTTTCCTGGCGGCCACCTTTGCCGGCAGCGGCATGAAGCTCTCCGCCGGCCCGGTCTGGGGGACCGCGCACCACGACGCCCTGCAAACCCGCGATCAGGACATCGTGGTGTTCAGCAAATAACCATCGCGCCGCCGCTCAGGGATTGGTCTGCGGGGCAGCCGACACCCGCGGCGGAGGAGCGGCCTCCGGGGCCAGTCCCTTGAACGCCCACCCGGCCGTGGCGCCGCCCAGCAGGTTCGCCACCAGATATACCCAGATCTTGCTCCACGCCGACATCCCCATGATCGAGATGCCGAACGCCACCGCGGGATTGAACGCCGCCGAGGCGACGCCGCCCACGGCAAAGGCCCCTGCCAGCACCGTGAACCCGATCGCCAGCCCGTAGAACGAGTTGCCGGCGTTGTCCTTCGAGGTGGCCGAGTTCAGCACCACAAACACCAGCGCAAAGGTGAACAGATACTCGGCCAGCAGTTCCGGCACCATCGACAGATTGCGCGGCTGCGGCGCGGCCGCCGGCGACATGAACAGAACAAACACCGCTGCGATCGCTCCGCCCGCGATCTGAAACAGCATGTAGGGCAGCAAATCCTTGTTCTCCAGGTTGCCGCGGATCCATACCCCCAGCGTCACCGCCGGGTTAAAGTGGCCGCCGGAGATGTGTCCGCCGGCGTAGATCATCACCATCAGGATCGAGCCGATGGCCAGCGGCGGTATCACTCCGCTGCCGCCGGCCAGAACCGACATGCCAATGGTGAAGACCAGGAAGAAGGTCCCGATCAGTTCCATCACATACTTTTTCACGATCGCCTCCCGCGTGTTTTGGCGAAGCGATGCGCGCTCGGCCGGCACAGCAGCGCAGGCTCAGGCCCGGGCAAGCGCGCCCTGGATCGCGTTCCGTCCCGTCTCCGTGGTCTTCCAGCCCTCCGCCGTCTCCACCGCCAGGCCTGCCGCTCCCAATTCGCGCATGGCACTGCGAATCCGGTAGAGCGGCAGCTCGGTATGAACGGCAACCTGGGACAACGGAGCACCTTCCAGCAGAGCAATCAGAATCTGGCGCGCAGACTCGCTGATCTCTCCGCGAGCATTGACACAAGCCATCGGCGTCTCCTTTGCTCAGACAGCCTTCTTGGAGAAGTACCAGTCCGTGGTTTCAAAGCCGGCCTGCATCCGCGCCTCGGCATCGTCCGTCGTGGCAGGCGGAGGCACGATCACCTTGTCTCCCGGCTTCCAGTTCGCCGGCGTGGCGATCCCGTGCTTATCGGTGGCTTGCAGCGCGTCGATCAGCCGCAGTACCTCCTGGGTATTCCGGCCGGTGCTCAGCGGGTAATAGATCATGGCCCGCAGAATGCCGTTGGGATCGATGACGAACAAGCAGCGGCTGGTCGCGGTCTTGCTCTCGCCGGGCATCAGCATGCCGTAGAGCGTGGCCACTTCCTTGTTCAGGTCGGCGATCACCGGGAACGGAATCTTGACCCCGAAGTTGCGCTCGATGTTGCGCACCCAGGCGATGTGCGAGAAGGTGCTGTCGATGCTGAGCCCGCAGAGCTCAACGCCCCGCTTCTTCAGCTCGGGCGCCAGTTCCGCGAATGCGATGAATTCGGTGGTGCATACCGGAGTGAAGTCGGCGGGGTGCGAGAACAGCACCAGCCAGCTTCCTCTAAAGTCGTCAAGACGCAGCGTGCCGTGGGTGGTCTCCGCCTCGAAAACGGGAGCGGGTTGCCCCAGGCGCGGAAGCGAATGATTCGCGATCAGAACCTCAGTTGCCATTGCGACGTCAGTTGCCATTGCGGTGCCTCGCTTGTCTTGGTGTTGGGAAGCAAGTCTTCCCAGGCCTCCGGGAAAGGCACCTGTCGGCCGAGGTTCGGTACGCACGATGCGCAAAGCGGCTGCATGCACCTCGGTCTTCCGCGCGCGCAGTACTGAAACTGGCACCAACCCGAACCAGCGTCTGTGACCGGAGGCACAGGGCGCCCCGCTGACTCGCCGACTTGCTGACTCGCTGACCCGCCGACCCGCTATCATGGGGAGCAGCATCAGGCACAACATCGTCTCCCACATGGTCCGGAAGATCTTCATCTCGGCAGGCGAGGCCAGCGGCGAGCACTATGGCGCCCTGCTGATCGATTCCCTGCGGCAACAACTCGCGTCCAAGGGGCTTCAAGCGGAGCTCTTCGGCATGGGCGGCCCGCGCATGGCCGCGGCCGGCTTCGAACGCATCGTCCGCGCCGAGGATATGGCCGTCATGGGCGTCACCGAGGTCGTCCGCCACCTGCCCCGCATCTACCGCGAGTACCGCAAGCTCCTGAACGTGATTCGCACCCGCCGGCCCGACGTCGCCGTGCTCATCGACTTCCCCGACGTTCACTTCAAACTGGCCCGCGAACTGCACCGCCTCGGCATCCCGGTCGTCTACTTCGTCAGCCCGCAGCTCTGGGCCTGGAAGAAGCATCGTATCGAACTGGTGCGCAAGTACGTAGACCGCATGGCGGTCATCTTCCCCTTCGAAGAGGATTTTTACCGCGAGCGCGGCATCCCGGCCGAGTTCGTGGGCCATCCCCTGGCCGAACTCCCCTTGCCTACCATCTCCCGCCAGGAGTTCGCTGCCCGCACCGGCCTGCACCCGGAGCGCACCTGGATCGGCCTGCTGCCGGGCAGCCGCATGAAGGAGATCGAGGGCAATCTGCCCGAGATGCTGGAGATGGCCTGGCGGCTCTCGTTGCCGCATCCCGCAGCCGCGCATCCAACCGAAACGTATGACTTTGTGATACCCTTGGCGCCTACCTTGACTTCCGAGCAGCGGGAGAGGGTATACCAGGTGGCGGAAGACCGGGGGGGCGGACTCTCGGTTCGGGTGGTGGACGATGCGCGGGCGGCCTTGTTTCACGCCCGGGCCTCGGTGGTGGCCAGCGGCACGGCCACCGTGGAAGCGGCACTGATCGGCAATCCCTTTGTGGTGGTGTATCGTGTTTCGCCGGTAACCTATGCGGTGGCACGGCGCGTTGTGGACGTGCCCCACGTCGCCATGGTGAACCTGATCGCGGGGCAACGGCTGGTCCCGGAGCTCATCCAGCATGACTTCACGGCGGCAAAGATCGTCCAGCACCTGGAGATGTTGCTACCCGACGACCAACCCCGGCAGTCCATGATGCAGGGGCTGGCGGAGATTCGGACAGCGCTTCGCGTCCGGCAACAGAGCGGACCGGAAGCAACGGGCGCAATCCAGCGGGTGGCGGCGATTGTGCTCGAATCCATGGCGGCCAACAGCCCCGGCAATACCGGGCCAGCACGCTGACTCCTGACGATTTAACTCCTGCTCCGGGGCACGGCGGCGGGATACTCGCAACAGGAGCCGCACTGCGGCGACAATGGGATGAAGAGGGTTATGAGGACGACAGCAAGAAACCTCACCATGGGGCGCTTCCTTCGCCAGGCCTGGCTCGGCCTGGCGCTTGCATCTTTTGGCACAGCTCTCGGTTCCGCTCCCGCCCGCGCCCAGCGCATGGGCCGGCCCGCGCTGAACATCACCGGCTATGTCATCAACGCCGAGCTCAACCCCGCCAACCACACCATCACCGCCAAAACAGTCGTCGCCTTCATTCCTCCGCCCAACCAGGACGTGGTGACCTTCGGCTTCCATCCCGCGCTCAAGCTCACCAGAATCACCGATGAGAACGGCAAGCAGCTCGACGGCGAGCGCACCGCCGACGGCTCCGTCCGCGTAACCCCTGCCGCTTCGTTCGTGCCCGGCCAGACCGTCCACTGGACCTTCGAATACAACGGCGCCATCACCGGCAACGAGGACGGCCCGGTCGAGGGCCTCAAACTTGCCGCCATTCAGGATCCCATCACCTACCTGCTCTACCCGGCCCGCTGGTTCCCCATGACCGGCTACATGACCGACCGCTTCACCGCCGAGATCCACATCAGCGTGCCCCAGGGCGAGCAGGTGTTCGCCAGCGGCAGCCAGGGAACTCCCCAGCCCGTGAAGCTCGCCGACGGCTCCAGCGGCGAGCAGTACAACTTCAACTGGGACAAGCCCGGCTTCCCGGGCACCGTGATCGCCGGCCGCTTCGTCGGTCCCGTCACCTCCGGCCCCGGCAATGTGAACGTCTACACCACGGTGAGCCATCAGCAGCAGGCCAACCAGTTGGCGCAGACCGCCTCCCAGGAGTTCGATTTCTTTACCGGCACCTTCGGCGCGCTGGAAAGCGTCCACCTGAACGTGGTCGAGCTGCCCAATGACACGCTGCCCGCCGTGTGGGCGCCGGAGCTCGTCGCCATTCCCGGCAGCCGCATCGGCCAGCCCTCCACCGTGCGCCTGATGGCCAACACCATGGCCCACCTGTGGTGGGGCTCCGAAGTCAGTCCCAAGACCCTGAACGACGCCTGGATCACGAACGGCATGTCCCGCTACGGCGAGCTGATGTACGTGGAAAACCAGAGCGGCAAGGCCACCTTTGAGGCCGCGCTGCCCGATGTGGCGGCCGGCGCTCTCGCCTACGACACCATTCCGCTCTCCAGCACCGGGCGCCTCGATCCCTTCTCGCCGCAGTTCCAGTCCATGACCCTCGAGAAGGGTGCCATGGTCTTCCACATGCTCCGCTGGGAGCTGGGCGACAAAGCCTTCGAAAACGTGCTCAGGGGCGCGCTCAGCCAGTACACCGACAAGTCCATCGACACCGCCCAATTTGAGAAGGTGGCCGAGGCCCACACCCAGCAGCAGCTCCTGCCCTTCTTCTCGCAGTGGATCGACGGAACCGGCGCGCCCCAGTTCAAGGACAAGTACGCCGTCTACCGCCTGGGCAATAACAAGGGCTTCCGCACCATCGGCTCCATCGACCAGGATCTCGACCTCTTCAACATGCCCGTGGACCTGCGCATCGAAACCGACGGCAAAACCGTCAACCAGAAGGTCGATGTGGTGGGCACCAACTCCCAATACGTCGTGGACACCTTCGGCCGCCCACGCCACATCAGCATCGACCCCAACGATTGGGTGCTGAAGAACTCGCCCGACCTCCAGGTGCGCATCCACATCCTCAAAGGCCAGCAACTCGTAGCCCAGGGCGATCTGACCGACGCTCTCTCCGAGTACCAGAAAGCCTTGCAGGTGAACCCCATCAGCTCGCTGGCCAACTACCGCATGGGCGAGGTGCTCTTTGAGCAGCGCAACTACCAGGCCGCCGTCAACGCCTACCGCGACGCGCTGCGCGGCGACGATCTGCCGCCCTGGACCGAGGTCTGGAGCCACATCGCCATCGGCAAGATCTTCGATCTGACCGGCCAGCGCGACCGCGCCGTCAATGAATACCGCCTGGCCATCCAGACCAACGACAACACCCAGGGCGCAGTCAACGAGGCTCGCCTCTACCTGCAAAAGCCCTACAAGCTGCCCGCCGGACGGTAGATCTCCTCTCCCGTGCTTCCGCAGCCGCAAGCACGGGAGGAATCCCCGCTCGAAATCCCTCTCCGGTGGTAATCGGCCTAGACATCTAAATGCCGATTCCCCTGCCCTTTGTACGGATCTGGCCCGCGCTCCCACTTGCCCACCCCATATCCGCCCCGCTAAAGTTTGAAGCACGCGCATTTTTCCCGGCGGTCATCCAAATAAATACCTTTGCCGAGGATCAGTGTTCATCGTGATTGCCTGGAGGATTTTGCATGGCTTCTGCTCCCGTTCCGGCTGCTACCAATCAGGACATCGACTCTACCCTGCGTGAAAACCGCGTCTTCCCCCCGCCGCCGGAGTTCAGTGCCCAAGCCCACGTCAAGAGCCTCGAGCAGTACGAGACCATGTACCGCGAATCCATCGAGAACCCTGAAAAATTCTGGGCCGAGGCCGCCGACGAACTCCACTGGTTCAAGCGCTGGGACAAGGTGCTCGAATGGAATCTGCCCTGGGCCAAATGGTTCGTGGGCGGCCAGATGAACCTGAGCTACAACTGCGTGGACCGGCATGCGCTGGGCGAGCGCCGCAATAAGACCGCCATCCTCTGGGAAGGCGAGCCCGGCGAGATTCGCCGCCTGACCTACGCCGAACTGCATGCGGAGGTGCAGAAGGTCGCCAGCGCGCTCAAGGGACTGGGGATCAAGAAGGGCGACCGCGTCGCCATTTACATGGGCATGACGCCGGAACTCGCCATCGCGCTACTGGCCTGCGCCCGCATCGGCGCCATTCACTCGGTCATCTTCGGCGGCTTTGCCGCCAATGCCATCGCCGACCGCGTCAACGACTGCGGCTGCGTGGCCATCCTCACCCAGGACACCAGCTACCGCCGCGGCAACGAAGTCCAGCTCAAGCGCACTGTCGACGAGGCCATGACCGCCTGCCACACCGTCAAGCATGTCGTGGTCTATCGCCGCACCGGCTCGCCCGTGAACATGGTCGAGGGCCGCGACCACTGGTGGCATGAGCTGGTCGCCAAGGCCGCGCCGGAATGCCCCGCCGAGCCGATGGACTCCGAGGATCCGCTCTACATCCTCTACACCTCCGGCACCACCGGCAAGCCCAAAGGCCTGGTGCACACCACCGGCGGCTACGCCGTGCAGACCTGCCTCACCACCAAGTACACCTTCGACCTGCGTGAGGACGACATCTACTGGTGTACCGCCGACATCGGCTGGGTCACCGGCCACTCCTACATCGTCTACGGCCCGCTGCAATGCGGAGCCACCGTGCTGATGTACGAAGGCGCGCCCAACTTCCCCGACTGCTCGCGCTTCTGGAAGATCATCGACGATCACAAGGTCACCATCTTCTACACCGCGCCCACCGCCATCCGCGCCTTCATCAAGTGGGGCGATGAGCACGTCGAGAAGCACAGGCTCGATTCGCTGCGCCTGCTGGGCACGGTCGGCGAGCCCATCAATCCCGAGGCGTGGATGTGGTATCGCGAGAAGATCGGCCACAACCGCTGCCCCATCATCGACACCTGGTGGCAGACCGAGACCGGCGCCATCATGATCGCGCCCATTCCCGGCGCAGTACCGGCCAAACCCGGCTCGGCGACGCGGCCCTTCTTCGGCATCCAGGCCGAGGTGGTCACCCGCGAAGGCCAGCCCGTGCCCGCCGGCCATGGCGGCCTGCTCGTCGTTCGCAAGCCCTGGCCCTCCATGGCTCGCACCGTCTACGGCGATCCCGAGCGCTACCAGAAGACCTACTGGAGCGACGTGCCCGGCTGCTACTTCACCGGCGACGGCGCGCGCCAGGACGCCGACGGCTACTTCTGGCTCATGGGCCGCGTCGACGACGTCATCAACGTGAGCGGTCACCGCCTGGGCACCATGGAGATCGAATCCGCTCTGGTCGCGCACCCCAAGGTGGCCGAGGCCGCCGTGGTGGGCCGCCCCGACGAGCTCAAAGGCCAGGGCATCGCCGCTTTCGTCACCCTGGAGAGCGGCAACGAGCCCAACAACGATCTCAAGGACGAGCTGCGCAAGTGGGTCGCCAAGGAGATCGGCGCGCTGGCCCGCCCCGACGATATTCGCTTCACCGAAGCCCTGCCCAAGACCCGCTCCGGCAAGATCATGCGCCGCCTGCTGCGCGAGCTGGCCACCCACGGCGAGATCAAGGGCGACACAACCACGCTCGAAGATTTCGCCGTGATCGCCCGCCTGCGCGAGTCGGAGGAAGGGTAAGTCCACTAATTCTTCCGGGGCGTAAAATGATCTCCACGGAGGTTCAAGATGGCCGCGCAACCTTCCCTCGTGCCCGTCGAAGAATATCTGAGGATGACCTCGGAGCCGGACTGCGAATACGTGGCCGGGGTCATCGAGGAGCGGCCTGTGGGCGAGTACGACCATGCCACCTGGCAGATAATCTTGGCCGGATATTTCCTCATGCGGGAAAAGGAACTGGGAATCATCTCCCGGCCGGAGTTGCGAATTCAGGTTTCCCACAACCGCTTCCGCGTTCCCGACGTCAGCATCCTCAGCCGCGCCGCGCCCCGCGAACAGATCATCACCCATCCGCCGCTGGCTGTCTTTGAAATCCTCTCGCCGGAGGACTCGATGACCCGGATGCTGGAGAAACTCGCGGACTACGAACGCATGGGCATCGGCGCCATCTGGCTCATCGACCCGAAGACGCAGGTCTGCTATCACTACCGTGCAGGCCAGCTTACGCCGGGCACGGTGTTTGATCTGCCCGGCAGCGGCTTCCAGGTGGCGTTTACCCAGATTGCGGAGCTGATCCAGTAAGCGAAGGCCGCTCTCTTTCGCGCAAAAAAGGCGTCCGCCGCAGCGGACGCCTTGCACACTCTTCTCGCCGGCTCGCGCCTAGAACCGGTACACCAGGCCGATAAATCCGCGCGTGTTAGAGGTCATGTGTGTCGAGTTGGAGAGCTGGTTCGAGTTGTTCCGCAGCGAGAACGACGCCAGCACGCGTTCCCCCATCGTGCGAATCGCCCAGCGCCGGTTCAGATCATAGGTGACCTGGGCGCCAAAGCCGCCCGCGAAGGAGATGTTGGGAATCATCTGCTCGCCGCCGGTATGTTCGATCCCCAGTTCCCCGTAGACCCCTGCGCTCCACTTGTCGGCGAGCTTCAAATTCACTCCGGGAGCCACCATGAAGCTGTAAACACTGGGATTGCCGGGGTTGGCGTTGATGCCGGTGCCCGAGCCCGCCGGCCACTTGTAGTAGTCCCCCATGCCCGTCAGGCCGAAGTACTTGCCCCAGTCCCGGGTGATGGCGCCCCGGAACCCCATCAAGCCGTAACGCGATTGATTCACCTGGTTCAGGCTGGTATAGGCAAAGCCCCCAAACGCCTCGTACTTGGGCGCGCTGACCCTCGTCGGAGGAGCCGTTTGGCCGGCCGCAGCCAGGGGCAGAAGCGCAGCCGCAAGGGCTGCCGAAATCGCAAGCAATGACGTTCTCTTCAACTCAAAACTCTCCTGACTTGCTCGAAGCGCGCCGCCCGGTAGCCGGACTGAAATCCGGAGCAGGCTTCTGGATGCTTTCCGGTACCTTCTAGACTATCGTTTCCCCCCCATTTTGATGAAGGGGCACGGCGCAGCCAGGGTTCTTTTTGAGCGCATTCTGTCTCTAGCCGTTGGTGGCGCTCGCCGCCGGCAGGCGCTCCACCAGGATCCGGGCGATCCTCCGCCCGTCCATCTCCGTCACCGTGAGACGGCGGCCGTCGTACACCACCGACTCGCCGGGGTGAGGAATATGCCCCAGCCGGTAGAGCAGGAAGCCGGCCAGCGTCTCCACTCCGCCCTCGCGGGGCAGGTCCCAGTTCATCTGCGTCTCCAGGTCGCGCAGGTTCACGCCGCCATCCATCAGCAGCGCCCCGGAAGAAGTGGCCAGCACCGGCTGTTCGGGCAGATCGAACTCGTCTTGCAGCTCGCCGGCGAGCTGTTCGATTGCATCCTCCGCCGTCACCAGCCCCACCACCGACCCGTACTCGTCCACTACCAGCGCCATGTGCCGGCGTCGCTGCTGAAAGTCGCGCAGCAGATCGAGCACCGACTTGGTCTCCGGCACAATCATCAGGTCGCGCATGATCTGGCCCAGCCGCAGCTCGATGCGCGCCGGCGCCGCCGCCGCCGCGCCCCGGCCCACGTGCCGGAAAAACGAAAGCCGCGCC
>JAJZCY010000111.1 GCA_021828835.1 Acidobacteriota bacterium | reverse complement strand
CTCCGTTTTCGTCGGTGAATCCGCCGTGCACATACCAGCTCACCAGCCGCGAGTAGTAATCGCCCAGCTCCTTGCCGCTCGGGTCGCGCAATTCCGTGCCGCCCCTGTAGCGCCAGTCCACCTGGTGGGGATCGGGGGGATAGGCGACAGGCTTGCTGGTCTTGAACATCCACTCGGGAATGGTGCTGAAATTCATCACCGTGGTGTGGCCTGCGGTTGCCGCAAAAAAAGCCTTGGTCATGGGATCGATCAAGCTGAAATCCCATGACGTCTTCTGCTGCGTTGGCGGTTCCAGTTCCGCCACCACCAATTTGGGGTAGGGAAACCACGGCACATAGCGCACGTACTCCGCCCCCAAATCCTTCAGCGCCTTGAACGCAGCTTGGCCCAGGGGCTCCCCCGGCCGCAACTGCGGATTCACCACAACCTGCAGGGTGGGCGTCGATCGGGAGACGACGGCCGTTTTCTCCCAATCGATCTTGACTTGCAGAGCCTGCTGGGCGTGGCCCGCGGCCACACAGAAGAATGCTGCAATCGAGATCGGGACGACAGCGCGCACATCCCCCCGTCGGTTAGACCGGAACATGATGATTCATCTCCCCACGCATCACGCGAACGCCGTTCGCCATCCTATCACCTTGCAGGGCCGGTGGCCGGTTTCCCAGCTTCGCGATCCGGCGCGACGCATACCAAAATTCCCAGCAATTTCAGCAGGTACGCAGGATCCCAGGCGGCTTTGAGGCGTTTTCCCTTGACTCCGCGCTTCAATCTTCAAATGCGTTTGCCCTGACGAGAAGAGATTCTGCCCCGTCTGCGGCCGCGCAGCCCTGCTAAAATCAAGCTTTCGAACGATCCGCATCGTCTTCATTCCTGTTGCAAAGAAAGCTCCTATCGTGCCTGAGCCGATCAAATCCCCCACTGTGACCTACGCTGATGCCGGAGTCGATATCTCCAGCGGCGACCGTGTCAAGGACAAGATCAAGTTCCTTGCGCAGAAAACCTTTAATCGCAATGTGTTGGGCGGGATCGGCGGCTTCGGGGCCCTCTATCGCCTGGACCTCCAGCGCTGGAAGCAGCCCATCCTGGTAAGCTCCGCGGACGGTGTCGGCACCAAGCTCAAGATCGCCTTCGCCCTGGGCCAGCACCATACCGTGGGCGCCGACCTGGTCAATCACTGCGTCAACGACATTGCCGTGCAGGGCGCCACGCCGCTCTTTTTTCTCGATTACCTGGCCACCGGTAAGCTGGAGCCCTCGGTGATGGAGGACGTGGTCAGCGGGCTGGCCGACGCCTGCCGGGCCAACGGCTGTGCGCTCATCGGCGGCGAAACCGCGCAGATGCCCGGCTTCTACGGCGACGGAGAGTACGACCTGGCCGGCTTCATCGTGGGCGCCGTCGATCGCGAGAAGATGATCACCGGCGCGGGCATCAAGACTGGAGATGTGCTCATCGGCCTGCCCTCCACCGGTCTGCACACCAATGGCTACTCGCTGGCCCGCAAACTGCTCTTCGACGTGGCCCGCTACAAGCCGCAGCAGTACGTCACCGCCATCAAGGAGAAGGCGGGCGCTGCGCTGCTCAAGGTGCACCGCAGCTACCTCAGCGTGATTCAGAAGCTGGTCTCCGGCGGGCTGACCACCGGCATGGCCCACATCACCGGCGGCGGCATCACGGAAAACCTGCCGCGCATCCTGCCCAAAAACATGACCGCCCAGATCGAGCTCGGCTCCTGGCCGGTGCTGCCTATCTTCGAGCACTTGCGCGAACTCGGCAACGTATCGCAGGACGAGATGATGCGCACCTTCAACATGGGCATCGGGCTCATCGCCGCGATTCCGGCGGCCAAGTTTACGCGCGCGAAGAACCTGCTCGACCGCTCTGAAGAAAAGTTTTACGTCATCGGCCGGGTCGTCAAAGGCGAACGCCGCGTGCAGTACACGTAGAGAGCGGAGCTGGCGGAGTCAGCAGAACTAGCGGTGTCAGCGGTGTTAGCGGAGCTGGTAAATGCCTCCTCAACAGATGTCCTCCTGAACGCAGCGAAGGATCTGCGGTTGCCTTTTGGTTCCTTTGCCGACTTCCCGGAGTCTCGATTTTGAGACTTGGAGAAGCACACAATTCAAGACCCTCGCGATGAACGAACCCGAATTCAATCACGACCTGGCCGAAGGCCGCCCGCCGCTCCGCCTCGGCATCCTGCTCTCCGGCCGCGGCTCGAACTTCCTGGCCATCGCGGATTCCATCCGGACCGGCCGCTTGCCAGGTGTGGAGATTGCCCTCGTCATCTCCAACGTCGCCGATGCCCCCGGTCTTACTGCTGCCAAGGATCTGGGCCTGCCGGCGGCGCTGTACGTCTCCAAGGGCCGCCCCCGCGCCGAGCATGACGCCGATGTGCTGGGCTGCCTCAAGGAGCACCACGTCGATCTGATCTGCCTGGCCGGCTACATGCGTTTGCTTTCGCCGGGCTTGGTCGCCGCCTTCCCCAACCGCATCGTCAATATCCACCCTTCGCTGCTTCCGGCCTTCCCCGGCCTGGAGGCGCAGGAGCAGGCCTTCGCCTACGGGGTCAAGATCGCCGGCTGCACGGTGCACTTCGTGGATGACGAACTCGATCACGGGGCCATCATTCTGCAGCGCGCCATCTCCGTCCTGGAGTCGGACGATGCCCACTCCCTGGCCGAACGGATACTGCACGAAGAGCACATCGCCTACACCGAAGCTCTGCGCATGGTGGCAAGCGGCCAGTACGAAATTCGCGGCCGCCGCTACGTGAAGCGCAACCAGGGACGCTGAGGCCGCCGTCGGAGTCTCGCCCCAGGCGCTGTCAAGCTCCCGCCAAGCCTGGTCCTTCGCAAGCGGCTCTATTCCAAAGAGTTAGTTCCTACTGCCGCGTTGCCGGATAATTCCCCGCCCTGCCTAGGCTTGTACTTAGCCCGGCTTTCGTCATTTCGCGCACAAACCGCCGTGCCCGCCGGGCGCAGAAAGGAAGCGTCTGGCATGAACCCTCTCTCGAATGTCTGGCAACACCCCCGCACCTCGGCCACCGGATTACTGGTCTCCATCGTCACCGTAGCCGGAATCCTAGCGCAACAAGGCGTTTCGCTGGGCCATCTCGGCAGCGGCACCGTCGTCTCGCTCACCGGCGCTCTGGCCACCGCCCTGCTCGGGCTGCTAGCCCGCGACCCGGGAGGAACACCCTCGCCCGTCCCTGCGGCGCTTGATCGCAACACCAGCACCGGCGCCTGTACCGAATGCCCCGCGAAATCCTCCGCATCGGCCAAACTTGGCGTCTGGCTGCTCATCCTGTTTCTGATCCAACTGCCCTGGCTCCAGGGCTGTACGCATGCGCAGATCGCCCGCGATATCGTCCGTTGGACGCCCGCGCTTCAGAGCGCGGTGGCCACGGTCGATTCGACGGCAGCGGTCCTCGATCCCGCGGCCGCACCTGTTTTCGCGGCCGCCACCTCCGGATTCGACGCCGCCTCCAACCTGCTCGCGGCCCAGGCCCGCGCCTACTTAGCAAACCCGTCGGCCGGCACGCTCGCACAGTTACAGGCTCAGATCGTGAACTTGCAGCAGCAGGTCAACGCCGGATTGCTGAATGCGGCACGCATCGTCAATCCCGCCAGCCAGAAGCACGCAATCGCGGCTCTCCAGGGAGTGGCTACGATCGTCACCTCGATACTCGCTCTGGTTCAGTCCATCTCCAGCAATGCCGATGTGGCGCGCATGGCGTCGCTCTCACCCATCAAATTGGCAGCGGTAACGCGCTACATGGATGACTCCCGCTCGGCGGCGATCATCGCGAACCACTATGGCGAGGCACAAGCCCAGGCGCAGCAGCAGATCGAAGAATCACGGGCTCAAATCGCTGCGGCCGGCTTGTGACGGGCAGGGATTTCTTTATGCAACTTCAGCAGCATTCCCCCTGGCTTGCGGGAGCGGCCCGGTTCGGTAGAATCGGTAGAACAGATGACGGACTGGACTCCAGCGGCTGCCCCCCAGGCATCCCGCACCACGCGGGACCCGGGAGCGCGAGCGCCGAAGATCGAGCCCCCACTCATTGAAGTCCAGGGACTCAGAAAGACCTATCGCACGGCGCGAGGAGAGCTGCATCTCTTCGCGGATCTGCATCTTTCCGTTCATCCCGGCGAGATGGTGGCCATCGTGGGCCAGTCGGGGGCTGGAAAGAGCACTCTTTTGCACATCCTGGGCGCGCTTGATGCTCCTTCCGCGGGAACGGTATACTGCGCGTCAACCAATGTGGCCGAGCTGAGTAGTCGGAAGGCTGCGGAGTTTCGCAATCGCGAAATCGGCTATGTCTGGCAGTTTCATTATCTGCTGCCCGAATTTTCGGCACAGGAAAATGTAGCCCTGCCGCTGCTGGCTCGCGGCGTACGCAAAGCGGAGGCGATGGCCATGGCAGCCAACTGGTTGCGGGAAGTGGACTTGGACGACCGTCGCACCCATCGTCCGGGCGAGCTCTCCGGCGGTGAACAGCAACGGGTGGCGCTGGCGCGGGCCCTGGTGAACCAGCCACGGCTTCTGTTGGCCGACGAACCCACCGGCGATCTCGACGAGGCCACGGCGGCGCGGGTCTTCGATTTAGTACAACGCTTACACCAGGACCATCGGCTCACGTCGGTTCTGGTCACTCACAACCTGGACCTGGCATCCCGATGTACGAGGGTCCTGCGCCTGGAAGGCGGCCGCCTGGTCACCCCACCGGCCCTCTCGCACCCGTTGCCGCCGCCCGGAAACTGAAGAAAAGGCACCTTTCTGGGTGGTTTCGGAGTCTTATAGATAAACAGTCCGGGGAAACCAACCCGGCGGAACGAAGCAGGGTGGGGGTCTCCGGTGTTCCAGCACAGGAGATCAACCAGACGCAAGAAGTCCGGCCATCCAAAAAGCTGTTCGAGAGCAGGGTACCTTTTCGCTTGCGGCTCTCGGCGGCGGGTTAGACAAAGGGCACGCGCAGAACGGGTCGAAGCCGGAAGCGACGCTCCGCGGCAGGTGGTCTCAAAGAGGCCAATGTCAGCAGGGCGCGTAAACCGGACGGCCACATCCGCCGACAGCCCGATTCAGGAGCACATCATGTTCGAACGCTATACGGAGAAGGCACGACGCGTGATCTTTTTTGCGCGGTACGAGGCCAGCCAGTTCGGATCCCCCTACATCGAGACCGAGCATCTGCTGCTGGGCCTGCTGCGCGAGGACAAAGCGTTAACCAATCGCTTTTTGCGCTCGCACGCCTCCGTCGAGTCGATCCGCAAGCAGATCGAAGCCCACACAACGATCCGTGAGAAAGTTTCGACCAGCGTCGACCTGCCGCTTTCGAACGAGTGCAAACGGGTGCTGGCCTACGCGGCCGAAGAGGCCGAACGGCTGGGCCACAAGCATATCGGCACCGAGCATTTGCTGCTGGGCCTGCTGCGCGAAGAGAAGTGCTTTGCCTCGGAGATCCTGCAGGAACGCGGGTTGAAGCTGGCGCAGATTCGCGATGAGCTGGCGCGGGTGACGCAGGAAAAAGCCCCCGCCCCGCAACGGCAGCGCGAATCCAGCCTTTTGGCCGAGTTCAGCCGCGACCTGACCCAGGCGGCGATGGACGGGCAACTCGATCCCCTGGTCGGGCGCGAAGGCGAGCTCGAGCGCGTGATTCAGATTCTCTGCCGCCGCACCAAGAACAACCCCGTGCTGATCGGCGAGCCGGGCGTCGGCAAGACCGCCATCGTGGAAGGCCTGGCCCAGCGCATCGCCGACGGCGAGGTGCCCAGCTTTCTGGCGGAAAAGCGAGTGCTGGGTCTCGACCTGTCGCTCATCGTCGCCGGCACCAAATACCGCGGCCAGTTTGAGGAACGGCTCAAGACCATCATGAAGGAGCTGATGGAGAACCAGAACTCCATCGTCTTCATCGACGAGCTGCACACCCTGGTGGGCGCGGGTTCGGCCGAGGGCTCGTTGGACGCGGCCAACATCCTGAAGCCGGCGCTCTCGCGCGGCGAGATCCAGTGCATCGGCGCCACCACGCCCGGCGAATACCGCAAGTCCATCGAGAAGGACCGCTCGCTGGAGCGGCGCTTCCAGGCGGTCAAGGTTCCGCCGCCGAACGAGGCGGACGCGGTGAAGATCATCATGGGCATCAAGGACCGCTACGAGAAGTTTCATGCGGTCAGCTACACCGATGCGGCGATCGAGTTCGCCGTGTCGCACTCGAACCGCTACATTCCCGACCGCTTCCTGCCCGATAAGGCCATCGACCTCATCGACGAGGCCGGCGCGCGCGTGAAGCTGCGCCAGACCTCGCTGCCCGAGGAGATCACGGAAGTGCAGAAGCGGATCAAGTTTATCGTGCACCGCATGGACTCGGCGATTGCCAATCACGAGTTCGAGAAGGCGCGGTTCTACTCCGACGAGGAGCGGAAGGAGCGCGAAAACCTGCGCGCCCTGCGCGATAAGTATCATCTGGACGACTCGGCCGCCGGCATCGTGGGCCGCGAGGACATCGAGGACGTGGTCAGCCGCTGGACGGGCGTGCCCGTGACCAGCATCAAGGAAGAAGAGACCCAAAAGCTGCTGCGCGTCGAAGAAGAGCTGCACAAGCGCGTGATCTCGCAGGAAAAGGCGATCTCCGCGCTGGCGCGGGCAATTCGCCGCTCGCGCGCCGGCTTGAAGTCGCCCCACCGCCCCATCGGTTCGTTCCTCTTCCTGGGACCGACCGGCGTGGGCAAAACGGAGATGGCGCGCACCCTGGCGCAGTTCCTCTTCGGCTCCGACAAGGCGCTCATTCGCTTCGACATGTCGGAGTTCATGGAGAAACATTCGGTCTCGAAGCTGATTGGTTCGCCTCCGGGGTACGTGGGCTACGAGGAGGGCGGCCAGCTCACCGAGCGCGTCAAGCGGTCTCCTTACTCCGTGGTACTGCTCGACGAGATCGAGAAGGCGCACCCCGATGTCTTCAACATCCTGCTGCAGGTTTTTGAAGATGGCCAATTGACCGACGGGCTGGGCAACACCGTCGACTTCAAGAACACCATCCTCATCATGACCAGCAACATCGGTGCCCGCCACCTGCAGAAGAAGCAGGGCCTGGGCTTCGCCAGCGACCGCGAGGACCTGGTGAGCGAGAAGGTAGAGGAACTGGTAAAGCAGGAGGTCAAGAAGACCTTCAACCCCGAGTTCCTGAACCGCCTGGACGAGGTCATTCTCTTCCAGTCGCTCTCCGACGCCGACCTGATCCAGATCGTGGAACTGCTGGTGCAGCAGTTGAACGCCAACCTGGCCCAGAAGGCGATCACCATCTCGGTGACCGACGAGGCCAAGAAGTGGATCCTGGATCGCACGCTGACCGACCGCAGCTACGGAGCGCGCCCGCTGCGCCGCGCGTTGCAGCGGTACGTTGAGGACCCGCTCTCGGAAGCGCTGATCGCTGGGAACATTCCCAACCGGCCGGCCTTCCTGGAGGTCTACCTCGACAATAACCAGCTCTTCTATCGCCCCGTCAGCTCCGATGACAGCGGCAGCGATGAGAAGGTGGAAGGCGTGGCTTTGTCCAACAACTAATCCAGTTCCATTTCAACCAGCCCCGGCGACCAGCCGGGGCTTTTTGTTGGTTTGGGCCGAATGGGATAGCCTGACTTCAAACGCAGCAATCGCCATACCATTTGAATCTATGTACGACCTTTTCGCGCTCCAATCCGTACTCGCCGGCACCATTTTTGCGGGTAATCTGCACTTCGCGCCCAGCACCGAGTCCACCAACACGGACGCCATGGCTGCCGCACGCGCAGGGGCGCCGCATGGCTCCGTCTGGTTTGCCGACGAGCAGACCTCCGGCCGCGGCCGCGGCGATCATCGCTGGCAGTCGGCGGCGGGCGAAGGGCTGTACGCGAGCGTGTTGCTGCGGCCGGAGATTGCAGCCGCGCGGCTGGCTCTGCTGCCGCTGGCCGCCGGCCTGGCTGCCGCCCAGGCGATTGGCCGCGTTTCCGGCGTGGCCATCGATCTGCGCTGGCCCAACGATCTGCTGATCGGCCCGCGCAAGGTGGGCGGGATTCTCGTCGAGTCACAAATCTCATCCAAAGGTCCGCCCCACGCAGTGGCAGTAGTGGGGATCGGGATCAACGTGCATCAGCACAGCTTCGATCCCGGTCTGGCCACCCCGGCAACCTCGCTCGATCTCGAGTGCGGCGCGCGCGTCAGCCGTCAAGCTCTACTGATCGCACTGCTAAAATTGCTGGAGCGCGAAGCCGAAGACTTGGCTGATGGAGAAGCCGCGGCGCGGATTCTGTCGCGCCTCGAGCAGTGCTCCACCTGGATCCGCAATCGTCAGGTCGAGGTCCACGGTCCCCAGGCATGTACCGGCACCACCGCCGGGCTGGACGACCATGGTTTCCTGCGCGTACGAACGGCAGCGGGAATCGTTACTGTTCAAACGGGTGGTATTCGCGCCGCGGAGAATGCTGCAGGCTGAACGCCGGAAGCTGGGAGCTGCCTTTCATGTTGCTTGCCCTCGATGTCGGCAACACCAATACGGTGCTGGGGATCTACAGGCTCGAGGACGAAAAGCCGGAGCTGATCGCGCACTGGCGCGTCACTACGCACCGCGCCCAGACCGTAGATGAATACGGCGTATTTTTCGTGAACCTGTTCGAGATGCACGGCATGTCGCCGAGCCAGGTCCATCACATCATCATCGCCTCGGTGGTGCCGCCGGTGGACTCCACCCTGCGCCAGGTCTGCGAGCAGTACTTCAACGTGCAACCGATGTTCGTCGAGCCCGGCATCAAGACCGGCATGCAGATGCGAATCGACAACCCCACCGAGCTGGGCGCGGACCGGCTGTGCGACTGCGTCGCCGCCTATGAGCTCTACGGCGGCCCATGCATCGTGGTGGACTTCGGCACAGCCACCAAGTTCGAGGTCATCTCGGAGAAGGGCGAGTATCTGGGCGGAGCCATCGCGCCGGGTCTCGGCCTGAGCGCCGATGCGCTGTTTGCGCGCGCGGCCAAGCTCTCGCGCGTGGAGATCAAGCGGCCGCCCAAGGCCATCGGCACCAACACCATCACTCACCTGCAAAGTGGGCTGTACTTTGGCTACATCGGGCTGGTGGACGGGATCCTCGAGCGCATCCTGGCGGAAACCGCCGGCAAGCCGCGCATCATCGCCACCGGCGGGCTGGCGCGCATGATCGCCCCGGACTCGCGCCATATCCACGAGATCAACGACATGCTCACCATCGAGGGCCTGCGCATCCTGTGGGAGCGTAACCAGAACGCACTCCCGCGCGGCAAGACGCGCTAACCCGAAGACGCCGTGCAAAATTACTTCAACTACTTCACCGAGATCGAAGAACGCTTTCAGCAGCGCCGGGGGGCGATCCTGCTGCTCTCCACGCTGGACTGGGCGCTGATCGAGACCTGGCGCGAGGCGGGCATCCCGCTCGATGCGGTGCTGCGCGGCATCGACGCGGCCTTCGACAAGTACGAGGCGCGGCAAAAGCGCGGAAATGTGCGCCGCGTCAATGGGCTGGCCTGGTGCGCGCAGGCGGTGATGGAAGCAGCCGAAGAGATGAAAGAGGCCGCCGTCGGCACTGCATCGGGGGCCGAGCAGGGTCAGGAATCGGGCTTTGAGCACGAGCGCGTCGCTGCGCATCTGGAGGCTGCCGCCGCATCGCTCGACAGCGCCACGGTTGCCCCGGATGCCTGCCGCGCAACCGCCGCACGCCTGCGCGAACTCGCCGGCGAAGTACGCTCTCCTGCCGGTAAGACGATCGACCTCGAGTCGCTGGAGCGGTCGCTCACCGTGCTCGAAGAGAAGCTGTATGCCGCGCTCACCGCCGCCGCACCGGAAGAGTTGCTAGTCGGCTTGAAGGAGCACGCTGCCCGCGAACTGGCTCCCTACCGCAGCCGCATGGGCGCGGTACAACTGCGGCAGGTGGAGCAGCAGTTCGTACACAAGCAGCTTCTGGTGGAATACGCGCTGCCGCGCCTGAGCCTCTTCTACATGAGCCAGCAATGAAAAAGGAAAAGGACTCAAAAAGCAGCAGACCCGCCGGCCGCGCAGATCGAGCCGGCGCGCCGGCCCACCTCGTGCAGATTGAAAAGCCGGTCTATGGCGGCAATTTCCTGGCGCGTGTGGACGGCAAGGCGGTCTTTGTGCCGCTGGTTCTGCCCGGCGAGCAGGCGCGGGTGCGCACGGTAGAAGAGAAGCGCGGCTACGCGACGGCAGAGACCGAGGAACTCGTGAGCGCCGCGCCGGAGCGCACCGCACCGGGCTGCCCACACTTCGGCGTCTGCGGCGGATGCCAATATCAACATGCCAGCTACGAAGCACAGTTGCGCATCAAGCAGGCCATCCTGCGCGAGACCCTGGAGCGCGGCGGCATACGCGCGCCCGAGCAGATCGAAGTGCTGTCGGGCGAGCCCTGGGCCTATCGAAACCGCATCCGCGTAGCCTTCGAGCGCGAGGGCAGACCCGGCTATCGCGGCCGCCGCTCGCACGCAATTGTGCCGATCCAGGAATGTCCCATCACCGCGCCTGTCCTGGTACAAACGGCGCTCGCGGCAGGGGCCGCTTTGCAGCGCCTCGATGAAGCCAGCCGTCCCACAGAGCTTGCGCTCTTCTGCGATCCTGCGGGCACGTCGGCAATTGCCAGCGTGTTCACCTTCGGCCCGCCGCGCGCGCCGCTGTCAAAGCACTACGCCACGCTTCTCGAACAGATTCCCGTTCTGCGCGGAGTGGAGCTGGTGGAGCAGCGGCGCGAAGGCTTTCCGCGGACCGTCGCCAGGCAGGGCGCCGCTTCTCTCTCCTACCCAGCGGCCGGCTTCGATTATCGGGTGGATCACGTCGCTTTTTTCCAGGTGAATCGCTTCCTCGTGGATCCGCTGGTGGAGCGAGTGACGACCGGACGCAGCGGCGAGCTGGCCTGGGATCTCTTCGCCGGCGTGGGGCTGTTTGCGCGCAAGCTGACGTCGAGTTTCGGCCAGGTCATCGCAGTCGAGTCGGCGCCCGGCGCCACGGCCGCACTGGCCCACAATCTGAGTGGGACGGCGGGTGCCGCCGTGGCGGCATCGACCCTCGACTTCCTGCGCAAGAACCGGCACGGCGCCCGTCCCGACTTCATCGTGGTGGACCCGCCTCGGACGGGGTTAGGCGCGGAGACCACTGCGCTGCTGGCCGAGGTGGCATCACCCGAGATCACCTACGTCTCTTGCGATCCAGCAACCCTGGCGCGCGATTTGCGCGACCTGATCGCGGCCGGATACGACCTCGAGCGCGTTACCCTGGTCGATCTCTTCCCGCAGACGTTTCACCTGGAGACGGTCGTCGACCTCAAGGCCGTCCGTGCCTAAGGCGCTCCCGAGTCTGTCCAAAAGTGCGATGGCGCGATAGGGAGCCGGGAAAACCTTCCGCGCGCCAGGCCGGTTCCTGCTAAGCTTTCCTCAACTTTCTTTTTCAATTTCCCATGGCAGCCGAGCCGGCCAGGATCGGGCAGAGCGTCGACGGCCCCGCTTCGGCCGGACCGCGCGCGGTTCCCCTCTTTCACGCGGCATGCCTGTTTGCCGCAGGAATCGTCCTCGCCAACCGGATGTGGGTGCGCCCTTCGCTGCACCTCGTCGCCCTTGCGCTGCTCGCAGGGCTCGCTGCGATCGCGGCCGTGCGCGCGCTGCGCATCGCCTTGCTACCATTGGCGCTGATTTGGCTGCTGCTGGGGGCGTGGTGTGCTGAGATGGAGCCGCATCCAGCGCCGTCGCCCTCGCTCGCCGCCGCATCCGACGGACTGCTCCGCACGGTTGAAGGCACGGTCGTCAACGCCGGCATGATGCGCAGCAACGTGGAACAGAATCGCAGTGAGCCGCCCGCCTCTCCACCCACGCAGACCGTCGACATGCGCGTAAGCAGTGTGGAAGAGGTGACAGACGAGAGCGACGCACAGGCACCCGCAGCAGGAGGCGTACGGCTCGCAGTGCGCTGGCCTCCCGGTGCGCAACTACTTCCCTTCCGCTGTGGTGAGCGTGTGCGCGCCACGGTGCGCCTGATGCTGCCCGATGATTATCACGATCCGGGCGCGTGGAGCCGCACGGATTACCTGCTCGACGAAGGCATCACCGCGACGGCCAGCGTGAGCATTCAGCGCGTAGAGCGCAGCGGCATTGCGCCCGGCCGCTTCGTCGCCTGCCGCCTGAACACGTTGCAGCACAGCATGACCGCGCGCCTGCTGGCGCTGCCCGCGTCAATGCGAAACCTGCCCGCTCCGCTGCGCCTGAGCCGGGACGATGCCGCGATGCTGGCGGCGATGGTGGCCGGCGACCGCACCTACCTGACGCACACTCTGCGCCTCGGCTTCGAGCGCACCGGCTCTTTCCACATGCTGGTGGTCTCGGGCTTTCACCTTGCGCTCGTGGCGGGGTTCGTCTTCTGGATTGCCGCGCGTCTGCGCCTGCCGCGTACCC
>JAJZCY010000110.1 GCA_021828835.1 Acidobacteriota bacterium | reverse complement strand
CTAAGGAGCCTCTGATCAAGGGCTCGTTTAATGCGCCGGTCAGCATGAGACATCGGCGAGGGCGGTGTTGCCGGTCGTGCGCGATTTCGAGTGGTCTGCGAGGCTTTGATGGACCGCGGCTTTGGTCTCTGCGGCCGGTTCTCCGGGCTGCTGAGACACTACGCCCCTTGAGGGACCAGCCGCTTGCGATTCAGGTAAAGGTTGACCAACGCGAAGGCCACCAGATGCCAGTGATGGTTCTTCACGATTCCTCGATAGCGCACCTTGGTATAGCCGAAGATGCGCTTCAAGATGCGAAACGGCCACTCCACCTTGGCGCGCACACGCGACTTGGTCCGGTTCTTGCGCCTCTGTTGTTCATCCACTTCGCCCTTGCCGTTTTTGACTCGCCGGTTGGTCATATCCTGTGCATCGGGCGCTGCCGCATGGATAGTTTCTGTCTGCCCCTGATAGCCGCCGTCGCCCCAGACCTTCTTCTCCTCGCCGTGGAGTAAGTCAGGCAACATGTGCTTGTCATGCACCGAGGCCGCCGATGTGCAGACCGAATGCACGATGCCTTCCTTGCTATCCACGCCGATGTGCGCCTTGGCTCCGAAGTAGTATTGGTTGCCCTTCCGGGTCTGATGCATCTCCGGGTCGCGCTCCTTCTTGCTGTTCTTGGTCGAACTGGGCGCGGCGATGATGGTGGCGTCAACGATCGTGCCGGTCGAGATACGGATGCCATTGCGATCCAGAAAATGGTTTACCGCGTCGAAGATTGCTCCGCATAAATCGTGGCTTTCAAGCAGATGGCGGAAGTTCAGGATGGTAGTCTCGTCAGGCACTGCCATCCGTCCAAGGTCCACGCCGGCAAAGCCGCGCAGCACGGGCGATTCGTAGAGCGCATCCTCGGCGCCGGGGTCCGACAGGTTGAACCAGTGCTGCAAAAAGTAGATGCGCAGCATCGTGCCGAGCGCGACCGGATGACGACCCTTGCCCGCCTTGGGATAATGAGGTTCGATCAGAGCTTCTAACTCGCTCCAAGGAACCACCGCCTCCATCGTCTTAAGAAACTGTTCCCGGCGGCTGACCCGCGCATACTTCTCAAAACTGGGCTGACAGGCAAAAGTTATCTGGCGCATCGCGTTCTCGTTCCACCTACTCCATTAGACGGAACTGACGCGCCTTCGGAACTTGATCAGAGGTTCCCTAAATAGTATGCCACGCCGATGATTGTGGCCGAGGTCATCACGATGAGCAGCGCCATGCGCGTGACCGTAGAGAAGGTTCCGGTGCCGATGGTGTCGATGCCCAACGTGAGCAGCATGCGCTGCGTGGCCGGCACCATGTACAGAAACCATCCGAACAGAAACGGCATGGCCACAAACGAAGGCACCAGCCAGTTCATGCTCCACCGCACCATGGAGGTCTTGAGCACGGGCTGCTTCTCGGCATCGATGCGGCTGGCGCTGATGAGCGCCCATATGCCGGCCAGCGAGGCGCAGACGCAGGCGCGCAGAAACAGGCTCGGCCAATAGGTGGGATTGAAGAACGCGTTCCAGAACTTGCTGGCCTCGTGTCCCGTGCCCGCCACCGCCAGCCAGGTATCGCCCGGCGTCAGCATGAAGGTGAGAATGCCGTTGATGATGATCAGCGTGGCGGCCGACGCCCCGGCGTACACCCAGCCCACCTTGAGGTGCAGCTTGGGATCGATCCGGTCCCAGGTGTAGTAATACACTCCCACCGTGGTCAGCTCGATCAGAAAGAAGACCCACTCCATCGCCCAGCCGAAGACGAAGTTATGAATCAGCGTGCTGGTCGCCTCCGGGTTGGTGAGCCCGATCGAGAACCAGATGCCCACCCCGGAGACGGTTCCAAAGACGCCGGTGACGATGAGAAAGAAACGCGAATAGCTGCGCAGCTCCTTCATCCAGTCGGCGCGACCCTCGCGCAGCGCCTTGCGCTCGGCCAGCGGCAGATACAGCCCGCCGCCCACCGCGAACTGCGAGATCATGACGTGAAATATGGCGATGATGCCGATCACCCAGCCCGAACCCAGATACGGCACATACCAGAAGGGGTAGTTCATCGGTGCTCCAGTCGAAGTGGACAGTAAACAGTGATCAGTGATCAGCGAATTGGAGTAGGAAGCGATTTGAGAAGGACAAAGATCATCTTGCCGACCTCATGCGAAAGGCTCATCGTCTGGCGCAGAAGATTCGGATCGCCAAGTCCTAATCTGCTCGCTATCTCCAATTGCGTCTGCAGTTCGCAATCCGATCCTCGTGCAATGGCAAGGAATTGCTTGAACTCACGTGTATTGAGGCGCCCCTGCCCTTCAGCGATATTGCTCGGAATCGAAACCGAGCAGCGTCTGAGTTGACTCGTAAGACCGTAAACTTCCTCGCGCGGAAAATCTTGAGTGAAGCGGTAGATTGCGACAGTAAGTTCCATGGCGCGCTGCCAGACCTGGAGATCTCGAAACGACCGAACCGCTTCTGATTTCATTCCCACTCCCGCCCCTGTTCCTGTTCCCTGCTCAGGTTCACCGTTCACTGTTCACTGTTCACTGTCCACTGTTCACTGCAGCCTGCCTCACCGAATCGTCCAATACCCAATAACCGTCGTGGCCAGCAGCGCAAACACCGCCAGCAGGCCGAAGTAATGCGCATTGCGCCCGCGCCGGCCTGACTCCTTGTCCGGGTCGTAGAACGGAATCAGAATCCACAGCGCGATGCCCAGCGTGAACAGCATCAACCCGGCAATTTCGCCGCTTTCGCCGGGCAGCACCTTGCCCAGCAGCTTGAGCATCTCGAAGGGGCTCATGAAGTACCACTCCGGATGTATGCCGAGCGGCGCGGGAGAGAGAGAGTCGTAAGCCTTGCCCAGTTGCCACGGAAATACCGAGGCCAGCAGCGCCAAAATATTCAGCGCGATGATCCACATGGCCAGGTCCTTGCGCAGGAAATTCGGCATAAACGGCATCGACTTGCGCTCGCGGGCCGGTTTCAGTTCCTCACTGGGCGGCACCGCGTTGCCGTGCTTCTGCACCAGCCACAGGTGAAAGCCCAGTAGCGGCACGAACAGAGCCGGCAGCACCACCACGTGCAGCGCAAAGAACCGCTGCACCGTAAACTCGGTCACATCCGGGCCGCCCCGCAGCAGGGCAGCCATGGTGGGCCCGATCAGCGGAATCGCAGCGGGAATTTGCAAGCCCACCTTGGTGGCGAAGTAGCTCAGCTCGTCCATCGGCAGCAGATAGCCGGAGAAGCCGAAGACCGACGCCAGCCCCAGCAGCACCATGCCGCTCAACCAGCCGAACTCGCGCGGCTTGCGGTAGGCCTTCATGAAGAAGACCGAGAACATGTGCACCAAGATCGAGAACATCATCAAATTCGCCGACCAGGAGTGCGCGGAGCGGATCAGCCAGCCAAACTTCATGACGAAGGTGATCTGGCGAACCGACTCGTAGGCATCGGCGCCCGGGCGGTAGTACACCAGCAGCAGCACTCCCGTGAAGCACTGCACCAGGAAAAGAAACAGCGAGATGCCGCCCCAGTAGTACCAGAACGACTGCGCATGCACCGGCACCGTCTTCTTGCGCGCGAAGGCTGCCAGGCCGGAGATGCCCAGCCGCTCGTCCACCCAGTCGTAAACGTTCGTCGAGATGGTCTTTGTGATCATGTGCGTGCGTCGTGGTTCGTGATTCGTGGATCGTAGTTCCTGGTTCGTGGATTGTGCTCACACACGGCTGACTTCCACTGCTGCCGGAGTCACCGCCACTTTGAAGAGCTGCAGCGGCCGCGGCGGCGGACCGCTCACGTTCGCGCCTGTGTAGGCGTTGTACACGCCGCCGTGGCAGGCGCAGTGAATGCGGTCCGGCCCCGGCTCGTATTGCACCGTACAGCCCAGATGCGTGCACACCGCGGTCATCGCAATCCACTGCCCGTTGGCGTGGTGAATCAACATGGCCGGCCGTGGTCCGAACTTGAACATCAGCACCGAGCCGGCCGGCAGCTTCTGCGCGTCCTTCAGCGTGACCTCTTTCACCGCCGCCTCGGCCAACGCCATCTCGTTCGGCGAAGCAAGATAGCGGTAAATGGGATAAGCCAGCGCGGCGGCATAGCCGAAGCCAGCTATTCCGGCGGCGGCCAGAAAGAACCGCCGTGTGCGCGGTTCGCCCGGTTCAAGCTGCTTGTCTTCGAGGGGCCCGATAATCGTGCCTTGGCTCATTACCACTTCTCCACGCTAGGGGAACCTCTGCATCGGTTCCGATTTTGTCGGGATGAGTATCAGTCCCTGATGGATAGGCCTCGCGACCACATCAAGATTCGCAACAGCCCGCTATGCGGTGCCTTCCATCACCTTCTGCGCGCGGGCCACTACCGACACCAGCCACGCGATGACACCCACCCCGGCCACGAACAGCACCAGGAAGAGCCCCACCACGCTCCAGTTAGTCACCACCACCCGGTCCCACACGTTGAATCCCTTGCTCAGCAGGGTCAGGTCGCGCACGCCATCGCGGCACACTGTGAAGGCAAGCTCCACCAGCACCCCCAGCAGCACGCCCGTCCAGGAAAGCCACGCCGTCGCCAGCCTGCCGACACCTGCGATCAAACCGATGACGATCGCCAGCGCGACAACCGCCAGCCAGGCCTCGCCGGCCATGCCTGCAAAGCGATAGAGCGGATGCCCGGCCAGACCGGCTTTTACCGCCTGTGGTTGCACGCGCATGGCCCACATTCCGGCCAGCAGGTAGAGAACGCCAAAGACCGCGGTCAGGCTGCCACCCAGCCGGGCTACAAACTGCTTTTGTTCCGCAGTGAAAGTACTGCGGCCGCTCAGGTAGATCAGCCACAGTCCGCTGATAAAGATCCCCCCCGCCAGCATCAGCAGCCAGCGCGGCGTCAGCGTAGGATCGCCGCTGGGAAGATACCGCCCCATTGCCGAGGCGGCATACATGCTGTGCCAGGCTTCCGGACGCAGCATCAGAGTCATGTTGGTCGAGAGCAGGCGCGCCACGCTGCCGGCGCCCAGCCACGCCAGCAGCCCCACCCACCACGCCGGCTTGTCGGCCTCCAGACGCGCGGAAAACCGGTACAGCAGCCAATAGGTAAGCATCAGGGTTGGGACGAGCGCGATCCAGTAGAGGCCGATAAGCACGCTCGAGGTGTATAAAGCACGGCCATACAGAACCTGCGCGAACAAGAGCGGCGGCACGCCAAGGTTGATGACAAACGTCATCACGATGGTGAGCCTCCGTGCCAGCGCGCGCGAGGTGACGAGGGCATGAGGGAAGCCACGGAAGAAGCTCAGAAATGCCGCGATCAGAAGGCCGCCCAACAGCATCTCCACGGCCACAAAGTGCAGCGCCAGCGTCACCGTCTCAAGCAGCTTGAGCAGCCATACCGGCGCAGGCAAAGGGATCGGATCGACAGCAGGAAAGACTGGCATCGACGTTCGTTTCTCCAGCGTATGCAAAAACTGCGGATGAAGCGGCAGGCCGGACACAGCCGGCACTCAGGCAGCAGGGCGGGACGCAGACGAAAGGGCCCTGAACATAGCGAAGGATATTGGAGTTTTTGTCTCCGATTTCGCTTTCGAAATCCAAACCTACAGTTCCTGGTAGCCCAAGGTCTGTGATGACGGACACATACGCATGTGACACCATCCAATACGCTGCCCTTTGTGCGCCCTGCTTCCCAGCGGCGCTCTTCCAAAGGACGGGCCATGAAAGAAGCAGCTTCCTCTATGCAGCTCACCCGCGCCGCCGACTACGGCGTGCGCGTCATGATCCATCTGGCAGCGGCCGTTCCGGGCTCGCGCCATTCCCTGCCCGAACTGGCGCGGGCCACCGAAACCCCGGAGAGCTTTCTGTCCAAGGTCCTCCAGGCCCTGGCGCATGCCGGCCTCATCGCCTCGCGCCGCGGCCACGCCGGCGGCTTTGTGCTCACGCCCCTGGGGCACGCCGCCACCATGCGTGAGGTCATCGAGGCGGTGGAGGGCCCCATCCGGCTCAACATCTGCCTGAACCCCGGCCGCGCCTGCCATCGCAAATCGTGGTGCCCCGCGCATCCTGTCTGGGCTCGCGCGCAGAAGGCCATGTTCGAGGTCCTGGACAAAGCCCTCATCGCCGACCTGGCCCTCCAGCATCCGCATGCCCCGGCAACTCATACAGATCCCCATTCCGTCTTCGTGCCGCAACAGATGTTGGACAAAACGCCCGCATCGCCGGACTCGATCGCACCGGTCTCGCGACGAGCAGTAGCGCCGGTCTCCTGACCGGCAGGAATGCAGGTCTCCAGACCTGAGCCGTGCGCGGGCCGGTCGCCCGCGATCTCCGGAAGCGTAGGACCAGCATTCCACCGCTCGCGAACACCCCGAAGCATCCCTCGCAATTTGCAAAGAAGCTGCGAAAATGTTCCAATCAGAGAGTTGAAACAGGGGTGCTCCGCGCGTGGCGTGGGGCTGAGAAGATACCCTCGAACCCGATCCGGATAATACCGGCGTGGGAAGTTTTCCTGATCCGAGCGGCCATCATTCCCAATTTGCGTGCGCTCCTTTGTTTCAGCAGGAAGAACAAAGGAACCCTATGCTCGCAACTGCCAGTGTTACGCTCCCCCCCGCACAACCGATACCGGCCCGCCGTGCTGTTGCCGCCGCCGTTGCTGCATGTCTCTGCCTTGCCCTCCCCGCGGCCGCGCAAACGAACCAACATAAGGCGAACGCCACAGCGCAGAAGGGCGCCGCTCCTGTAACCACCACTGTCGTGGTCCGCGGAACGACCGGCAGCGACTATCTTCCCCAGTCGATCTCTGTCGGTACCCTCGACGGCCTGCCGCTCAAGAGCGCGCCCATCTCCGCCACCATCATGACCCGCGATCTGATGACTAACCAGGTCGCCCGCCTGCTCTCCGACGTCGTGCTGAACGACGCTTCGGTGCAGGACGATTACGTGCCCGTGGGCTACTACGGCGATTACCAGATCCGCGGCTTCCCCGTCGATCTCGCCACCGGACTCCAGATCAACGGCATGACCATCGCCGGCGAACAGGATGTGCCGCTTGAAAACAAGCAGCGCGTCGAGATCCTGAACGGCCTGGCGGGCGTCACCGAAGGCGTCGCCTCCGGCGCAGGGCTCATCAACTACGTCACCAAGCCGCCGGTCAGCGTCCGCGAGTTCGAGCTCTCCACCGATCAGTACGGAACCGCCTACGGCGCTCTCGATTACGGCCGCTTCTTCGGCAGCCGCCACCAGGTGGGTACCCGCTTCAATCTGGCCGGCGAGCGCATTGAAACCTACATGAACGGCACCCAGGGCTGGCGCGCCCTCGGCGCCTCGGAGATGGACTGGAAGATCTCGCCCACGGCCACCCTGGCCGGCAACTTCGAGTACCAGCACAAGACCGAGGGCGATGGCAGCGGCTATCAGCTCCTGGGCGGCACCACTCTCCCCGATATCCACCGCATCTTCCGCTCCACCATGCTGGGCCAGCAGTCCTGGGCTCCGCCGGATACCTACGACACCTACAACACCGGCGTGCGCCTCAACTTCACGCTCTCACCCCATTGGACCGGCTTTGCCGCCGCCAGCTATAGCCACTCGCTCATTCAGGACAACGTCATCTACGCCTACGGCGCGGCCATCGATCCCAACACCTACGCCGTCACCTGCCCCAATGCGCCCGACGCGCCGGCGTACTTCTTCTGCCCTGACGGAACCTACGGCATCTACGACTACCGCGATCCCAACGAGCTGCGCACCGACTCCGAAGCCGAGGCCATGCTGAACGGCCAGGTGAAGACCGCTGCCGTCACCCACGCCCTCAGCTTCGGCGGCGAGATCTTCAAGCGCAACGTGCAGATGCCCGGCTTCTTCTCGGCCACCAATCCCTACTCGCCCGACGGCATCGTGCAGGACGGCGCGGTGTACACCTACCTGGGCGCCGAGAACATCTACAAGCCGATGATCGAGTACCCCATCGAAGACCCGGTGCAGAAGGCCGGTCCGCGGCGTCTCTACGTCAACAGCCACCAGGCCTCCCTGGTTCTCCAGGACCGCATGCAGTTCCCCGGTCGCGTGCAGCTCATCGCCGGCGGCCGCTACGATATGCTGCACGATCACAACTACTCGGCCTGGGCCACCGACCCCACCGCCGCGCCCATCTTCACCAACAAGCCGGTCTGGATGCCGCAGTACGCTGTGACCTTCAGCCCACGCCAGACGCTCACCCTCTACGTCAACTACGGCGTGATGCTCTCACTGGGCCCGCAGGCTCCGTGGTGGGTGGATAACGGCAGCCAGTTCCTCGAGCCCTACAACACCCGCCAGATCGAGACCGGCGCCAAGTACGAGCCCGGCCAGCGCATTCTGATCGCCGGCGATTACTTCTTCATGCGCGCGCCTTTCTTCTATCCTCAGGTGCTGCCCGGTCCGAACAGCTTTTGCCCCTCGGGCGCGCCCGGCGATCTGTGCTTCGTCTCGCAAGGCCGTGAGAGCCACGATGGCGTGGAGCTGAACGCGCAGGGAGAAGCCGCGAGCTGGCTGCGCCTGCACGCCTCTGTCGCCGGCATTCACGCGATCTCGCAAAACACCGGCACGCCCACCTATGACAACAAGCAGGTCATCAATGTGCCGCGCTTTCACTCCGTGGTATTTGCGGACGTCTCGCTGCGCCGCTTCCCCGGCCTTTACCTGATGCCCGGCTGGAGCTTCACCAGTCTCAAGTACGCCATGCGCGACGACAGCGTCAGCGTGCCCTCCTACAACCTCTTCAACCTGGGCCTGCGCTACACCCCCGGCGGCGAGCAGGGCCGCATCACCTTCCGTGCCTACTCCACTAACATCACCGACAAGAAGTACTGGTCCGACACCGGGGCCAGCTACGGCGATACTTTCGTCTGGCTGGGAGCCCCCGCGCTGGTGCGTCTCTCGGCCCAGTACCGCTTCTAAGCGGGGTCAACGATACACTGCTATTTGCGGAACACGAATCATGCATCATAACCCACGAACCACGTGACCACTCAACCACAACCCACCGTCCACGGGCTCGACGGCACACTGGTCGAGCCCGACTGGCCTTCGCTCACGCTGCCTGAAGTGCGGCAGCTCCTCGCCGGATTTCCCTCTCTCGGCGAGCCCCTCGAGATCGCCTGGACCAGTCCCAGGCCGCTCTCCGCAGCCGCGCTGGTGCGCGCCGAGCGCAGCAGCGTCTTCGTCAAGCGCCACCACCGATCGGTACGCGACCGCGATGGCCTGCATGAAGAGCACCGCTTCCTCGATCACCTGCTCGCTCACCGCGTCTCCGTCCCGCGCGTGCTGCGCGACAGCCGCGGCGAAACTGCAATCGAGGCCGGCGACTGGACCTACGAGGTCCACTCCACCGCTCCGGGCATCGATCTCTACGCCGACGTCATCTCCTGGCAGCCCTTCACCAGCGCCGCACATGCGCGGGCCGCGGGCGCCGCGCTCGCCGCGCTGCATCTGGCTTCGGAGAGCTTCTCCGCCCCGGCCCGCAAGCCACAGCCGCTGGTCGCCAGCTTCAGCATCTTCTCCGCGGACGATCCCGCCGCCGGCATGGAAACCTATCTCCGCGCCCGCCCTCTGCTCGACACCAACACCGGCGTCCGCCGCTGTGCCGTCCGCGCTCTCGATCTGCTCGCCGGCTTCCATGGCGAGTTGCATCCCCATCTTGCCCATCTCGAATCACTCTGGACGCACAACGATCTTCACTGCTCCAACCTGCTGTGGAGCGATGCCACCGAGCACGCGCAGGCTACCGCGATCATCGACTTTGGGCTCGCCGACCGCACCAACGCCGTCCACGATCTCGCCCATGCCATCGAGCGCAACATCATCGAGTGGCTCGCGCTGGTGCAGCACCCGGACTGCCCCGAAGAGGTTCCCCTGCACCTCGAGGATCTCGAAGCGCTGCTCGACGGCTACCAATCCGTACGCCCGCTCTCCGCGCAGGAAGCCGCGGCCCTTGCGCCCACGACCGCGCTCTGCCACGCCGAATTCGCGCTCTCTGAAGCCGAATACTTTCTCGGTCCGTTGCACTCGGAAGAGAAGGCTCGCATGGCTTATGACGGCTGGCTGCTGGGGCACGCCGAATGGTTCCGCTGCGCGCGCGGCGCTTCCCTGCTCGATGCGATCCGCCGCTGGGCCGCGCGCAGCACCAGCCCGGACTTCCGGGGAGTGCGCTCGTGATCGCCACCGTCCTGCACTACCTCGGTTCCGATAGCCTCGAGATCGCCGGCATGGTTGTCACGGTGCTCGGTATCTGGCTTACCACCAAGCGCCTGCTCATCTGCTGGCCGGTAGTGCTGCTCGCTGACATCCTCTACCTCATCGTCTTCTACCAGGCGCGCCTCTTCTCCGATGCCCTGCTGCAGCTCTTCTTCATCGGCTTTACCCTCTACGGCTGGTGGCACTGGTGGCGGGGCGTGGTCGAGGAAGGCGATGTGCGCGTAGTTCCGCTCAGCAAAAATGCGTTGCTCGCTGGCCTTTGCTTCGGCGTAGCCGGCGCAGCCATCCTGGGCGGCGTGATGGTGCGCGTGCACGCCGCGTTGCCCCATCTCGACGCCGCTCTCACCAGCTTCAGCCTGGTCGCGAGCTGGTGGCAGGCGCGCAAGCACATCGCCAGTTGGTGGGCCTGGATCGTGATCGACGCCATCTATGTAGGCGAGTACATCTACAAGGACCTGCGCCCCACCGCGCTGCTCTATGCCGGCCTGGTGGTGCTCGCTGCCATGGGCCTGCGCGACTGGCGTCGCGCCCCGGTTTCTGTCGAACAGACCAGTTAGCATGTATGCCCCGTGTCTCCCGCATTTGGGGACCCGGGAACTACGACCTCTCCATCCAATTTAGGTGCCCCCGGTCTCGATTTTGAGACCGGGGAAAAAGTAGGAACACCTGGGCGCACCGCCGGGTGCCCCTCGCTTTTGGGGGACCTAGGAAAGCACGAACCTCTGGGCGCGCAAGCGCCGGCTGCCGCACCGCAGGTGCTTAGATCCCCGCCTGAACCATGTTCTGCAGCGGCTCGCCCGCAAGGTAGCGGCGCAGCTCGCCAGCCGCCACACGCAGTGCGTGAGGCGCAAACTCCGGGCTGGAGCCCGCCACATGCGGGGTCATCAGCAGATTCGGGCAGCTCCACAGCGGATGCCCCTCGGGCAGCGGCTCGGGATCGGTCACGTCCAACGCTGCGCGTATGCGGCCCAGTTGCAGCACTTCCACCAACGCATCGGTATTCACGATCGCGCCGCGCGCGGCATTCACCAGCAGCGTGCCCTGCCGCATCGCTTCCAACTGCGCCTTGTCGATAAGCCTGTGCGTCTCCGTTGAATACGGCAGAATCAGCACCACCACGTCCGCGCGCGGCAGCAGTTTGGTCAGCTCGCTCACCGGATGCACCTTTGGCTCCGTCCGCGCGCTGCGCGCCACCCGCACCATCTGCACTCGGAACGGCTCCAGCATGCGCTCGATCTCCTTGCCAATGGAGCCGTGGCCAACCATGAGGACCGTCTTGCCGGTCAGCTCTTCCAGCATCACGTCGGGGTGGTAGGCCCGCTGATCGCCGCTCACAGCCGCATACGCCGCGCTCGCCTCGCGACGCCGCCGCCAGTTCTCCGAACACTGGATATCCAGGAAGAGCGGCAGTTGCTTCAATGAGGCCAGAATCGCCGTCAGTACCCACTCCGCAGTCGCCACGCTGTGTGCGCCGCGCGCATTGCAGATGGTCACGTGCGGCCCCACCGTTCCTGGAATCCACTCCGTGCCTGCCATCAGCGAGAGCACCAGCTTGACGCCGCGCAGCTTCGGCCAGGTGCGCATGGCACGTGTCGCATAAGGGTCCGGAATCCAGACCTCCGCCTCGACCTCGTGCTCCATCTTTTCTGAAACAGGAATCAGCTCGGCTTCGGCCGGGAAATCGCTCAGAAACTCCGGCAACACGCTTGCCGGATAAGCCACTCGAATCATGAGGAACTTCTTTCTTGCAGCAAGTCAGCGAGTCAGCAAGTTGGCGGGTCGCCCATCGCTGCCCCCTGACTTGCTGACTCGCTGCTTTTTCACACTGCCAGCGAATTCGTATACACCGCCATCCCCGCCACCGCATCCACGCGCATGCGGTCCAGTTCGTCGATCTCCGCCTGGCTGCGAATGCCGCCTGCCACGATGAGCTGCCTGTTGGTCAGCTTGCGCAGCCGCTCGGCCACCTTCATCGGAAAGCCCTGCATCATCCCTTCGCCGTCCACATGCGTGTAGAGGAAGGCGGCCACGTACTCCTCGGTCTGCGGAATCACGTCGTCGGGCGTCAGGTTCACCTCCGCCTTCCAGCCCTTCACCGCGATCTTGCCGTTCTTGGTGTCCACACCGGCCACCACCTGCTCTGCGCCCACCGCATCGGCCAGCGAGGTGGCAAAATCCAGGTTTACTGTGCCCTCCGGCGTAAACAGCGCCGAACCGATGATCACGCGCTTGGCGCCACAGTCCAGCAC
>JAJZCY010000109.1 GCA_021828835.1 Acidobacteriota bacterium | reverse complement strand
CACTTTCCCACACCGCCTGCTACTGCGACGGGCTGATATCCACCTCTCCCGTTGCGCTACACTAACAATCTCACCGGTACAAATTACCGGGCAGACCAGCTGGCACACGTGATCACTTCCAAGTTCGCGGATCATACGCCTTTGCATCTCCAGTCTCAGATCTTCGCTCGCGAAGGCATTGAGCTTGATCGTTCGATCCTGGCGCGCTGGGTTGGCGAAGCGGCGGCACTGCTTGCGCCCGTAGCAGAGGTACTGAGCCGTTACGTGCTAGCCACTGACAAGCTGCACGGCGACGATACGCCGATTCCGGTGCTCGCGCCAGGAACAGGTAAGACGAAGAGGGGCCGCTTCTGGACATACGTTCGCGACAACCGGCCGGCCGGGGACAGCAAGCCACCTGCGGTGTGGTTTTCCTATTCACCAGATCGCAAGGGAGAACATCCACAGCAGCACCTGGCCAGGTTCAACGGTGTCCTGCAGGCGGACGCTTTCGCAGGTTTTAATCGCTTGTATCACGGTGGAGCGATTCAGGAAGCCCCCTGCATGGCGCAATCAGACGCAAGTTCGTGGATATCGTCAAGGTGCATCCGTCGCCGATTGCCACCGAAGCCGTTGAACGCATTGCTGCACTGTATCGCATCGAGAAGGAGATCAAGGGGCGATCAGCGGAAGAACGACGCATGATACGTTCCGCACGAGCCAAGCCACTGTTCGATGACATGCGACGATGGCTCGAACACGCTCTGACCCAGCTCGCACCCAAGTCCGAGACGGCCGCGGCGATTCATTATGCGCTCGGCCTGTGGGATGCGCTGCGACGTTACCTCGATGACGGACGCATAGAGCTGGACAACCTCATCGCAGAGCGTGCCCTGCGGCCCGTGGCGATCGGTCGTCGCAACTACCTGTTCGCCGGTTCTGATGCGGGCGGACGCCGTGCCGCCATCCTATATAGTCTGATTGGAACCGCACGGCTGAACGGCATCGATCCCGAAGCCTACCTGCGGCATGTTCTGGCTCGCATCGGGGAGCATCCCATCAACCGCATCGAGGAACTGCTGCCATGGCGCGTCGTCCTAAACTCATCCTTCGTAGGGCAGAACGCGGCGTAGATCTGCCGACAACCGATCAGACCTCGACCGCAGAGCTCCACTATCTCGCCGATTTCCTTCAGTACGGAACTATCTCGATCGGCCACATGGAACCCGTTGGGGGAGTCGCTACCGCTTCGGAAGGCAAACACGTCTACGTGACCTTACGTCGCAAGCCCGGCGAATCTCTGCACCAAACTATCGTCAGACTCGATCGCGCCGTCGGCAGAGTCATTCACGAACTCGTCTATATCGATGAAATCAATCCACCCGGATAACGACTCGTCGTGCCCACTTCCCACGATCGTGGACACAACCGGTCGCTAACCTGTACTCCTCAATTCTGTAAAGACGGCCAGAACACTACGCTTACTTTGTTCTGAACATTGGCTAAACGCAATATCTTCCAAGGAGAAGAATTATGAAGATTGACTGGAGTAACCAACGAATCCTGGTTACCGGCGGTGCCGGTTTCCTGGGCAGCCACATGCTGGAGAAACTACAGGCGCGTGGATCGAAACACGTCTACTTTTTTCGCAGCAAGGATTACGACCTGACCAAAGAAGATCAGGTGAGCCGTCTGTTTGAAGAACACCCTGCAGACCTCGTTATTCACCTTGCCGGTTTGGTAGGCGGCATTTATCCGAATCAAACCTGGCCAGCTCAGTATTTTTACCAAAACCTGATGATGGGTGTTCTTACGCTGAACTACGCATGGAAGAGCGGAGCCAAGATGTTCGTGTGCGCGGGTGCGGGCTGCGGATACCCGGAAAAAGCGCCCCTGCCTTTGAAGGAAGAGTCCTTCTGGGATGGGTTCCCGCAGAAGCCGAGCTACGCCTATTCTCTGGCGAAGCGAATGCTTCACGTGCAATCCATAGCCTACTGGCAGGAATATAAGTTTCCTGCGATCGTAACCATTCCAGGAAATATCTACGGGCCGTACGACAATTTCGATCTCGACAACGCGCACGTCATTCCGGCATTGGTGCGCAAATTTGTGGAAGCCACCGCCTCAGGTGACGGAAGAGATCAGAAAGTCACCATCTGGGGATCGGGAAAGCCTACCCGCGACTTCGTCTATGCCGGCGACGTGGCCGAAGGCATGTTGCAGGCCGCCGACGCATACGATCGCGCCGAACTCGTCAACCTGTCGTCGGGTCGGGAGCACAGCGTTCGTGAAGTAGTCGACGCGCTGACCGAAATTACCGGGTTCAAGGGCGAAGTGGTGTGGGATACCTCGAAGCCAGAGGGACAAAGCCGGCGCCAGTTCGACATCGGGAAAGCAGAGCGAGAAATCGGCTACGTGGCTCGCACGAGTCTGCAGGAGGGTCTCAGGGCGACTGTGGAGTGGTATCGCGCCAATCGCGACCGAGCTCGCAATCTTGTGGAGTCGCTGACCACCGTTTGAGATTCACATGCGGATCTTCGTTCCCTTATCTTTTTCCCTGGTGCCTGACTGGCATAAGTAAGCGCCAGCGCGCAGTATGTTATCAGCTATTCAGTTGAACAACAGATCGATAACCGTGAAAGTGGAGGGGCAATACAGGTGAAGTCTACATGGTGGCAGAATCGTTCTGTTCTAATAACCGGAGGTGCCGGCTTTATCGGCTCGAATCTCGTCGAACGTCTCCTTCGGGAAGGAGCCCGCGTTCGTGCTCTCGATAATCTTGAGAGAGGGCGGCTGGAGTATCTGAGCGGGAGCATGGATGATATTGAGTTTGTGCGCGGAGATCTGAAATCCCTGGAAGTGTGCCAACGCGCCTGCCAGGGTATCGATGTCGTGTTCCATCTGGCGTCTAAGGTAGGCGGAATTCGTTACTATATGGATTATGCGGGCGACGTATTTAGCGAAAACACATTGATGGACCATAACATGTGGTCGGCTGCTGTTCGCGCGAATATCCCCTTTTACTTCTACGCTTCAAGCGCTCATGTATATCCGGGGGATCTGCAACAGACGCCGGATGCTCCGCTGATCCACGAAGAGCAAGCCTATCCCGCAAATCCTGAGCTTTCCTACGGATGGGCCAAGCTAATCGGAGAACAGCTGATTCAAAACACCATCAATCAGGGGAACTGCACCACGCGGGCTGCTATCGGGCGGATCATCGGATCCTATGGGCCAAACCAGGATCTGGACTTAGCTACCGGTTCGTGCATCCCGGTATTTTGCCGCCGGGCAATCCGGTATCCGAATGAGGGTCCGTTCACGGTTCTGGGTACTGGTGCGGAGACACGCTCCTATCACTTCGTCGGAGATACCATCGAGGCATTCCTTCGATCCGTTCAGAAGCTGGAATCGAAACGCTTGGTGGGCCCATTCAACTTAGGTGCTGAAGAGCGTATCAGCATAGGCGATCTGGCGAGAGAAATCATCGCCATTTCCGGTAAACGGATCCAGATCGAATGGAACACCAGCCACCCTACACTGATTTGGGGTCAGGCTGTGGATTGCAGTCTCGCTGCCAAGCTCCTCGACGGCTGGAAACCTGAAGTCTCCCTTCGCGACGGTTTGTCTATCTGTTACGACCGTATAGATCGCCGGTTAAAAGCATGAAGGAGCTTTCAAGAAAGCAGGATGGCGATGCGACCAACAACGCAATCGAGCAAAGCGCGACCATTCGAAACAGGATTATTGCTTTCCGCCAAACAGCGCTAAACAAATGCGCTCGGAGTTGTTGCTGGAGTCGGCTCACTATCTGCAAAGCCGACGCGATGCAGGACTTGTAGTGATCGCAGCGGGCCTGGGCGCCAAATGGTTCCGTACAAACGGGTGCTGCATTGAAAGAGATGTCGTGACGTTTTTGCCGTTTCAGCCATATGGGCGGTTATCGGAGATGCTCGGGCTTCGGATCTTCTTATCGCCCTGGTAGATTCAGAGGCCAGCCTATTTGCAGTTTTTTCAAGATTCCCTCATATCAGTAGTGTCCGGTTAAATTCAGTCTGATCGCTCGCATCCTATACATTTTTCTTCAGTTGCGCCGATTTTTGCCTGTCCACGATTTGAATTGCGTTTGCAGCCTTTTACCCTGCCAGCAGTGAGGCAGGATGAACGCTGGCAAGACGCTTTTCGCCCAGGTGATGGAGTTTGTTCCCTGGAAGACCTTCTCGCGCATCATCGTCCGGCACAACGGTGATGCCGGTACGCGCACACTTTCATCGGCCGAGTTATTCCGCGTTCTCGCTTTCTCGCAACTGACCTGGCGCGAGAGTCTGCGCGACATCGAGGCCTGCCTCGGAGCCAACGCGGGGAAGCTCTTTCATATGGGCTTGCGCTCGGCGCCTGCCCGTTCCACGCTGGCCGACGCACTCAACAGCCGCGATTGGCGCATCTATCACGCGCTGGCCATGCGCTTGGTCGCCCGTGCCCGCGCGCTTTACGCCGATGAGCGCGTGCTGGACGAGTTCGACGACGCCGTCTACGCGCTGGACTCGACCACCATCGATCTGTGCCTGAGCCTGTTTGATTGGGCACCGTTCCGTTCGACCAAGGCGGCCATCAAGTTACACACACTGCTCGATCTGCGCGGCGCGATCCCTTCTTTTATTCATATCTCAAACGGCAAGATGCACGATGTCCGCGTGCTCGACATGCTGCCCGTCGAGCCGGGCGCGATCTATGTCATGGATCGCGGATACATCGACTACAAGCGGCTTTTCGCACTGCATCAAGCTGGCGCGTTCTTCCTCACCCGCGCCAAGGAGACGATGGACGCGCGGCGCGTTTACTCCTCGCCCGCGGATCGAACCAGCGGCATCGTTTGCGACCAGCGCGTGCGGCTTAACGGCTACTACGCGCAGAAACACTATCCCGAGCACCTGCGCCGCATCCGCTATCGCGACCCGCAGACCGCCAAAACACTGGTCTTTCTCACCAACAACACCGCGCTCGACGCCGCCACGATTTGCGCGCTCTACAAATGCCGCTGGCAGGTTGAGCTGTTCTTCAAATGGATCAAGCAGCACCTGCGCATCAAACGCTTTCTGGGCACAAGCGAGAACGCCGTCAAAACGCAAATCTGGGCCGCCATCGCCACCTACGTCCTGATCGCCATCGTCAAAAAGGAACTCCGCATCGAAGCCTCGCTCTACACTTTTCTACAGATTCTGAGCGTGTCCGTTTTCGAGAAAACCCACATTTCATGCGCCTTCGGAGATAAACTCAACGAAAACAGGAATAACTGCGCCGCGAACTCACAGATTTCATTCGACTTCTAACCGGACACTACTGCCCTCATATATCTACGCGGGTCGGCCTCTGATCGTCGCCGCTCCTAGTACTACAGTTGTAGATATGGTTCATGATCTGCGAGAATGAGAGAGCTCTGAAGATCGACCTCCGCCTCTGCCTTGACGTCAACGCCTTCAATACTCACTGCTGCTTCGGACATCGAGACCAGTCATGTTTGATTATGTTGTTATCGGTGGCGGGATTGTCGGCGTGTCCACGGCGATGCAACTTTTAGAAGCTCGCCCAGGTTGCTCGCTGGCCCTGTTCGAGAAGGAGACCATTATAGGAACGCACCAGACGGGGCATAATAGCGGCGTGATTCACGCAGGGGTGTACTATGCGCCGGGGAGTCTAAAAGCACGATTCTGCAAGGAAGGCGCTGAAGCAACAATCCGCCTTTGCGAGGAAAACGAGATAGCTCTTAACCGCTGCGGCAAACTCATCGTAGCCACCGATGAGTCTGAAGTGGGTGCCCTGGATGCCCTGGCGAAGCGATGCAAGGAAAACCAGATTGCGATCGAGCGCCTCGACGCGGCTGAAATAAAGCTGCGGGAACCCCAAATCCGCGCAGTAGCGGGTTTTCTTGTTCATACAACAGCAATCACTAATTACGTCGCAGTAACTGGCGCCATGAGAAGGAAAATAGTGGATGCCGGTGGGGAAATCAGGCTCAATACCAACGTCGTAAACATTCGCGAAAACTCTAACCATGTAGATCTAGTGACTTCCAGCACCGATGTGCAAGCGCGACGCGTTATTGTCTGCGCCGGGATAATGGCCGACCGGATGGCGCGCATGTGCGGAATTGACGCAGACTTCCGCATGGTACCCTTTCGCGGCGAATACTTTCGGCTGCCGCCTGCAAAAAGCAACATCGTGAGACATTTAATCTATCCGGTGCCCAATCCATCTCTGCCGTTTCTGGGAGTTCACCTCACCAGAATGATCAACGGGGACGTGACGGTTGGCCCGAACGCGGTCTTTGGCATGGCCCGCGAGGGATATCCGCGCTTTTCGTTCAATTTTCGCGACACGCTGGAAGCTCTTTCCTTCCCTGGTTTCTGGAGGATGGCCAAGCAGCATCTTGGTTTTGGCGCGAAAGAAATGTGGAATGCGATCTACCGGCGAGGTTATCTTGCTGTTTGCCAACGCTACTGCCCTGAGTTGACGTTGGACGACCTTGAACCCTATCCCGCAGGCATCCGCGCTCAGGCGGTCATGAGAGACGGTACGCTGGTACATGATTTTCTAATTCGCCAAACTGCGCGGACATTGCACGTCTGCAATGCTCCATCCCCGGCAGCAACTTCAGCTATTCCTATTGGTCGGCATATTGTGAATTTGGTTCTCAGTGGCCAGCCGGATATAACGAAGAGGATGGTGCAGTAATGGATAGGCCCATGATCGGCTTGGTTCGCAAAATGCTTGCCGAAGGCGAGGCCGTGGTGCAGGCGGTGAAACAGGACACTGCGATCCACGCCACGCTGGTCCAGGCCGCGGAGGCCACGGCCGCCGCCATGAAGGCCGGGCGCAAGCTGATGGTGGCCGGCAACGGTGGCAGCGCGGCCGATGCGCAGCACCTGGTCGCGGAGTTCGTGAGCCGTTTGGTCGAAGACCGTCCGGCGATGCGGGCCGTGGCACTAACCACCGACACGTCGATCCTGACGGCTGTGGGCAACGACTATGGCTATGAGCACAGCTTCGTGCGGCAGATAGAGGCGCTGGGTCTGCGCGGCGACGTCTTCATGGGTATCTCGACCTCGGGCCGCTCGCCCAACGTGTTGCGCGCGCTGGAGCAGTGCCGCGAGATGGGCATTACTACCTTCGGATTGACGGGGAACTCTGGCGGCGCGATGGGGCCGCTCTGTGACCATGTGATTAGGATTCCCTCGGACGTCACCATGTACATCCAGCAGGCGCATCTGGCATTGGAGCACATCTTCTGCCTGGTGACCGAGCGATTCTACTTCGAGCGCGAGCCGAGTGCGGCGGTGGAAGCGGCGGCCGCGCTGAAGGGGTAGCAGAAGATGGAAGCAATTATCCTGGCCGGTGGCCTGGGAACTCGGCTGGCGGTGCGGCTGCCGGGATTGCCCAAGGCTATGGCGCCGATTGCCGGACGACCCTTTCTCGAAATTCTGCTGCGACAGCTTAAAGACGCGGGCTGCACGCGGGCGTTGCTTGCGGTGGGCTACTTGCACGCGATGATCGAAGAGCATTTCGGCGGCTCATTCGATGGAATGCGGCTGGAGTACGCAGTCGAGGAAGCTCCATTGGGGACAGGCGGAGCCATCCGCAACGCCCTCGCGAAGGCTCGTGAAGATGCGGTCTTGGTGCTGAACGGCGACACATTTCTCGATGCGGATTACAGAGAAATGCTTCGATTCCACCGCGAACAGGGGGCGGCGATGACCATGGCCATTGCGCACCAGGATAACATTGCGCGCTACGGCGGAGTGCTGGTGAGCGGGAATAAAATCGTGGGATTCGAAGAGAAGGGCCGCTCCGGTCCGGGTTGGATCAACGCTGGCGCTTACGCCCTGCGGCGCGATCTCCTCTGGCCAGCATCCCTCCCCGCTGGGTTCTCCATCGAGAGAGACTTCTTGATGGCGGAGATCGGCCGGCTGGAAGCTGCGGCATTTGAAGTCAGAGGCTTCTTCCTCGATATTGGCGTACCGGAAGATTTTGATCATGCCCAGACCGCACTCCAAGCTTTCTGATTTCACGGGATCGGATGGCCGCAGCCGGAATCGCCGTTCCTGGCATGAATCAGTGTTTCCTTCCAATACCCTTTCACGACTCAACACTTTGCGCACCATCTTCCTCGATCGCGACGGCGTCGTGAATAAAAATGACCCAAAGCCCAAAAACTAAGCCAGCTTGAGGTTGAGAGATTTCACAATCTCACCGGTACAAATTACCGGGCAGACCAGCTCCAACCTTCACGCACCCGAATATAAAGGAGAAATCATGGCCGCAAGCACGCTCGAAACCCCTGCACTCCAGCAGAATTCCCTGCCCTGCAAAGTCGCCGACCTCACCCTCGCCGACTGGGGCCGCAAAGAGATCGCCATCGCCGAGCACGAGATGCCCGGCCTCATGTCCATCCGCGCCAAATACGCGCCCGCGCGACCGCTGGCCGGCGTCCGCATCACCGGCTCCCTTCACATGACCATCCAGACCGCCGTGCTCATCGAGACGCTCACCGCGCTCGGCGCCGACGTTCGCTGGGCCAGTTGCAACATCTTCTCCACCCAGGACCACGCCGCCGCCGCCATCGCCTCGACCGGCGTTCCCGTCTTCGCCTGGAAGGGTGAATCCCTCGAAGAGTACTGGTGGTGCACGTACCAGGCGCTCGCCCACCGCGACGGCCTCGGCCCGCAGCTCGTCGTCGATGACGGCGGCGACGTCACCCTGCTCATCCACAAAGGCTATGAACTGGAAAACGGCGACCGCTGGATCGACTCACCCTCCGGCAGCCACGAAGAGCAGGTCATCAAGGATCTCCTCCGCCGCGTCCACGCCGAAGACCCCACCCACTGGCATCGCGTCGTCGCCGAATGGCGCGGCGTCTCCGAAGAGACCACCACCGGCGTCCATCGCCTCCACAAGATGATGGAGCAGGGCAAGCTTCTCGTCCCGGCCATCAACGTCAACGACTCCGTCACCAAATCCAAGTTCGACAATCTCTACGGCTGCCGCGAATCCCTCGCCGACGGCATCAAGCGCGCCACCGACGTCATGGTCGCCGGCAAGGTCGCCGTCATCTGCGGCTACGGCGACGTCGGCAAAGGCTCCGCACACTCCCTGCGCGGCATGGGCGCACGCGTCATCGTCACCGAGATCGACCCCATCAACGCGCTCCAGGCCGCCATGGAAGGCTTCGAAGTCACCACCGTCGAAGACACCCTCGGCCGCGGCGACATCTACGTCACCTGCACCGGCAACGTCGACATCCTCACCCTCGAACACATGCGCCGGATGAAGGATCAGGCCATCGTCTGCAACATCGGCCACTTCGACAACGAAATCCAGATCGACCGCCTCAACGCCGCTCCCGACGCCACGCGCACCAACATCAAGCCCCAGGTCGATCAGTACACCTTCGCCGACGGACACAGCATCTTCGTCCTCGCCGAAGGCCGCCTCGTCAACCTCGGCTGCGCCACCGGCCATCCCAGCTTCGTCATGAGCAACAGCTTCTCCAACCAGACGCTGGCTCAGCTCGATCTCTGGGCCAACCGCGAGACCTACAAGATCGGCGTCTACACCCTGCCCAAGCGCCTCGACGAAGAAGTCGCCCGGCTGCATCTGGAGAAAATCGGCGTCCGGCTCACCACCCTCACCCCACGCCAGGCCGACTACATCGGCGTCTCCATCTCCGGACCGTTCAAGCCCGAGACCTACCGCTACTGACGCCATACTTCTTTGTAAAGCTCGCGAACAACAGAGTTGAGCTTGATCGGCCTCGATATTTCTGATCCAAATCGAGTGTTAGTGTCCCGATTCCGTGCATTTACGCCAGGGAGAATGACTGCTCATGTCCATCACCGTCGTCGGTTCCGTCGCCTTTGACTCGATCACCACTCCTGCCGGCAGCCGCGAACGCTGTCTCGGCGGTGCGGCCACTTACTTCTCGCTGGCCGCCAGCTACTTCACGCCAGTCCGCGTCGTCGCCGTCGTCGGCGAGGACTTCACCGCCGCCGAAGAATCCGTCTTTCGCGCGCGCTCCATCGATCTCGCCGGCCTGGAACGCGCACCGGGAAAATCCTTCTTCTGGGCCGGCAACTATCTGCAGAGCCTGAGCGAAGCGAAGACCGAGCAGACCGACCTCAATGTCTTCGCTGATTTCAACCCGCAAATCCCGGCCAGCTACGAGGACACGCGCTTCCTGTTCCTCGCCAACATCGATCCCGTCCTTCAGCTTCGCGTCCGCCAGGCTTTGCCCGGCGCTCAGCTCGTCTGCGGAGACACGATGAACTACTGGATCCACGATCACCGCGAAGCTCTCCTGCGCACACTCGCCCATCTCGACGTGCTGCTCATCAATGACACCGAAGCGCGCCTGCTTTCCGGCGAATCGAACCCGCTCCGCGCCGCGAAAAAAATCCTCACCCTCGGCCCGCGCGCCCTCGTCGTCAAGCACGGCGAATACGGCGCAACCGCTTATCTCGGCCCCGATCTTTTCGCCGCCGAATCCGCTTCCGTCCCGTCCGTATTCCGCGCGCCCGCGCTGCCGCTCGACGAAGTCATCGACCCCACCGGAGCGGGCGACAGCTTCGCCGGCGGATTCTTCGGTTACATCGCCGCGCAGCCCGAATTCACTCCCGAAGTCCTGCGCCGCGCGCTCTTTTACGGCAGCGTCATGGGATCCTTCGCCGTCGAACGATTCGGCACCGAGCGTCTCCAGCAACTCACGCGCGCCGAAATCGACGCTCGCTTCGCCGCTCTGCATCAGATCACTCACCTCGACCCAATCCATCAAATTCCGGACTTAAAATCTACCGGCTCAAGCCGGTAGATTTCATTGCGACTGAAAGTTGGCTTGCGGCTCAAACCGCCTGAAGTATCCGCGGCTGAAGAGCCGCCTCAAGGCTCGCTGGGCGCGGTAATCTTGAGTCCCTGATCGTCTTCATCCCACTTCGATGTAGGCTTTGATCATCTGCGCATCCACCGCGTCCACCGTCGCGCAAAAATACCCTCGCGCCCATAGATGCTAGTGACCTGCCCCCTCGTTTACTCCGGGCAAGTGAGAGTGTCCGGATTTGAGTTTAGCAGTGATATATCCCCGCAGTAGTAGAGGCTGTGCGAATGTGGGAAGCGTTCAGAGCCAGACCATCAGACCCAAGCCATCAAATATCATCCAACAGACTCAACCCGAGGCCCGAATCCTCAGGGCTGGCCCACCGTTCCCGTTCCCGCCGTCACGCTGCTGGCGCTCTTGCTGTTCAACACGACAACCGAGACCACGGTCGCAGCAGCGGCCACGGTTCCCACAGCGGTCCACGTAATCAGGCTCGAATGCGGCCCCAGCAGTGAGTGTGCGGTGGAGTTGGTCGGCCTCGGTCCGACTACATTCTGCACATGCATCACAGCCGTCGCCGTCAACCCACCGGCAACCGCCGTGATCTCGATGGCAAAACTTCCCGCCTGACCATTCGGCGTGAACCCATGCGCGACGGCCTTGCCGTTCGCATCGGTCTGCACTCTCAGAATCTTCGAACCGTGAAAGCTGGCGCCCGGTGCGTGGTGAAACAGCCCGCCGGACTTGCTCCCCGGCTGAATGGCAAAGACCACCAGAGCGCCTGCGACGGGCTTGTGATTCTTGTCCGTCACCTGCACAATCGGCTCGCGCGCCGTCCGTGCGCGTATGTTGTTCAGCGCGCCCTCACCGTCGAGAATCTCGATCTGCAGCGGTTGTCCGCCACCCTCCGGCTCAGCGGCGGACGATGCCAGGGATTCACTCGCACTCGGGCCTTCCCCGCGCGGCTGGATACCTTCTCCACCCCAGGCAAAGACAGGCTGAGCGGCGAGCAGAACGGATACCAGGCATACCAGGCTCCGTTGCACTGCGGATCGTCGTTGAATGGCCACTGATCGCATCTCTTTATCCCGCCCAGAAATCGGTTTCACTTGATCGTCTCCGACACAGAAGCTCCGGTCGCGTTCGTCAGCGTCACCGTCACCGATCCAACAGCCGAAGCACCCCCGCTGATCACGAATGTCTGCTTGTATTTGAATTGGGAGCCATACTGCTGCGATGCCGGATTGTCGAACCAGCTCTGAAATTCCTTTTCGACCGGCACGACGATCTCGCTCGTCGCAAGCGAAGCTCCCGGCACAGCGGTGAAGTCGAAGGCCGCCGAACTGATCTCCCGCGAATTGGAATAGCCGATGATCTGGATCGTCAGTATATCTCCACTTTGACTCAAACTTGCCTGGGTAATCCCCGGCGCAGCCGGCGGAAGAGTGATTGTCACTGGCGTGATGGTGGACGGCGTCACGTCCTGGCCGCCCGCGGTCAGCTTCAGGCTGACTGTAATCGTCCCGGCGACCGTTCCCGTCTGCAGTTGAATCGTCGGGCTCACCGTGCTATTTGCCGGTATCGTGAAGGTCTGCGTCCTGCCTCCGGTGGCGAACTGGATCGATGGATCATCCACC
>JAJZCY010000108.1 GCA_021828835.1 Acidobacteriota bacterium | reverse complement strand
CCAGCTCCACTGGAAATTACCTGCCGCCCGCGTGACCACCACATAAGGCACGGCCAGCAACGCCGGTCCGGCCAGTTGCGCCGCCAGCGGCAGTCGGCGCAGCGCATCCCTCATGCGCAGGGGGGCGAATGCCACGGCCAGATACGGGATCAGCAGCAGCACAGCGGCGGCGATGTTGGCGGGCGTCACCATCGGCAAATCCCATTGTGCACGGTTCCCAATCCCTCCCACAATTTTTGGAGATGCAGTCTAAAACTCCCGCCTCCTCAGGCCGATAAGTTCGCAATAGCTTCGGAAAGGAAAGCGCCCATGCCTCAATACGCCTGGAACGATAAATACTCCGTCGGCATCCAAACCATCGACAGTCAACATGCCAATCTCTTCTGCATCCTCAACGAACTGAGCGACGCCATGAAGTGCGGACAAGGGAAAGCCGTAGTAGGGCCGCTGTTGAAGGAACTGCTGCAATACACCCGCGTTCACTTCGCGGAAGAGGAAAAGATGATGGCCCGGGTCGGCTATCCCGATCTCGCAAACCACCGTCTGGCGCATACCGCGCTCACGCAAAAAGTCGCCGATTTCGTCGTCCGCTTCGAAAGCGGCGAAATGGCGTTGAGCATTGAACTGCTGGACTTCCTCAACGGCTGGCTGGGAAACCACATTCTGGGCACCGACAAGAAATACAGCCCTCACATGAAGGAAAAAGGCCTCCAGTAATCCCGCGACTGCCACCCACCGCTGCACAACCAGAAGCAAGCCTCTCCGCCACCGGACTCCCTCAGAGGCATTCGAAAGATTGGCCGCGCACGGCAGGAACAAGCCTCGAGTTCGAGAACCCCGCTGAAGATGATCTGCGCGTGTCCCTAACTGCTCTTGCATCACGAGGAGAGAATCCATGGCTCTTTTAACCTGGGGCAACCAGTATTCAGTCGGAGTGAGTGCCCTCGACAAGCAACATGCCAACCTGTTCTGCATTCTGAACGAATTGAATGACGCCATGAAAAGCGGCCAAAGCAAAATGGTGCTTGGTCCCCTGCTCGACGAGCTCATGGCCTATACCCGCCATCACTTTGCCGACGAGGAACGGAGAATGAAGGAGGCCGGGTACCCGGGTTTGGACACGCACCGGATCCAGCACGAGGCCCTTACCAGGCAAGTGGTCGAGTTTGCCGCCCGCTTCAAGAGTGGTGAGGTCGCCTTGAGCATCGATCTCATGGAGTTCCTGAGAAACTGGCTCACAGGTCACATCCAGGGGGCCGACAAAGAATATGCGCCCTGGATGAGCAAACAGGCCGTCCAGTAGAGCGGACGCGCTCCAGTAGAGCCGACGCTCCAGTAGAGCCGACGCTGCCGCGCAAAACTGCCGCTCCACCAGGAAAAATCTTCCATCGCGGCGGTGCGGTCAGCCCACCCTTCCTTCCTTCCCCCGAAGGAACACACGGCCGCTCAATTATTTGCGAGCACATCAAAACTGGAACCAAACGTGCATGCGGAATAGCAGGAGTTCTCTCTCCGGAGGTTCCGTATGGATATGGATGATGTAGAAGGTTCCTCGCTCCCTGCCCTGGCGCCACTCGCCCGGCGAACCGCTCCCGCCGTCGCTGCAGTCGCCCTGCTGATCGCCGGCATTGGCTATACCGCCCATGAACGTCACGCCGCGCAGAAACTCGACGCTCAGAACCAGCAACTGACCGCGCAGCTCACCTCGACCCATCAGCAGCTCAGCGCACTGGCGGCGCGCGTGAATGCGATGGCTGCCGCCGAAGCCAAACCCTCCCCCGCCGTACCGGTGACGCCGGTCGCCAAACCCGCGTCTCACGCTGTCGCTCAGCGGCGGCGCGTCGTGCACCACGGTCCCTCGGCCACGGAGTTGCGCTTCAGAAAACTCCAATCCCAAGTCGACGCGCAGGGCCAGGAGATTGACGCCGCCCGCGCCGACCTCGCCAGCACGCGCACCGACTTGACCGGTTCCATTGCCCGCACCCATAGCGAACTGGTGAAGCTGGAGCAGAGAGGCCAAAAGAACTACTTCGAGTTCGACCTGCTGAAGTCCAGGCAATACCAGCGCGAAGGCCCGCTCAGCGTCCGGCTCAAGAAGGCCAACGTGAAGCACCAGTTCGCCGACCTGTTGCTGATCGTGGATGACCGCAGCCTCACGCAAAAACACGTAAATCTGTACCAGCCCATCTCGTTCTACGAGCCCGGTCTCGGCCAGCCCATCGAAGTGGTGATTAACCGGATCTCGAAGAATCACATCCACGGCTACGTGAGCGCACCGAAATATACGGAGTCGGAGCTGGCGGCTTCCGACCAGGGCACGAACCCCGCCGGCCAGCCCACCCTGCGCAAACGCCTGCCGCTGCCCTCCCCGGTCCCCGGGCAGCAGTAGCCACCTCCAGCAGCGCGAACCCCAGCAACTGCAAGCGAGCGCCGCCGGTTTCCGGTAACGCCAGCAACTCCCGGTAGCGCCGCCAATTGCCGGCAGCGCCGCCAACTGCCGGTAGCGCCGGTCTCCTGACCGGCTGTAGCGGGGGCCTCCCGGCCCCCGCCAGCCATCAAAGCGCTACTCCTGCTGAACTGTTCGAGAGCTGCCTCGTCCGCGAGCTGCCTCGTGGAGAGCTTACCCCTCGAACGAAAGCTGCGCCGAACTCCACGGCAAAGCAGACGGCTTCGGCTCCGAGGCCAATTCGTACACCAGCCGCTCCAGCACCAGCCGCTTGTCCGGCGGCGAGGAACGCAGTTCCAGATCGGCGCGCGCCACCAGCCGCAGCGCCCGCGTCAGCTCGCGCCGGCTCTTGTAGCGGCGCGCCTGGCGGATCAGATCATCGGCTGCAAAAGGCGGCATGCGGAAGCCCTGCCACAGCGCCTGCCATATCGCGCGCGAGTCGCGCACGTTCTTTTCCAGAATCACCAGCATCTGCCGGAAGGTGCGGGCCAGCATATACAGGTGGCCGATCGCTGCGTCTTCGCCTGCATCTGAACTGTTCAGCAACCCCTGCAACAGGGCCAGAGAGCGCGCGCGATCGTGCGCACTGATCGCGTCGGTCAGCTCGTAGAGCGAGCGTTGCTTGGCCGCCAGCACCATCGTCTCCACGTCGCCCAGCGTGATCTTGCCCCGGCCGCTGGCATAGAGCAGCAGCTTTTCCAGCTCGGAGCTCACCAGCATCATGTCCGCGCCCAGGGCGTCGACAAGTTCGCGCGCCGCGTCGCCGTCCACCTTCACCTCGGCCTCCTGGGCGGTGGCCACCACCCAGCGCATGGCGTCATCTTCATTCACACGGGCTAGTTCGACGATCCCGCAGTGTTCGCCCAGCGTCTCGCGAATCCGCTCGAAACGGTTCTTGTCGTCCATATCCATGCGCCGGATGTCGGATGGGATGCGCAGAAAATCGGCGACGAAGATCAGCAGGGCCTGCGGATTGGGCGAGCGGAAGTAGCGTTCCAGCGCCGCAAACTCCTCCTTCTTGGCGCCGCGCGAGTACAGCGTCTTCACGTTGCGGATAAAAATCACCTGGAAGGGCGCCATCAGCGAAGGCGTCTGCGCACGGTCGAGCGCCTCGAAGATCGAGGTCGCGCCCAGGTCGATGTCCGAGAGGCAGAAGTCGCGCAGCTCGGGCGTCACAAAGGCCTTCAGCACCGCCGCCCGGCAGCGGTCCAGCAGATAGATCTCGTCGCCGGCCAGCACGTAGCCGGGCTGCAAATCGCCCTTGCCCGCCGCGGCGGCTTCCATCTGCGCCACAAAGCGGTTCACCGCCGAAAAACCCGGACCGCCGCCCGAGCCGGAACGGCCCGCTGCTCCGCCCTGCTGAGCGCTCACGACGCAGCCTCCCCGCCGCCCAGGGCCTCAGCGCGATCGCGGTTTGTAGCTGCGCAATACATGCGGCTCCAGAATATCGTTCCCGTCAACTCGAGGCCAGTAACCGCCATGAGGCGGCCTGTCGAAAAACCGGTCAGAAACCTTCCAGCACGTCCGCCACAAGCTGCCGCGCGAAGTCGTGCGCCAGCCGCTCCACCGCCGCCGGATCCTCTTCCACAAACGTGGGCAGGTTCGTCGTGGACTGGTACTGCTGGCGGTAGACGTAGTGATCGTTCTCGTAGAGCACGTGCCCGCTATGGTCAACCAGCTTCACCGCCAGCACCAGCGTCACCAGAAAACTCGACGACTGCTGCGTCTGGGTATTGAAGGTAAGCGGCGTGACCCCCTCCTGCAGGATGGTGCCACGGAGAGTTGCATCGGCGTCGGAGGGGTCGCGCTGGGTCACCCGGAACGATGACCGGTCGATGAACTCCCGGACGACCGCCTCCGTGATCGCCGTCTGCGTCCCGTTCATCTCCGTCTGGTTCGCGAACATGGGAATCGCCAGCGTCCGCACATTCGGCGGCAGATGGCTCGCCGCCCCCGGCGTGTGATAGCCGCAGCCGCTGACACTCAGCAGGGCAACGACCACGAAAACCGGCAGCAAGGGGCGCATACCTCGATGGTAAACTGCCCCCCATCCCGTATCCTGATCTCCATGAGCTGGACCTCGAGTTGGGTGATCTGGGCAATGCTGGCGGCCTTCTTTGCCGCCGGAACCGCTCTGCTGGCCAAGGTGGGCGTGGCCCATGTGGACTCGAACCTCGCGGCCGCTCTGCGCACCAGCGTCGTCGTGGTGTTCACCTGGGCCATCGCCATCGCCCTCGGCAAGCACGGCGAGATTCGCAACCTCGACCGCCGCACCGTCCTCTTCCTAACCCTCTCGGGCGTAGCCACCGGGCTCTCCTGGCTGTGCTACTTCCGCGCCTTGCAGCTCGGGCCGGTCTCCCGCGTGGCCCCCCTCGACAAGCTCTCCGTCCCGCTCGTGATTCTCTTTGCCTGGGTGCTGCTGGGCGAAAAGCTCACCCCTGCCGCCGTCATCGGAGGTCTGCTGATTACCGCCGGCGCCATCGTCATGGTGCTGGGATAGCAGAAGATTTACCTCCTTCGCGGAAACCGATAGTACATTGGAAGGTACATTCCCCCTGGCGCTGCCCTGCCCGGTCCGGAGAGAGGTCGATGTTCGAAGGTCAAGCAATGCTTTCCGGCGGAAAACTTGCCATCTATGCGGTTGTGTCGGTGGCCGCACTGGTCTTTGGCATGTTCCGCCTCGACGAGGTGATCGCCCGCAAAAAGCGGGCCAGGACACGCCGCGTGAGACGACCGATGGGCCACGATGCCGAGGGCGACACCCTGTTCACCGATCCGGACGGACGGGCCTGGCGCGAGCCCAAGAAATAGCGGCAGCCTACGGCGGCCCGTCGAACGGCGCATCTCTCCAGACCAGGTACTCGTCCAGCAGCTCTGCCACCAGCACCGCGGTGGGCACCGAGACCAGGGCGCCGGCCACGCCGCCCAGTTCGAAGCCCAGCAGCAGGGCCACAATGATCGCCAGCCCGGGCAGATTCACCCGGCTCTGCATGATGCGCGGTGTCAGGTATGAATTCTCGATCTGGATGTAGATCATGTAAAACACAGCCACGCCCAGAACCCGCGTCCACGAGTCGATCGCGGCCACGATCAGCACCAGCACGATAGTGACCGCCGCGCCCAGCACCGGAATGATGTTCAAGAGCCCGGTGAGCACGCCCAGCGCATAGGCATAGCGGATGTGCAGCAGCGCGTACACCGTGGTGCTGCAAACCCCCAGAATCAGCATCAGGCTGGCCTGCCCGAGCAGCCACTTGCCCATCCGCGTGCCCGCGCGCCGCAGCGTCTGGTCCAGCCGCTCCCGCCGGCGCGGCGCGATGAAAGACAGAAACCACTGATAGGCGCGATCCCCTTCAAGAATGAAGTAAATGGTGAGAATCACGCCGGTGGCAAAGTTGGCGAGCTTGCCTGCCCAGGATCTAACCGACAGCAACACATAACCCGCAGCCTGGGCGAAATAGCCCTGGACCCGCGCCCGGATCTGCCCCGTGTTGACGTCGCCCAGAAAAGGGATGTGGTGCAGTTTGCCCATCAGGTTGGGCAACGCCGCGGGCTGGGTGCTCAACTGGTGCAGATCGCGCGCGACCGGAGGAATCGCCAGAAACGCGAAGCCCAGGATCCCGGCAAACACCACCAGCAGCATCAGGACAATCGCTGCGGCTTTGCGCGGCCGCCAACGGCCGATGCGCAGCCGCTCGATCGCCCGCACCACCGGCATCAGCACCACTGCGCAAAGCGCCGATACATAGAGCAGCAGCAGAGCATCGTGCAACAGCCAGCACAGATATCCAGTCAGCGCCAGCAGGAAGCCGAAGACGATATTGGTGCGCGGTGTTCGCGGTTTGCGGAGGGCTTGCGTCATGCGGTCTTTTGGACTGCGAGCGTAACGCACGTCATTGTACGACATGGCCGCACTCCCAGCCTTCCAGATACTCAAGCCCCTCCACAGGCCATTGGCTTCGCGGCGCTCTCCGCCGCTCTATCTACTTCTTGCCCTTCGCCTCGATCGGCACGTTATGCGCCTGGGCGATCTTCTTCAGAATCGCAAAGTGCTGCGAGAGCACTGCCTCATCCTGCCGCGCCGTCTGCTGCAAGGCGGGGTTCTGGCTTGCCTTCGACTCGTCCTTGAACTCCTTCAGGCTCTGCTCCTGCTCGTTTGCCATCGCCTGGAGGTACGCACTTTCAAAGGCCGGCCCGGAGAGCGCCTGAAGCTTGGCGAGTTGCTTCTTCTCCTTCTTCGAAGGCTTCTTGGGCTGGCTCACGTCCAGGTGTTTGGCTACCGGGGCCAACTGCTGGTTAAGCTGGTTGTGAATCGTCACCATCTGCTGGCTGAACTGCTTCACGTCCGGACTGGCCGCTTTCTGCTCCGCCATCTGGCTCAGTCTCACCTGGACGTCATTGTTTTCCAGCGTCTTCTTCACGAAATCGTGATCGACCATCTGGCGCATCATCCCCTGCTCGCTGCCGCCAGGCTCCATGCCCGGCTGCCCCGCGCCCGGAGCGCCCTGAGCGCCCGGTGCACCCTGCGAAGGCGCCCCTGCCGGTGGCTGCATCCCTCCGCCTCCCGGGTTCTGCATGCCCCCGCCTCCCGGCGCCTGGGCTGCTGCCGTGCCCGCCAGCAGCAAGAGTGCGATCGCCGCGGGTAGGCTCTTCCATCGCCTTGAATTCATGGAGATTCTCCTCCTGGATCACTCGGGATCACTGCTTCGATCAGGCGGAGCAAGACAGGCTTTCCCTCCGCCTCTCAATCGATGCATGGATGCCGAGGGCCGCACGAGGAGTTGTTTGGAGGCTGGGGCGCGGGGGCCGTTGGGGGCCTTCTGTCTGCCGCCCCCCTGTCCACTGTGCACTGTCCACTGTCCCACTGTGCACTGTCCTGTCCACTGTCCACCGGATGAACGGTTTTACTGCCCGCCGCTCAGAATGGACCCCACGATGCCGCCCAGCAGACCGCCCCCCACCGTCGAGGCCGTCACCGGCTGCGACTGGCCTTGCGGAAGATACTCGCTGATCTGGTGCGCCAGCCGCGAGATCGGCAGCGTTTGCAGCCACACCGATCCGGGACCCACCAGCTCGGCCAGAAAAATCCCGTCCCCGCCGAAGATCATGTTCTTGATGCCCGGCACCATGGTGATCTGGAATCCCACCGTCGTCTGAAACGCGCCCACATGCCCGGGATGCACGCGCAGCACCTCGCCCGGCCCCAGATTCTTCTGGACCAGTTCGCCGGACAGCTCCAGCCACGCCGTGCCCACGCCCCCCACGCGCTGCAGCAAAAAGCCGTCGCCGCCAAAGATGCCCGCGCCCAGCGACTGCTGAAAGCCCACGGTGATGTTGACCTGCGGCGTCGCGCACATGAACCCGTGCCGATGCACCAGGTACTCCGGCCCGTTGCCCAGTTCCACCGGCACAATGTGCCCCGGAACCTTGGTCGCGAACGAAACTGTGCCCGGGTACTGCATGGCCCGGTACTCGGTCATGAAGATGCTTCCGCCGCCGGCCACGCGCTTCAGCACCCCGAACAGGCCGCCGCCGCCGCCCATCTGCGTGTGCGTGGCCATCTGAATGGACCCCGTCATCCACGACAACTCGCCGCTCTCGGAAAAAACGCTCTCACTGGGCTGAAGATCGATCTCGAGCACCGGCATGGTGGTGCCCTGAATGCGTGCCTGCATGGGGAAGCTCCTCCTCAGCCCAGTGTAGCGGAGCCAAGCCCGCCGCTCTCGGCACCCGTCTGCCAGCCACCGCTCCCCGCTCTCCCCGCAATGCGATACAGCCTCTCGTGCTGTGACCTTAGGCACATGCGCATCGCGGTTGCCACGGCACAATGAACATGAGACGCTTACCGCTATGCGGAAGCCTGAAGGAGCACCCATTCCAATGAGCGATTTAGCCACCCTGGTGGATGCGGTCGCGGTCGATCCGCTGGTCGGTCATCCCCCGGACTACCACGTCTTTCACAAGTTCCGCGACCGCTGCAAGAACCTCCCCGCCATCAGCACCGCCGTCGTGTGGCCGCTCTCCGATGTTGCCCTCCAGGGCGCCATCGAGGCCGCCGCGCATGGGCTGATCGAGCCGTCGCTGATCGGCCCCGGCGCAGCGATCCGTGCGCTTGCGGCAAAGCTCGGAATCGACATCTCCAAGTTTGCCCTCGTCGAAGCGGAAACCGAGGAGAAGGCGGCGGAGATCGGCTGCATCCAGTGCCGCACCGGCGAGGCCCTGGCCATCATGAAAGGCAGCCTGCACACCGACGAGCTGATGAAGGCCGCCATGAACCGCGACACAGGGCTGCGCACTGCGCGCCGCATCTCCCATGTCTTCATCATGGATACCCCGGCCTACGCGCGTACGCTGCTGATCACCGACGCGGCCATCAACATCGCCCCCGAGCTCGAGGACAAGGTTCACATTGTGCAGAACGCCATTGACCTGGCGCATGCGCTGGGCATCGCCGAGCCCAAGGTGGCCCTGCTCTCCGCCATCGAGACCGTCAACCCCAAGATCAAGAGCACCCTCGACGCGGCAGCCCTCTGCAAGATGGCCGACCGCGGCCAGATCACCGGCGGCATTCTCGACGGTCCGCTGGCCTTCGACACCGCCGTCAGCACCAAGGCCGCCGGCATCAAGAAGTTGGTCTCCCCGGTCACCGGCCAGGCCGACATCCTGGTCGTCCCCGATCTCGAGAGCGGCAACATGCTCGCCAAGCAGCTTGAGTACCTGGGCGGCGCGCAACTCGCCGGCATCGTCCTCGGCGCGCGCGTGCCCGCCATCCTCACCAGCCGGGCCGACTCCGCCGAGACCCGCCTCACCAGTTGCGCCGTGGCCGTGCTGCTGCACTATGCCACCCATCCGGCGGTGAAGGTCTAGAACCTCTTCAACTCCAGGCTGCTTGCCGGCGCCTCAACCGGCAGGCAGCCCCCCACACTGGGTGGGTTCAATCCAGACCAGCGCCGCAAAAAAAATTCCCTGCCCCGGGTGCGGTATCCTATCCCTAGTGCGCCCGTAGCTCAGCTGGATAGAGCGAATGCCTCCGGAGCATTAGGTCGGGAGTTCGAATCTCTCCGGGCGCACCATCCTTCCGCTCCCATCCCACCCGTTCAGGCACAATAGAACCAGGAGCTGCTTCCCCATGTCCGGGTCTACTGCCGCGCCTTCGCGCCTCTCGCTGAGTGAACTCGCCCCCCACACCTTTCAATCCGAAATCCGCGCCATGACCACCGAGTGTGATCGCATGGGCGGCATCAATCTGGCCCAGGGCGTCTGCGATACCCCGGTCCCCGCCGTGGTGGAAGCCGCGGCCATGGAGGCCATGCGGCAGGGGCACAATATCTACACCCGCTGCGACGGCAACGACCGCCTGCGCACCGCCATCGCCCGCAAGCAGCAGCGCGACTACGGCCTCGACTACGACCCCGACCGCGAGGTGATGGTCACCAGCGGCGCCACCGCCGGCCTGCACGTGGCGCTGCTGGCGCTCCTCAACCCCGGCGATGAGGTGGTGCTCTTCGAGCCCTTCTACGGCTATCACGTCAACGCCATCAAGTCGGTGCGCGCCGTCCCGGTGGTGGTGCCGCTGGCTCCGCCCGACTGGCAGCTCGACACCGATGCCCTGCGCGCCGCCATTACCCCGCGCACCCGCGCCATCCTGCTCAACACCCCGGCCAATCCCAGCGGCAAAATCTTCACCCGCGTCGAGCTCGACCAGGTCGCCGCTCTCTGCTTGGACCGCGACCTCTTCCTCATCACCGACGAGATCTATGAGTACTTCGTCTACGAGGGCGCGGAGCACATCTGTCCGGCCGCGCTGCCCGGCATGCGCGAGCGCACCATTGTGATCTCCGGCTTCAGCAAGACCTACTCCGTCACCGGCTGGCGGGTAGGCTACATGGCGGCCGATGCGCGCTGGATGCCGGCCATGTCGCACTTCCACGACCTCGTCTACGTCTGCTCGCCCGCGCCGCTGCAACACGGCGTGGCTGCCGGCCTCGAACAGTTGCCCGCCGCCTATTACCAGCAGATCGCCACCGAGCACCAGTCCAAGCGCGAACGCCTGGCTGCCGCCCTCAGGGCTGCCGGCATGGAGCCGCATATTCCCCCCGGCGCCTACTACATTCTGGCCAGCTCTGATCATCTGCCTGGCAAGACGGCCCCCGAAAAAGCCCGCAACCTGATGGCGCGCACCGGCGTGGCTTCGGTGGCCGGAACCGCCTTCTTCCGCCCCGGCCGCGGCGAAAACCTGCTGCGCTTCTGCTTCGCCAAGCAGGACCACCACCTCAACGAGGCCTGCGAACGGCTGAAGCGGAACTGACCGCGACCGGAACCATCATCTTTTTCCGAAGCAAGCGAATGGAATCGAATTCATCCTCTCCTGATCCGCGTACCTCCAGCGCATCCGGCGGTCCCGCGCACGCGCCGGTCAGTCACCTGGGCGCCATCGGCTTTGCGCTGGCCGGCTTCACCTGCTGGGTCTTCGGAGATACCTCCATCAAGCTGGTCGGCCAGTCCGGCCTGCCCGCCTATGAGATCGTGGCTTTCCTGGGCCTCTTCATGGCGCTGTTTCTGGGCGCATGGTTCGTCCTGCGCGGCGAGGCCGCCGTCCTGCGCCCGCACCGCCTCGACCGGCAACTGGCCCGCGCCTGCCTGGACATGGGCAACAATCTCTCCGTGGTCATCGCCCTCCGGCATCTCACCCTCACCCTCTTCTACATCCTCGTCTTCACCGCGCCCATCGTCATTGCCCTGCTCTCTTCCCTCTTTCTCGGCGAAGGCCTGCACTGGCGCAAGGCGCTGGCCATCTCCGCCGGATTTGCCGGCGTGCTGGTGGCGGTCGATCCCTGGGGCCACACCAATCACGGCGACTGGATCGGCATCCTCGCCTGCGCCGTCTGCGTGGCCTGCTTCTCCACCAACATGGTCTGGTCGCGCGTGCTCACCCGCACCGAAACCCCCGCCAGCCTGGCCTTCTTTTCCGGAATCGTCACCGCCGTCGCCGGCTTCGCGCTCATGCTCTTCCACGCCGCGCCGTTGTCGCCGCGCCTCACCGCCGGGCTCTTCGCCATGGGCCTCTTCTGCGCCGCCGGAACCCTCTTCTTCTACATCGCCGTCAAGCACACCTCGGCCGCCAATGTCTCCCAGTACCACTACACCCAACTGGTCACCGGCACCTTACTGTCGTTCCTCATCTGGCACGACAAGCCCGGCCTCTTCGTGCTGCTGGGCGGCTCGCTGATCCTCGTCTCCGGCCTCTACATCGCTCTCACCGCCCAGGACCTGGCGCCCCTCACCGAGGGCAACTGATCCCCGCCGGCTGGATGCGCGGGAATCCCCTAAGCGACAATCGAAGAGCATGAGTTCTGCGCAGACCGATCCCGGGCCGGCCCCACCGCTGCTCGTCTTCCGCGACGTGGTCAAGGAGTATCGGAACGAGGGTGAACGGGTCCGCGCCCTCGACGGCGTTTCCCTCGATGTTCCCGCCGGCCGCTTCCTCGCGGTCGTCGGCCGCAGCGGATGCGGCAAGTCCACGCTGCTGCACCTGGCCGGCGCGCTCGATTTCCCCAGTTCCGGCGCGGTCCTCCTTGAAAACCAATCCACCCGCACGCTGAGCGAAACCGGACTGACAAAGCTGCGCCGCGAGAAGGTCGGCTTCGTCTTTCAGTCTTTCCAACTGCTGCACACGCTCACCGTGGTGGAGAACGTGGAGGTCCCCTTGCTGTTGGCCGGCGAGATCAACGCGCGCCCGCGAGCGATGGAACGCCTCGCGCTGGTCGGATTGGCCGACCTCGCGCAGCGCCGCCCCCACCAGCTCTCCGGCGGCCAGATGCAGCGCGTGGCCATCGCCCGCGCCCTGGTGCACGGCCCGCGCCTGCTGCTCGCGGATGAGCCCACCGGCAACCTCGACACCGCCACCGGCAACTCCATCCTCGCCCTGCTGCGCGCCATCTGCTCGGAGCGCGGAGTCACCATCCTCATGGCCACCCACAGCGCCGAAGCCGCCGCCATCGCCGATGCCATCGTGCGCATGCGCGACGGCCGCATCCTCCAAGGCACGCAATGAGCGGCCTC
>JAJZCY010000107.1 GCA_021828835.1 Acidobacteriota bacterium | reverse complement strand
CGACTCTGCAGCCAGCCAGATCCGAGGACCCGCAGCACCATCCAATGCCTGAAGGCTGGGAAGGCCGATCATGATCCGGACTCCAGAACCGTCAACAAACGCCGAATCGTGTCAGCGTGGGTCAGCGGGTCAATTGACTGCGGAACAAAGAACGGCTGCACCGCCCCAACAAACCCGTCGAATTAGGGTACACCGCCACTCTCAAATGCAGCCTCAAACAGGAGGTCGTAATTGGTTGTGAAAATCTCGACCGGGTTTTCACTTTGAGACTGTTTTAGCCAGCTTCCGAGGCTTACGTGGGCTGAACTGGGCTTCGGAGTCCCGCCTGAGATCACGTCGTAAATCGCCTGGCAAATTGCCACGTCCAGATCCCTCGCTGATGTGTCAGTCAGGCCATATAAGGTCTCGCTCCCCGATAGAACTTCACAGAGCCCGCGTACACGATTCAGAACTGTTTCGAGGTTTCCACCACCTGCCCTTAGCGCGTCATATTGGGTGCGCTGATTTGGCGTGAGCTTAGACGCCACGTCAGTTGAGAGTTTATTCAGGTCGGGGAGGCCGGAGCAGATTGAAGTGCCTGCGCCAAACAGAAATCCGGCACAGCGATTCCCGGAAGCCAGTTGTTCTTGAAGCTCGAAGCCGAGGCCAAGAGGGTCAAAATCAGGTAGGGTCGTAGGCATGCTGGCATATCCCGCGATCTGTCACGGCAGAGTTTCTGCGCATGAGACGCTATTGTCCTGTTTTTCAACTGAAAGCCTAATTCACGTGCATTCAGGTGTCCACCGCATTCACCCGAATGCGGCTATGAAGTTGCGCCTCGCCGCAATGGTTATCTGGCTAGGCTCCTTTACTCTAGCTTTGTCGCGAGGCGTTTCCTGGGCGGCCGTGTTTTCTTCCCTTCGGCAACGTCATCATACTTTCCGCGGTTGCGCCGGGCATACGCGAGAACTCGCGCACTGCGGCGGTTTCGTTTTGGGTTGTTTGTGTAAACGCCATTTGGCCTCGAGGGAGACGGTGGCCAAGAGGGATGCTGGACAACCATCTTTGGCGGCGCCGCAGTTGACCATCCAAATTGTCCACCGCCCGAAGACAGCGACTTCGTGACGGACGATCTACTTCGGTCATCCCCTATGCTGCTGTCTCCGCAAAATGCGCCTTCAGAGACACGCGAATCGGCATGTGGCTTATTGCGCATGATTTCGAGGCATGGCAGGGAATGAAGCCTGCCGAAACGAGCCCTGCCCTCACAGTTCATATTTCATCGCCCGGGAATTTTCTGTTCCCGGGTGGTGACCGCGAAAGGCACCGGTCGACGCACCATCCGGCGCCTCAAACCCGGCGTGCCGTCCGGCGGGCTATGTTCCAAATCACGGCCCGCACGCGCGATTCGCGTAAGAATACGGAATATGCCGAAAATGCCGGAATCCGCTCGGTGGACAGGATCCGGCATCAGCCAACCAGATGCAATCTGCGTTGCGAATTCCGAGTGTCGTGCATCGATGATGTGCGAGACATGTGCCGCAAGAAATCGAGGAAGCTCGGCTTTCACAATTCGCCGTTTCCGCTGGGGATCTCGATAGCGGTCCTTGAAGATAACTCGACCGTAAACATCGTCGTTGATTGTTGTCGAATTAGTTATGCCAAAAAGGGGAAGCTTGGCACAATCCTGGCACATTCTTGGCACATTTTTGGCACAAACGATTTCGACATCTTGCAATCGTTTGATTCTAAATATGTTTGCTTATGGTGCCGGGAGGGGGGGTCGAACCCCCATGACCGCAAGGGTCGGCGGATTTTGAGTCCGCTGCGTCTGCCAGTTCCGCCATCCCGGCTCGGAGACATTCCCATTCTATTCCATCCCCCCGCTGCGGATGGGAGCAGGGAATTCGAGGACGCTTTGCCGCACCGCGCCGGTGCCGGAATCGCGCCCACCTCTCTCCCCGACCCGGACACAAAATGCGTTCCAAAAGCAAAAGGCGAGACTCTTGCGAGCCTCGCCTCTGCTTTCCGTAGTTAGGAGATCCGGCTTCGGAACCGGTCGCAATCGCTGCGATCAAGTTGAAGAAAGAAGCGCGAACTCGGCTCGGGCTTCCCGCTGTCATCCGCCGTCGCAGGATTGTGTGAGTTTCCTCGTTGTCCTCTTTCGAGTTTCGTTGCCGATTCTCTTCGAAGGTCTCCGGATACTCTCTCCTGGGGGAAGATTGCTCTTCCATTACTGGCATTGGAGGCGGGATTCCGCGCAGAGGTTGGCGGGTCAGGTATCGCTCCGACTCCCTCTCGGGTGCGGTACCGGCATGCTTTCCAGGCCTCTCCTGCTACCACCTGCGCTCCACCTCGCGCATCTCACAACCGAGAGGTGAGCACGCATGGAAGTTGCCGAAGCAGACATATTCGCCCGGGCAACGGCGCCGGCCACCGATGCTCGGCCCATGCCTCGCGCGTTACTTGTCTTTGCGCATCCGGATGACGAAACCATTGCCCTCGGCGCGCGCCTGCCCCGGTTCGCCGGTGCCCATCTTCTGCACGTTACCGACGGCGTGCCCGCCAACGGAGCCGATAGCCTGGCGCATGGCTTCCATTCGCTGCTGGAGTACCGCAGCGCGCGCTGGCAGGAGATGGATCGGGCGCTGGAGCTTTCTGATCTCGCGCACATGAGCCGCGGGCGCTTCGACATCCCCGACCAAGAGGCATCGTTTCAGCTCTCCGGTCTCACCCGCCGTCTGGCCGCCATCTTCCGCAGGCGCCGCCCACAAGTGATCTTCACCCATCCTTATGAAGGGGGCCATCCCGATCACGATGCCTGTGCATTCGCCGTGCACCATGCGGTTTCCATGTTGGGCAGCATGAACGAAGCCGTCCCGCTGATTGTGGAGGCGCCCTTCTACCACGCCGGTTCCCAGGGAATCGAGACCGGCGTCTTCCTGCCCGCCGACCCGCCGGAACCGGAGGTCATCTATCCTCTCTCGGCGCGCGAGCAGCAGGGCAAGCGCACCCTCTTGAGCTGTTTCGTCAGCCAGCAGGAAACCCTCCAGTATTTCGGCACGCAGGAGGAGCGCTATCGCGTGGCGCCCGCTTACGATTTCCGGCGGCCGCCGCACTGGGGCGGCGTCTTCTACGACAACTACTCCTGGGGGTTGACCTCGCCCGACTTCTGCAAGGTCGCCGCCGAGGCAGAAGACGCGCTCGATGAAGAGATGAACACCGCATGCTGTTGACCGTGCTCAGCGTCGCATTTCCTTTCGCGCCAGTACGGACGGACGCCGTGGGCGGCGCGGAGCAAATCCTCAGTCGACTGGATCAAGCCCTGGTGCGCGCCGGTCACTCCTCTCTGGTTGTCGCCTGTGAGGGTTCGCAGGTGGCCGGCAAACTCTTTTCGTTTCCACCTCCAGTCCGGCTCGGAGCTGGGAGCAGCGAGGAGGCCGCATGCCGCCGCGCGGTGCAGTACGCCATCGATCGCGCGCTGGGCAGCAACCGTGTGGATCTGCTTCACATGCATGGCCTCGACTTCGATCGTTATTCTCTGCCGGAAGAGATCCCCGTCGTCCTTACTTTGCATTTGCCCATCGCCTGGTATCCGCCTGAAGCATGGGCCCGATTCGCCAGCCGCGTGCAGTTCTGCTGCGTCTCGCAAGCCCAGCGGCGCACCTTCCCCGCCGAGGCCGGTGACTGCGTGGTCATCCCCAACGGCGTGCCCCTGCCGGGACTCGATCGTGAATCGCCGGCCGGCGATTATGCCCTGGTGCTCGGACGTGTCTGCCTGGAGAAGAATGCCCATGCGGCCTTCCGCGCCGGGACCCTGGCCGGAGTCCGCGTCCTCCTCGGCGGAGAAGTCTTTCCCTATCCTGAGCATCAGCAGTATTTTCGTGAGCAGGTTGCGCCTCTCCTGGAAGAACGGCCCGGCCTGCCACACCACGCTTTTCTGGGCCCACTTTCCCCGTCGCGCAAGCAGCGCCTGCTGGCCGGTGCCCGCTGCCTGCTGCATCCCACACGCGCGCCAGAAACCAGTTCGCTTGTAGCCATGGAAGCCCTGGCCGCCGGAACTCCGGTCATTGCTTTCCGCTCCGGAGCGCTCCCGGAGATCGTCGAAGACGGCGTCACAGGATTCCTCGTCAATACCGCGGAAGAGATGGCCGAGGCAATCCGCAAGATCGGCAGCTTATCGCGCCATGCATGCCGCTCCGCCGCCCAGCGCCGCTTTCCGCTCCAGCGCATGATCGCCGGCTACATGGACCTCTACCAGACAATGGCGCGCAGAGAACCCGTGGAGGCTCTCTATGCCTGAATCCATCACCTATCATCTTCTGCGCTCGGGAAGGGAACTGGAAGCTGCGATTCCCTCCTGGCGCGCGCTGTGGCGCGAAGACCCCCAGGCCTCGCCCTTTCAAAGTCCCGAATGGCTGGTTCCCTGGTGGCGTCAGTTCGGCCAGGGCGACCTGCGTGCCGTAGCCATCGAGCGCGACGGCGCGTGGATCGGCTTTCTGCCCTTCTACCTCTATAGCGACAGCTACACCGCCGAGCGCCAGTTGCTGCCGCTCGGTGTCTCCTCCAGCGACTACCTCGACGGCATCTTTTCGCCCATCTGCTCGGCCGGACAAATTCGCGAAGCACTGAGCGTCCTCATGCGCGAGCCGGGATGGGATGTCTTTTATGCCTCCCAGCTTCCGGCCCACTCCCGCCTCTTCCATGCCATGCGCCAGCGGAACGAGATGGGAATCCGCCAGTTCGAAGGCGAAAGCTGCTCGCGCATGCACGCCGTCTCCATGGCCGAGCTCCCCCAGAAGATTCGCCGCAACGCCATGTACTACCGCAACCGCGCCCAACGCGCCGGCACGCTGGAAATGCAAGTGGCCGACGCCACCAACTGGGCATCCGCCTTCGGCGCCCTGCGCCGCCTGCACACCGAACGCTGGCTGGAGCGCGGCGAGCCCGGTGTGCTGGCCGACCAGCGCGTCCTGTCCTGGCATTGCGACGCGCTGCCGCAATTGGAGCGCGCGGACATGCTGCGTCTCTGCACGCTGCGCCTCGAGGGCCAGATCATTGCCGTGCTCTATTCGCTCATCGATCCTCCCTTCCGCGCCGCGCGCACCCAGTTCTTCTATTTGACGGCCTTCGATCCCAAGCATTCCGACCTGCGCCCCGGGACCCTGCTGCTTGCCTATGCCATCGAGTGCGCCGTGCAGGAGGGCGTGCAGGTCGTCGATATGCTCCGCGGCCATGAGAGCTACAAGCAGTTCTGGCATCTGGAGCGCATCGCCACCCACGGATTCGCCCTGGAAAATCCCGCCGCGGAGCGGCTGCTGGGCGTCGATGACCGCGAGCAGGCCGCCTGAAACATCAACTTCTCTCTTCTTGAAACAGCAAAAGGCCCTCCGCGCAACGGAGGGCCTTTTGCTTTCCCGTTCTCACGATCTCTCCGCTTAAGCCGCCTTCTCCGCCCAGGGATCAATCACGATCTTCGTGACCTTCTCCTTTTTGTCACGCCACACCTCGTACATGTGCGGCGCCTCTTCCAGCGTGATGCGATGCGAGATGATGTAGCTCGGATCGATCTGTCCTTTCTCGATCCGCTCCAGCAGAGGCTTCATGTACTTGTGCATGTGCGTCTGCCCCATCTTCATGGTGATCCCCTTGCCGAACGCCGCTCCAAACGGCACCTTGTCGAGCAGCCCGCCGTACACGCCGGGAACCGACAGCGTGCCGCCCTTGCGCACCGCCTGGATCGCTTGGCGCAGCACGATGGGGCGGTCGGTCTCCAGCATGAGCATCGTCTTCACCTTGTCGTAGACGCCCTGCAACTGGTTGGAGTGCGCTTCCAGCCCCACCGCGTCTATGCAGGAATCCGGTCCCATGCCGCCCGTCAGGTCGCGCATCGCTTGCAGTACGCTTACGTCCTGCTCGGTGTAATCCACCGTAATGGCGCCCAGCGAGCGCGCCAGCTCCAGGCGCTCGGGAATGCGATCCACTGCGATCACTCGCCCCGCGCCCAGCATGAAGGCGCTGGCGATGGCGAACTGACCCACCGGGCCACAGCCCCACACCGCCACTGTGTCGCCCTCTGCAATCTGCGCATTCTCCGCCGCCATGTATCCAGTAGGGAAGATGTCGGTAAGAAAAAGTACCTTCTCGTCGGGGAGATAGCTCTCGATCTTCAGCGGACCGATATTGGCGAAGGGCACGCGCACATACTGCGCCTGGCCGCCGGCATAGCCGCCCATCATATGCGAGTAGCCGAACAGGCCTGATCCCGAATATCCATAGGCGGTTTCCATCAGGTGCGCGTTGGGGTTGGTGTTGTCGCAGGCCGACCACAGGCCCTTGTGGCAGAACTCGCACTGCCCGCAGGCGATGGTGAAGGGCACCACCACCCGGTCGCCCGGCTTCAGGTTCTTCACATCCCTCCCTACATCCTCCACAATCCCCATAAACTCGTGACCGAGAATGTCGCCCTGCTCCATCGTGGGAATGAACCCGTCGAACAGATGCAGATCGGATCCGCAGATCGCCGTGCGCGTCACGCGCAGAATGGCGTCGTGAGGATTCAAAATGACCGGGTCGGGAACCTTCAGCGTTTCAATCTTGCTCTTGCCCATCCAGCAAACAGCCTTCATCCGCCCGCCTCCAGTGCGGGCGCACACTGCGCCCGCACGCCTGGTGATATGGTTGCGATCGCGTTTCCTCAGCTTGCCATGCGCTCCAGGCCCGGCGGCTGCGCCACGTTCTCCGCATAGGCAGCGGATTTCACCGTCCCTGCCGCGCCCCGCGGCCCGTGCGGCTGCCCGTGCGTGCGTGGGATCTCCCCGGTCTCCGCCAGGGCCTTGAAGTGGCGCAGATTTTCAATCACCGCCTGCTTCGGATTGCGCCCGGTCAGCGTCTCGAAGGTGCTGGCCAGCTTGCCCATCCGGAACTCCTGCAGCACCGTGACATAGGTGCCGCGCCCGCCCGGCGCCGCTTCAAACACCACCTCGCCCGCGTTCTCTGAATCGCCTCCGATCGAACGCCAGGTAATGCGGTGGCCCGGTTCATCGGACATGATCTCGGAATCCCACTCCAGCGTTCCGGTCGCCGATTGCATCGTCCAGTGCGAGGTCTTCTCACCCGTGCGCGTCACGCTCGCAATCTGCTCCTGCCACAGCGGCGCGTCCTCCACGTTATGCCACAGTCCGTACAAATCGCGCGGCTCGCCTTTGATCAGCACGGATGTCCGTACCCACTGCTTGCCGTCTTCATCGGTTGGAGGCGCCATGTAGCGCCCGTCCTCGACCACGTTCGCGCCCAGCGTGCGCGACTCGCTCTGCTCCGCGCCCGGTCTTTCATGCAACGCGGTGCGGGCGTCCGTCCTCAGAATTTCTGCCATAGATCCCCCTGGAGGTTTGCTCGGCAAGCGGCCTTGCGCCGCCTGCCGTTTGAACTTTTCCTCGGCCTGCATCCGGTGCCGAGAGCCTCAGCCTTAGCTGGCCTTGCGGTCCAGCGGTTTTGCCATCTTCTCGTGCATGGCGGCCTTCGCCTTTCCCGGAATCACGTTGGCCAGCATGCCTTCTACTTTGGTCTTCAGGGACGCGGAGTAGACGTGGTCCTTGCCGTCCATCAGCGCGTCGATGCCCTGGCGCGCCACATCGTCCGGCTCGCTTTCCTTCTTTCCCTCCTGGCCCACTTGGGTGTTCTCCATTCCCGCGCGGCGGAAGAAATCCGTGTCGGTCGGCCCCGGCTGCAAGGTGGTCACCGTCACCCCGCTGTCTTCCAGTTCGTAGCGCAGACTATGCGCGAACGACAGATCGAACGCCTTCGTCGCGGCATAAACCGCCTCGCGCGGAGCCACCATCTCCCCGGCGATCGAGGACGTAAACAGAATCCTGCCCTCGCCCCGCGACACCATGTCCTGAACCACGTGTTTGGCAAGCTGAACCGTCCGCGTGCAGTTCAGCTCCACCATATTGATCTCGTCTTCCAAGCGGGTCTCGTGAAACAGCCCGCCCACGCCTACACCCGCATTGATGCACGCAATCTCGATCTTCTTTCCGGAGGCTTTCACCGCACTCCAGAGTTTTTCCACGCCATCACTGGTCGCCAGATCGGCCTGCACCTCCTGCACCTCGACGCCGTACCCGCGAAGCTCCTCCGCCGCTGCGTCCATACGCTCTCCAGCGGAGCAGGCGATCAGTCCGTATCCGCGCGTGGCAAGTTCCTGCGCCAGCGAAAACCCGATTCCACTCGATGCCCCGGTCACCAGGGCCACTTTGTCTGCCATTGCCAATCCGCTCCCTCTCGAATTCGAACCGTGTCTCGTTTGGATGCCGCCCCGCAACAAGCGAGTTGCGCTTTTCACGCCCGCGCGCAGGCCTGCTCCGCAGCGCCATCGCTGTGCGCGCGCCCTGTCCTCCGCTCCTCTGCCCACCCTGGGTCAGGGAATCAGCGGAGGAAAAAAGATCGCTCCCATGCGACAATGGAGATAGCCGCGATGAATACTGCCTCTTCTGCAGTTGTTCCCGAACCTGTGACCATTACGCCGCAGTTGCTTGCCCAGCACGGCATCACTGCGGATGAGTACGACCGCATCCTCAAGACCCTGGGCCGTACCCCCTCGCTCACCGAACTGGGCATTTACAGCGTGATGTGGAGCGAGCACTGCTCCTATAAGTCCAGTCGTGTCCACCTCAAGCGCCTGCCCACCAAGAGCGACCTCGTGGTGCAGGGGCCGGGAGAAAACGCCGGCATCATCGACGTCGGCGATGGATGGGCCTGCGCCTTCAAGATCGAGTCCCACAACCACCCCAGCTACATCGAGCCCTTCCAGGGCGCTGCGACCGGCGTCGGCGGCATCCTCCGCGATATCTTCACCATGGGGGCGCGGCCGCTGGCGGTGATGGACTCCCTGCGCTTCGGTCCGGTGGCCACCAGTGCCCGCCAGGACGAAGAAGAGCGGAAGCTCACCCACAAGAATCACGCTATCGTCGAAGGCGTGGTCAGCGGCATCGCCGGCTACGGCAACTGCTTCGGCGTGCCCAACCTCGGCGGCGAAACCAAATTCGAGCCCTGCTACAGCGGCAATCCGCTGGTCAACGCCTTCGCTCTCGGCCTGGTCCGCAAAGACGAGATCTTCTACGCCAAGGCCACCGGTACCGGCAATCCCGTCATATATGTAGGAGCCAAGACCGGCCGCGACGGCATCCACGGCGCCACCATGGCCTCCGAGGAGTTCAAGGAAGGCTCCGAGCAGAAGCGCCCCAACGTCCAGGTCGGCGATCCCTTCATGGAGAAGCTGCTCCTCGAAGCCTGCCTGGAAGCCATGAAGACCGGCGCCATCGTCGGCATTCAGGATATGGGCGCCGCGGGTCTTACCTGCTCCACCTGTGAGATGGGCGCGCGCGGTGGCGTGGGCCTCGAGGTTGAGCTCGATCTCGTCCCGCAACGCGAAACCGGCATGTCCGCCTACGAGATCATGCTCTCCGAAAGCCAGGAGCGCATGTTGCTGGTCGCCGAGAAGGGCAGGGAAGACGAGGTCCTGCGCGTCTTCGCCAAGTGGGGTCTCGACGCTGTCATCGTCGGCACCGTCCGCCCCGAGCCGCGCCTGCGCATCCGCCATCACGGCGTGCTGGTGGCCGACATCCCCAACGAATCCCTCACCGACGACGCGCCGCTCTATCACCGCCCCATCGGCCTCTGGAAGTCGCCCTTCCCGCTCGACCCGCCGGAAGAGATCGTCGCCGCCCTCGGTGCCGAGCGCGACTTCACCGCCGACCTCAAGCAACTGCTCGGCTGCGACAATACCTGCTCCAAGCGCTGGATCCACGAGCAGTACGACTCCATGGTGCAGACCAACACCGTGCAGGGCCCCGGCGGCGAAGCCGGCGTCATGCGCATCAAGGGCACCGGCAGCGAAGGCCACGAGCGCGGCCTGGCCATGGCGCTCGACGGCAACGGCCGCTGGTGCGCCCTCCAGCCCAAACTGGGCGCCATGCACGCCGTCGCCGAGGCCTCCCGCAAGGTTGCCTGCACCGGCGCAACCCCAGTGGCTGCAACCAACTGCCTCAACTTCGGCAATCCTGAAAAGCCCGAGATCATGGCCCAGCTCTCCGAGGCCATTGACGGCATCGCCACCGCCTGCACTGCGCTGCGCACGCCCATCACCGGCGGCAACGTCTCCCTCTATAACGAGACCCGCGGCGAAGGCATCTATCCCACGCCGGTGCTCGGTATCGTCGGCATCCTCGACGATGTCAGCAAGGCCATACCGGCGCACTTCCAGAAGGCCGGCGACGCCGTCGTCCTGCTCTGGCCGATTCCCCGCGAGGAACCCAATCCCAAGCTCGCGGTGCCTCCGCCGCAAGGCCACGTGCCCGGCCACGACAGCTTTGCGCCCGTAGTGCTCGGCGATCAGCCCGAGGTGGTTCCCGAATCGCTCGAAGAAAACGAAGAGACCGCGCAGGCGGAGCTCGCTGCCTTCGGCTCTTCCGAATATGCCAAGGTCGTTCTCGGCGGCGTGTGGGGCGCGCCTCCGCCGCTCAATCTCGACGCGGAGATCGACCTCCAGCATCTGCTCGTCGCCCTCGCCGGGCGCGGCCTCGTGCACTCGGCGCGCGACATCTCCGACGGCGGCATTGCCGTCGCGCTCGCCCAGTCCGCCGTCCAGAGCGGCATCGGCGTCACCGTCGAGCAGGATCAGTCGCTCCAGGTCCATCCCCTCTTCGGCCTCTTTGCCGAGCCCGCTTCCACGGTGATCGTCACCGCCGATCCCCATAAGCTGCACGACATCGAAAAGCTGGCCCGCGAGCACAACTTCTTCGCCGCCCGCGTCGGCGTCACCGGCGGCAGCCGTCTGGAGATCACCGTCGATCGCGAGCCGTTCATCGCCGCCACCCTGGCGGAGCTTGGCAAGCCCTGGGCCACCGCGCTCGAATCCCATCTCCACGACGAGGTCCACGCATGAACCGCTGGTTGTTTCAAGGCGTGGAAGGCGAGCACGATCTAACCGACGCGCTGCGCTGCGAAGGCGCGGCGCAAGCAGCGAACCGCGAACCCCAATCAAGCGACGCCGATACCCTCCACGAGGAGTGCGGTGTCATGGCCATCCACGGCCACCCCGACGCCGCCCGCGAAGCTTATCTGGGCCTCTACGCGCTCCAGCATCGCGGCCAGGAGTCGGCCGGCATCGCTACCGCCGACGGCCAGCGACTCGCCAACATCAAGGGCATGGGTCTGGTCTCCGAGATCTTCACCGAGGACGTGCTGGCCAAGCTCCCCGGCACCATGGCCATCGGCCACACCCGCTACTCCACCACCGGCGACTCGGCGCTGCTCAACGCGCAGCCCATCCGCGTGGACTCCACCAAGGGCCTCATCGCCATCGCCCACAACGGCAACCTGGTGAACCTCGGCAATCTGCGTACCCGCTTGGAGCGCGCCGGCGCCTACTTCCAGACCACCTCCGACTCCGAAATCATCGTCCAGCTCATCGCCCACTCCAAGGCCGGCTCGCTGGTGGACGCCATCGCCGACTCGCTCTCCCAGGTCGACGGCGCCTTCTCCATCGTCATGATGACCCGGGATCGCATCTTCGCCGCCCGCGATCCGCGCGGTTTCCGCCCGCTCTCCATGGGCCGCATCAAGAATCCCGGCGCTCCCGACACCATCCTCTTCGCCAGCGAGACCTGCGCCTTCGACCTGCTCCGCGCCGAGTACGTGCGCGACGTGCAGCCCGGCGAACTGGTCATGGTCAGCGAAGACGGCGTCACCAGCCGCCAGTACGCCAGCGGCGTGCAGCAGGCAAGCTGCATCTTCGAGCACGTCTACTTCGCCCGGCCCGACTCGCGCATCTTCGGCCGCTGGGTGCAGGAATCGCGCGACCGCATGGGCCGCCAGCTCGCTCGCGAGTCAGGTGTTCCCGCCGACGTCGTCGTACCCGTCCCCGACTCCGGCGTCACCGCGGCTCTCGGATACGCGGAGGAAGCCGGCATTCCCTTCCGCCTCGGCCTCATCCGCAATCACTACGTGGGCCGTACCTTCATCGAGCCCGAACAGCGCGTGCGCGACTTCGGCGTGCGCCTCAAGCTCAACCCCGTGCACAATCTGCTCGAAGGCAAGCGCGTGGTGCTTATCGACGACTCCATCATTCGCGGCACCACCAGCCGCAAGATCGTGCGCATGGTGCGCGGCGCGGGCGCCAAAGAGGTCCACCTGCGCATCAGTTGCCCGCCCACCGTCTCGCCCTGCTTCTACGGCGTGGACACGCCCTCCAAGCGCGACCTCATCGCCGCCAACCAGTCCATCGAAGAGATTCGCAGGTTCATCGAGGCCGATTCGCTGGCCTACCTCTCGCTGGAAGGCCTGCTGGCAAGCTGCGACGGCGGCGACGGCCACCAGGCCAACCGCTACTGCGTCGCCTGCTACACCGGCAACTACCCCACGCAGTGGATCGACGTGGACGAAATCCTCCCCGCGGGTGCGGCCATCTAGCGTCCCCGTAAAGTGCCTCTCGGCACTGCCGCCGCCCGCCCCGGGAGGCTCTGGCCGCCGGCCTAAGGCTGCTTGACCAAACGCAGTTTCCTGTCTGCGTCCGGGTGTTCGAGCCTCACCGCCCGAAAGGACCGCGGCAGGTCTCTCTCGTCGTATTCGATGCCTGATGCGGCGAGCTCCAGCGCGGCTTTTTCGAGAGGAGCTCTTTTCGCCCGCAATCCCTTTTCCGCCTCGTCACGGTCCTCACTTGAGGCAAATTCGACGAATTTGTCCAGATAGGCAAGCTTGC
>JAJZCY010000106.1 GCA_021828835.1 Acidobacteriota bacterium | reverse complement strand
TCCTTCGTTGTCGTCCTCGCCTTGGAATCACCAAAGCCTTCGTCCTCCGCCTCGTCTGAGGCAATTTTCCCGCGCAACGCCATCCGTTCGGGTAGTGTGAACAGGCCCTAGCCGCCCACCGTCCCACATCTTCAGAGCGGACGCGACGGGGCAGGTTCTCTGCCCAACAACCTGAATCTCCAGTAATCCTCTAATCATCAGGAGGATAGTCGAAGATGAAGCATCGCACCTTTCTGGCGCTCGCTGCTTGCGCCGCTTTTGTCCTGCTCGCCGTGCGCGGGTATGCAGACAACATCAAGGTCGACTATAACCATCACATCAAGTTTGCCAATTACCATACGTATTCCTGGGGCCGGGTGCGTGTCTCCAATCAGCTCGATTCCGGCCGCATCAAGCAGGCGGTCGATAGCGCACTTCAGCGTGCCGGCTGGAAACAAGTAGCAAGCGGCGGGCAAATCACAGTCATGGCCACTGACAACATCCACAACGAGAAGGAAGCAGAAACCTACTACAGCGGGATGGGCGACGGCTGGGGCATGGGATGGGGCTGGGGCGGCTGGGGCTGGGGAGATGGCGGCTTCGGTCCCGGTGGGATGGAGTCAACCTCCGTCACCAACGTGCGGAAGGCCCACCTGATCATCGATATGTTCAACTCGAAGACAAAGAAATTGCTATGGCGCGGCGTTTCGCGAGCCGAACTCACGAACAAGCCCCGGGTCAACCGCAAGCGCCTCTACATCGATATCGCCGACATGTTCAAGCCCTTCCCGCCAAAGTCCAAACACTAGGGCCTCTCCCGAAAGCGCCATGTGCAGGCGAGAGCAAAATAGGAGAAACGCCACGAATCGCAGAATTGGGCGATATTAGCTCCCCGCGGCCCACTGCGACTTTGCATTCGCCTGCGCATCCTGGATGACGCCACGTGCGGGAAACCGCCGGCGCGCGGGATGATTTCAACGGCGCGGACGCAATCCGCTAAGAAATGCCTCTGCCTCGCGCGTATTCAGCACGTCCTCGGACGTCAGCCAGGCGCGGCGCAGTTGCCGTACGCCGTACTCCATCCGCCCCACCACCGCAGTGGTGTGCGCATCGGTGGAGATGACGATCTTGCAGCCCAGCTCCCTGGCCATGCGCAGGTCGCGGTCGCAGAGGTCGAGGCGCTCGGGAGCGGCGTTGTGCTCCATCGCCACGCCCAGTTCGGCGGCCCGGCGCAGCACCGCGCCCATGTCGATCGCGAAAGGCTCGCGCCGCAACAGCAGCCGTCCGGTCGGATGCCCAAGGATGCGAACGCAGGGATTCTCGATCGCGCGCAGCACGCGGTTGGTCATCTCCTCCTGCGGCTGATCGAAGCGCGAGTGAACGCTGGCGATGACCACGTCCATCTGTGCCAGCACCTCGTCGTCGAGATCGAGCGCGCCGTCGGCGAGAATATCCACCTCGATGCCGGTGAAGATGCGCAGGCGACCCTCCATCTCGCGATCGACCTCGCGAATACGGGCGATATGCTCGAGCGCTCGCTTCTCATCCAGGCCGCCGGTCATGGCCAGCGCCTTGCTGTGTTCGGTGATGGCGATGTAGCCCAGGCCGCGCGCCACCGCCGCCTCGGCCATCTCGCGGATGGAGTTGCGGCCGTCGCTGGCGGTGGTGTGCATGTGGAGGTCGCCGCGTATGTCGCTCTGGCAAACGAGCCGAGGGCATTCGTCCTGCGCGCAGCAGTCGATTTCCCCCAGGTTTTCGCGCATCTCAGGCGGAATCCAAGCCGCGCCCAGCGCCGCGTAGATCTCCTCTTCGCTGGCGGCCGCAACCGGCGTGTTGTCGTCGAGCCGCGCCAGCGCCCACTCGCTGAGCGTGTAGCCCATCTTGAGCGCGCGCTGCCGCAGCGCCACGTTGTGCGCCTTGGAGCCGGTGAAGTATTGCAGGGCCGCGCCGTAGGACTCGCTGGGCAACAGCCGCACATCCACCTGCAATCCGCCATGCACGTGGAAGCTGACTTTGTTCTCGCCTTTGGCGAGAATGTCCTGAAGGCCGGGATAGGCGGCGACATACTCAACTGCGGCGGCGGTGTTGCCGGGCGCGCAGGCCGGCCCCGTGGCAAGCAGGTCGAGATCGCCCACCGTGTCGCGCCCGCGGCGCAGCGAACCCGCCGGAGTCACGCGCTCGATGCCCGGAAAGGCCAGCAGATACGCGCAGAGGCTGCGCGCCTCGGCGTCGGCGATGTCGATGCGGCAGCGCCCCGCCGAGCGGCGATAGTCCTCAATGCCCTTGCGGATCTTTTCGATCTGCTTTGCGCCCATGCGCGGCAAACCGGCAAGGCGTCCGGCGGCAATGGCTTCCGCAAGTTGATCGATGGTGGAGATTTTGGCCGCGTCCCAGAACAGGGCCACGGTTTTGGGGCCCATGCCGGGCAGCTTGAGTAACTCAAGCACGCCGGCCCCGTAGCGGGCCAGCAGTTCGTTGCGCAGGGGAAAGGAGCCGGTAGAGACAATGGCCTGCAGGTTCGCGGCCATGCTCTTGCCGATGCCGGGAACCTCCAGCAGGCGAGCCGTCTCCGCGGCCGCGGCGCACAAATCCACCGTGGTCTGGGCGGCGGCCTCGGCGGCGCGGCGATAGCTGCGCACACGGAAGCTGTCGGCCCCATCAATCTCCATCAGGTCGGCCGTCTCATCGAGCAGACGCGCCATCGTCCGATTGTCCATCCTCAGGTCTCCGCCAGAAGTATGGACCAGGAGGCCCGGGAAGAGCGAGTTAACCGGACCGGTACACGAACCGCGACACGCGACGCGCAACGGGAGCGTAGACCGGGAGAAAATTGGTTGTGACAAATCCGCGCGGGCGCACCGAACGCACTTCGCCGGGAGGCGAACTTACGCGGAACCCCGCACCTGCTTGCCGTCAGGCTGCGCTGTGGGCGCTGTCCCGGTAGCGAACCACTGCGTCCGCCTGGGGACCCTTCTGACCCTCGACGATGTCGAACTCTACCTCATCGCCTTCTTTGAGCGTTTTATATCCGTCCAACTGAATTGCCGAGTAGTGGACGAACACATCCGGCCCATCGTCACGACCGATGAATCCGTAGCCTTTGGCGTTGTTGAACCACTTCACCTTGCCTTTGTACTGAGCCACAGGCTCCTGCCTTCCTTTGGGTCTTGCGGGAATTTCAGGTGTCTTGAATGGAATCTCACACCGATGGAAGATATGACGGGAAAATGAGTGCAAAGGTTTTTTCAAAATTGCGCTGGCAATTTCACAAGGTGGAATCGCGAGGAACAGAAAAGGCGAAGGCGGAGGGCACGTTCCCTCCGCCTTCGCGTGCAACTATCTGCTGCTGGCTTACTTCTTGCGCTTGCGCCCGTGCAGCCAGGCGTAGAGCAAAACCGCGTTGAGCGTCTTGCCATCGTGAATCGCGCCCTTCTCGATCATCTTGAGAAGCTCGGAGAGCCGCACCAGGCGAAGCTCGATGCGCTCATCCTCGTCCGGCTGCACATCACCTTCCCCACCTACATAGAGATCCTCGGCGAGATACAGCAGCATGGCCTCGCCCACGAAGCCGGGGCTGGCGTAGTACTCGGCCAGCAAACGCCATTTGCGCGCCTGGTAGCCAGTCTCTTCGGCCAGTTCGCGCTTGGCGCCCGCCAGCGGATCTTCCCCGGCCTCGATCTTGCCGGCCGGAATCTCCCACAGGAACTGGTTGGCCGCGTGGCGGTACTGCCGCTCCATCACAATCCACGGATCTTTCTTTTTGGTGGATTTATCCACCGCGAGGATCACCACGCTGCCGTTGTGGCGAACCACGTCGCGGACCGCGTCCAGACCCGTGGGCTCCACGATGTGGTCGCGCACAACGCGAAAGAGCGGGCCGTCGAACACAACCTTGGAGCTGAGCACGCGCGCTCGCTCCGGCGCGGGCGCCGCCTTGGCTGCGGCTTCAGACGCAGCGGAGCGGCGCTTCTTCGGCGCAACCGCGGCGGCTGCGCGCGCACTTTTCTTGGCAACCACGGCACTGCCGGAGGCACGCGACGAGCGGACGGTTTTTCGCGCGGCCGGAGCCGCTTTGCGGGGCTGCTTTGGGGACATGAACCTACCTCTCTCCACCGGGAACATCGAAAAAACACTTGCTGGAACAAGAATATACGCGCCGGTCTCCAGGGAACATGAATGCAGTTCTTTCCGCCTTGCGACCGCCCAGAACTTCTGCACCGCGAGGGCCCGGCGTGGCATCCTAAACGAGGGCCACCGTTCAGCGGGCATTCCAAAAAACTTCCCCAAGGCGAAAGATTGAGCGTGACCGACCAGCAGACCGCCGATTGCATTCCTGTGACGCAGGTGCCCGGGGCCTCCCGGCTCTACCGGGATTTCTGCGCCGGGGATGGCCACATCCGCAAGTTCTACGCCTCCCTGCCCTGGGATGGACGCTGGCAGCAGCGGCCCGCCGTTCCGGAGCACTGGCCGGAGCTGGTGCGGCTGCTTGCGGAGCAGAATCCCGGGCCGAGCACAGCCAATGCGCTGGAGGCCCTGCGGGGCGGCGCGGGCACAGTGGTCACCGGGCAGCAGGTCACCCTCTTCGGTGGACCGCTCTTCACCCCTCTTAAGATGGCGACGGTGGTGGCGCGCGCACGCCAGGCCACACAAGCCGCACGGCCCCACGTGCCGATTTTCTGGTTGGCCACCGAGGACCACGACTTCGCCGAAGTGAATCACGTCCTCTTCCCCGCGCGGCGAGGAATGGAGCGGCTGGAGTACACCGCCGAACCCCATGCGCCGCGGCCGGTAGGCGGCCTGGTGCTGGACGAGTCGGTGCTCCCGCTGGTGGAACGGGCTCAGGAGATTCTGGGAGCTTCCGAGGCAGCCGACGCTCTGGCCGCGGCCTATCAGCCAGGCAAGACCCTCGGCCAGGCCTTCGCGGAGTTCTATGCACGCATCTTCGCGGCGCAGGGACTGCTCATTCTGGACGCGAGCGGACGCGACTTTCATCGCCTGGGCGCGCCGGTGCTGCGCCCGGCCATCGAGCGCGCCGACGAGTTCCACGCCGCCCTGCTGGAACGCGACGCCGCCCTCCAGGCGGCCGGATATCACGTGCAGGTCGCGGTGCTGGAACATTCGTCGCTGCTCTTCCTCCTCGACGAAAAAACCGGAGCGCGCATAGCGCTGAAGCGAACGCAGCCGAGCGCAGCCGAGCCGAACGGCATCTGGCAGGCCGGCAACACCCGCTATACGACCGCCGATCTGGTGGGGATCCTCGAAGCCGAGCCGGAGCGGATCTCGCCCTCCGCGCTGCTGCGCCCGATCTTTCAGGACTACCTCCTCTCCACCTCGCTGATCGTGGGCGGCCCGGCGGAGATCGCCTACTTCGGCCAGTCGGAGGTGCTGTACCAGAAGATCCTGGGACGGCAGACCACCTCAGAACCTCGGCTCTCGGCCACGCTGATCGAGCCGAATGTGGCCGAGCTCATGCAGAAGCATGGCCTCACGCTGGAGCAGGTTCTCCGGGAAGACGAGCACGGACTCGCCAAGCTGCTGGCCGACCAGGCCATGCCCGCCGCGGGACGCCAGCGGCTGGAAACCGCCAGCAAAGCTCTGGATGCCGAGCTGGATGCGCTGCTCGAGTGGATGCGCGCGCAGGATGAGGCCCTGGGCAAGAGCGCCGAAACCGCGGCCAGCAAGATGCAGTATCAGATGAGCCGTCTGCGCACCATGGCCGAGAACTTCCAGTTGCAGAAGGAGGCGTCGCTGGCCAGGCACGCGCAGACCATCGCCACCGCCCTGTGCCCTGGCGGGGTGCGGCAGGAGCGCGTACACGCCGCAGCCTACTACTTCGGACGCTACGGAACCGACCTGGCCGAACGGCTCTGCGCGCTGGCGGAAAAACAGTGCCCCGGACATGCGCTGCTGCCCCTCTGAAATCCGCTGACGGCGGTGAGGCCACAAACCACCACAACGGCCTTCCAGGAACATCGATCCTTCCCTGAGCCCGAGGTCTGACCTCTCCTCTTTATAATCGACGAAGATTTGCCCGGAGGTCCCATGAAGCAACTCTTCGCCCTTGGCGTCTTGGCACTCATGACCCTAAGCACTCAGGCGCAGGCCGCAACCCCTTCCTGCTCCACGCCCGGCACCGACAACCCCTTCCTCGGCATCCAGACCCTACCCCTCTGGCCAGGCACCCCGCCCCAATCCAACGGCAGCAGTTGCTACGACATCCCCACGCTGACGGTATTTTCTCCCCGCGCCGGCACCGCCAACGGATCGGCCGTGCTGATCTTCCCGGGCGGCGGCTACGAGCACCTGGCCGGAGACCTGGAGGGCCGTGACTTTGCCGCCTGGTTCGCGGCCCGCGGCTTCAAAGCCTTTATCGTGGCCTACCGGCTGCCCGCTCACGGATACATGATGCCCGTGCCGCTGCTCGACGCGCGGCGCGCCATCCAGGAGGTCCGGGCCAATGCGGCGCAGTTCCACATCGCTCCGGACCGGATTGTGGCCATCGGCTTCTCGGCGGGCGGCCACCTGGCCGCGCTGGCCGGCACCAAACCTGTTCCCGGCGACCCCAACGCCTCCGACCCGGTGGAGCGCGTCTCCAGCCGGCCGGATTACCTGGCCCTGGGCTATCCCTGGCTGGACGCCATCACCCCGGACACCCCCCACCTGAGCTACTGCACCCTGTTCAAGATTCCAGACAACGCGTGCAAGAAACTCCAGGCGGAGTACTCTCCCACGCTGTTCGTCACCAAGGACACGCCTCCCACCTTCCTCTATCACACCTGGAATGACCGCACGGTTCCCATCGAGCAGAGCCTGAAGTTCATCAACGCCCTGGAAAGGGCGGGCGTGCCCGCCGAGATCCATATCTTCGCCAACGGCGCGCATGGCAGCGGCCTGGGCCGGGGAGATGCCGCCCTCGACCAGTGGCCGGGCCTGCTGGAGAACTGGCTGCGGGCGCAGGGGCTGCTGACCGTGGACAAAGCGGTCGTGAAACCCAGGCGCTAAGAGCCACCTGAAGCCAACCAGAAAACAAGAAAGTGCCTGTAAAGGAATTGCGGGGGAGAATGCCCCAAAAATTAAGAAGCGGGCAACCGGTCTCGGGAGTGGAAGGTTTCCCGAAATCGGCGCCCGCTGGACCCTGGACCGGGTCTAGGTGGTAAACATAGTGTAGGCCGATTTAAGACAAAATCAAGCTTTTTACGCAAAAAATCTGCATCCTCAGCCAGTCTGGAAGCCCCTCCCGTGACTCCAGTCACAGGCCCGCGGTCAAACGGTTCCATTGCGTTGACCCAACGTGTGCTCTCTTGGTACAAATGGTTGTTCCACCTGGGTGAATTTACAGGAAAGCTGGAGCTCGTCCCCTTCCCACATGCAAGTGATTCTTCAACAAGTCGGCGCGCTACTGGTGGGCGCCATCGCCACTGCCGCTGTGCCCGCGCCGCAGCCCTCCCTCTTTCAAGAGGTAGGGAACCTGCTGCTGGGCTCGGTTCCTACGGCCCTTCTGTTTCTGGTGCTGGTCATCGCCTATGAGTTCCTGGTCCAGGGCCCGCTGACCGCCACGCTGGCGCGACGCCGCGCCCTCACCCTGGGCGCCATGGAAGAAGCGCAGCGCGCAATTGCCGAGGCCGAAGCCAAGACCGCCGAATACGCCGAGAAGCTGCGCCTGGCCCGCGCCGAGGCCTTCAAGCTCCGCGAACAGCGCGTCAGCCAATGGTATGCGGAACGCGACGCGGCCTTGGAAGTGGCACGCAAGAACGCCAGCCAGCGGGTGACCCAGGCCAAGAACGAGATCGAATCCGAAACCGCCGCCGCGCGGCAGTTCATTCAGTCCGCAGCCGCCGAGTTGGGCCGCCAGGCCGCCCGGGCTGTTCTGCCCATGGCAGTGGAGGGGGCACGGTGAGAATTCCTGCCTGCACGTTCGGTTTCCCCGCACGTCTTTCCGGCCTGATGCTGCTGGCCATCCTCGCATGGGTGCCTTGGTCGCTGCCCTGCACCGCGCAGCAGCAGCCGGTTGCGGCTCCGCCGGCCCATGCCGTGGTGAATCCGGCGCAAAACCCTGACGCCACCGAAACCCCTCGCGCGGAGGAGAAGCAGGAGCAGGGCTTCCTGAACGCTCCGGTGGTGCACAAGCTGGCGCACATTCTGAACATCAGCGAGCCGGCAGCGCGGCAACTCTTTCTGGCCATCAACTTTCTCATCATCTTCCTGGCCATCGTGATTCCGCTTACGCGCATGATGCCGAAGATCCTGCACAAGCGCAGACAGACGCTTCACTTCAGTCTCGATGAGGCCCGCAAGGCGAGCGAAGAGGCGCGCCAGCGCATGAGCGCGGTCGAAGCCAAGTTGGCGGGGCTGGATCAGGAGATTGCGGCATTTCGCGCCCAGGTGGAGCAGGAAAGCCTGGCCGACGAGCAGCGCATCAAGGCTTCTATTCAGGAAGAGAGCGAACGCATCTTGGCCTCGGCCGAGCAGGAGATTGCCGCCGCCTCGACGCACGCCAAACGCACCCTGCGCAGCTTCGCCGCCGACCTGGCCATCGAGCACGCTTCCAAGCAAATGGAGCTGACCCCGGAGACCGACCGCGCATTGATCGACGAATTTATCGGGCAGGTCGCCTCCGACGCCCGCAATGGAGGAAAGAAGTAATGGCAGCCTTTGTCACGCGCTATGCCAGCGCTTTCCTCGATGTGGTCACAGCAGCGAAGCTTGATACCACGGCCATCGACCGGCAGCTCGCCGACTTTCTCGCCACCTGGGAGGGCAGCCACGAGCTGCGCGAGTTCTTCGTGAACCCGGCCATTCGCGCGGCGCAAAAGGTCTCGATTCTCGACAAGTTGAATGCGAAGCTCGGGATGCAGCGCGAGCTGCGCAACCTGATCGCGGTGCTGATCGACAACGCCCGCATCGGCGCGGTGGCAGAGGTAGGCGCAGCCTACCGCCAACTGCTCCAGGAGAAGCTGGGCATTCACCCCGCGGAGATCGTGACCGCGCGCGCACTGGGCACAGAGGAACGCGACGCGCTGCTGGCCGAAATTGGTAAGCTGGCCGGCGGACGCGTGGAGGCCACCTTCAAGCAGGATAAGTCGATCCTGGGCGGCACGGTGGTGCGCATCGGCTCCACCGTCTATGACGGGTCGCTGCGCGGCCGGCTGCAACGGCTGCGGGAAGAGCTGGCGGGCTGAATCAACAGAGATCAGGGGTCGGAGATCAGAGATCAGGGTTTCCAGCCCCATAAGCAGATTTGATTTTGAAGTGGAGAGGTTAGGAGATAAAGGGAACCGAAGCAGAGACCGTTCTATCGCAGGGCTGATCTAGCCGTGGGTGAGTTGATCTCTGATCTCTGTTCTCTGCTCTCTTGAGGAACGACATGGCTCAGATCAAGGCAGACGAGATTACACAACTCCTTCGCGAGCAGATCGCGAACTACGATTCCAAGGTCCAGGTCGACGAGGTCGGGACGATCACCTCGCTGGGCGACGGCATCGCCCGCATCCACGGTCTCGACAAAGTGATGTCAGGCGAGCTGCTCAGCTTCCCCCACGGCGTGGCTGGCCTGGCGCTCTCCCTGGAAGAAGACCAGGTAGGCGCCGTCATCCTGGGCGAGTATACCGAGCTCAAGGAAGGCCAGGAGGTCAAGCGCACCGGCAAGATTCTGAGCGTGCCCGTGGGCGACGCCATGATCGGCCGCGTGGTCAACGCGCTGGGCATGCCCATCGACGACAAGGGTCCCATCGCCACCACCCAGACCCTCCCCGTCGAGCGCCTGGCCCCCGGCATCATCGACCGCCAGGGCGTGCGCGAGCCCATGGCCACCGGTCTCAAGGCCATCGACGCCATGATTCCCATCGGCCGCGGCCAACGCGAGCTGATCATCGGCGACCGCCAGACCGGCAAGACCGCCGTGCTGCTCGACACCATCATCAATAACGCCAAGAACGATCTCATCTGCATCTACTGCGCCATCGGACAGAAGCGCTCGTCCATCGCGCAGGTGGTGCAGACGCTGACCGAAGCCGGCGCCATGGGCCACACCATCATCGTGGCCGCCTCGGCCTCCGAGCCCGCACCCATGCTCTACCTTGCGCCCTACGCCGCCACCGCCCTGGGCGAGTACTTCCGCGACAACGGCAAGCACGCGCTGGTGATGTACGACGATCTCTCCAAGCACGCCATGGCCTATCGCGAAATCTCGCTGCTGCTGCGCCGTCCGCCGGGCCGCGAGGCGTACCCCGGCGACGTCTTCTATCTCCACTCCCGCCTGCTGGAGCGCTCGGCCAAGATGAGCAAGGCCCGCGGCGGCGGTTCGCTCACCGCGCTGCCGGTCATCGAAACCCAGGCCGGCGACGTCTCGGCCTACATTCCCACCAACGTCATCTCCATCACCGACGGCCAGATCTTCCTGGAGACCGACCTGTTCAACTCCGGCGTGCGTCCGGCGGTCAACGTGGGCCTCTCGGTTTCGCGCGTGGGCTTCTCCGCGGCCATCAAGGCCACCAAGCAGGTGGGCTCCACGCTCAAGCTCGACCTCGCCCAGTACCGCGAGCTGGCGGCCTTCGCGCAGTTCGGCTCGGACCTCGATCCGCTCACCCAGAAGCAGCTCAACCGCGGCCAGCGCCTGACCGAACTGCTCAAGCAGCCGCAGTTCCACCCCCTCACCTGGCAGCAGCAGGTGGTGGTGCTCTTCGCCGGCACGCAGGGCTACCTGGACGATCTGCGCGTGGAAGATATCCGCGCCTTCGAGGATGGCCTGCACAAATACTTCGCCACCGCCCAGAGCGGTCTGCTGGACGAGCTCACGGCCAAAAAGCAACTTGACGACGATGTCCGCAACAAGCTGCACGCCGCCTTGAAGGAATACAAGGCGGGCTTTGTGGCGGAGTTGCAGGCGGCTACGGCGTAACAGCAGCTTCTAGCTACTAGCTTCCAGCTGCTAGCTAGGAACCGCAGGAACGAACAGAACCGACTCGGCGGGATTCCGGCATGAGACGGGACAGATGGAGACGCGACCGGCTAATAGCAGCACGATCAGCTAGAAGCTAGGAGCTAGAAGCTAGGAGCTGGCGAAGCACGTATGGCCAACGTTCTCGACTTACGACGCCGCATCCGCAGTGTGAAGAACACGCGGCAGATCACCAAGGCCATGAAGATGGTCTCGGCCGCCAAGCTGCGCCGCGCCCAGGAGCGCGCCCTGGCCGCGCGTCCCTATGCGCGCATGATCACCAGCGTGCTGCAGTCGCTGGTGCGGCGCGTCGATATCTTTGACGAATCCACCGGTAATTTGGCACACCCGCTGTTCCTCACGCGGCCGGAGAAACGCGTACTGCTGGTCGTCGTCAGCGGCGACAAGGGCTTTGCCGGCGCTTTCAACTCCAACATCCTGAAAACCGCCTATCAATTCATCCAGGGCAATCCGGACAAGGAGATCGACATCGAGGCGGTGGGGCGCAAGGGCCGCGATCAGTTGCGCCGCCGCTTTCCGGTGGCAAGTTACACCGAGAAGACCGACGAAAACGGCGTAACGCGCAACGTCAGAGAAGCACGCAAAGGTCCCGTCGAGGTCACCGGCGATCATCCCGGCATGCTCACCAACCTCGAAGCCTCGCGCGTGCAGGAGCTGGCGCGCAACATCATCGACCGTTACGTGCACGAGGAGATTGATGCCGCCTACATCGTCTACAACGAGTTCAAGTCCGTCATCTCCCAACGCCTGGTCGTCGAGAAGCTGCTGCCGCTGATCGAGATCGGCAAGCAGCAGGTTGCGGGCGCGGTCGAGCCCAGCAAGGAAGAGAAAGAGCGCGCCGCCGAAGCCGCGCGTTCGGCGGGCATCGAGATAGAAGCGGCCGACACCGCGGAGATCGAGGAAGAGGCCAGGAAGTTCGGCACCGCGGATGTGGACTACATCTACGAGCAGTCGCCCGAGGAGCTGTTCAAGGGGCTGCTGCCGCAATACATCTTCGCCATGCTGTATCACGCGATGTCGGAATCGGTAGCCGCCGAGCACGCCGCCCGCATGACGGCCATGGACTCGGCCACCAACAACGCCTCGGAGATGATCGACGCGCTCACGCTGCACATGAACCGCGTGCGCCAGGCGGCCATCACCAAGGAGATTATCGAGATTGTCAGCGGCGCCGCGGCGCTGTGAGAAAGGCAGCTTCCAGCTGATAGCTTCCAGCCTCTAGCTTTCCCGCCCGTACGATGTACCGGGCGAAGGCAGAAGCTGAAGCGGCTGGAAGCTAGGAGCTAGAAGCTAGGAGCTGTTCGAAAATGGCACAAAACATCGGCAAGGTAATTCAGGTCTCCGGCCCGGCCGTGGACGTTCAATTCGAAGAGGCGACCATGCCTCCCATCTACCAGGCGCTGCGCGTCACCAGCGAGGGCTTTGACACCCCCATGCCCATCAACGTGATCCTCGAGGTGCAGCAGCACCTGGGAGAGGGCCGCGTGCGCACCGTGGCCATGGAGGCCACCGATGGCATGGTCCGCGGCATGAAGGCCATCGACCTGGGCGGCCCCATCCGCGTGCCGGTGGGCAAAGAAACGCTGGGCCGCATCATCAATGTCATCGGCGAGCCGGTGGACGAGCTCGGCCCCATCGGCGAGCACATGCGCATGCCCATCCACCGCCCTGCCCCGCTCTTCGACGAGCAGTCCACCAGCGAAGAGATGTTCGAGACCGGCATCAAGGTCATCGACCTCATCCAACCCTTCCTCAAGGGCGGCAAGATCGGCCTCTTCGGCGGCGCCGGCGTGGGCAAAACCGTCGT
>JAJZCY010000105.1 GCA_021828835.1 Acidobacteriota bacterium | reverse complement strand
TGTAGCCGCGCTGCACCGGATAGGGAGCGGCCGGCGGCGCATCCGGCGCGTCGGCGGCCTCCACATACTTGGTCCGGATTGCCCGCCCCGCCCGGCCGCTGAAGGCCCGCGTCAGGCAGGTCTCATGCGCCTGGGCGCGAGCGATGCGTTCGGCCCAGGCGGGATGGATCTTCGCCTCCGGGGCGCGCAGAAACCCGGTGCCGACCATCGCCGCGCTTGCCCCCAGCAACAGTGCCGCTGCCACGGCGCGCCCGTCGCTGATGCCCCCGGCGGCGATCACCGGAATCGCCACTGCGTCACAGATCTGCGGCAGCAGGGCGAACAGGCCCACCGCCTCCGCCTCGGCGTCTTCCGCGCGAAAGCTGCCGCGGTGACCGCCGGCCTCCGCGCCCTGCGCGATGACCGCATCGGCGCCGGCAGCCTCGGCGGCGCGGGCATCTGCCACCGTCGTGGCGGTCGCGAACCAGAGAATCCCGCGCGCCTTCATCTGGGCGACAAACTCCAGCGCATACAGGCCCATGATCGACGAGATGGCGCGGGGGCTCACCTCGAGCAGAGCCTGGCATTGGGCGGCGAAATCGGGCAGGACGCCGTCGCCCATCTCCGCCGCAACGGGCGGTCCCCACTGCGCCAGGAACTCCCGCTGGCGCGCCTCAGACGCCGCATCGCGCACCGGCGCTGGGCCGGGAATCCAGAGGTTCATCTGGAACTCGCCGTCAGAGCCGGCGCGGAACTCCGCCGCCCACTCGCGAATGGCGCCTGGTTGCATGAGCAAGGCGCCGCAGGCACCCATGCCGCCGGCTTCGGCAACGGCGATGGAGAGCGATGCAGGGCAGGCTCCCGCCATCGGTGCCAGCAGGATGGGGATCCGCAGCCCCAGCCGCGCGGCGAATGCCTCGGCGCGGGCAAGGGAAGCGCTGTGGGGGTGGCTGCTCATCCTGGATCTCCGGCCCTTGTGACGCCTGGCACAGGCAATCGTATACTGAGGAAGTTAACAGTGGTAGTGACTTGAAGTGCCTGCACGGCGCGGTCCGCTGTCGTGGTTCACTCGCGCGCTCAGTTCAACCTCCTCGCAACGGAATCCTGAGCTCCCGATCCGTTACCCTGACCGATGGACTGTCTGCGCGGCATGCGGACTCCGGCGACGGAGTCTACTGCTGGGACAAGATGCACGAGGGGACCTCGGCACTCGACATGCAACCGGGGTGAAAAATCAGGACACGGAGGCTTTCTTCCATGGCGCAGGGCGTTCTGGAGCAGGCGCCTGCCGAGACGGCAGGCTCGACGAAAACTGAGAAATACGTCTACTTTTTTGGCGACGGCCAAGCCGACGGTCACGGCAAGATGAAGGACGTGCTGGGCGGCAAAGGCGCCGGCCTGGCGGAGATGACGCTCGCCGGCCTTCCCGTGCCTCCGGGATTCACCATCCAGACCGAGGCCTGCCGCGAGTACATGCGCGGCAAGGTGAGCCCGCAGATCGACAAGGAGATGAAGGAAGCGCTCTCCAAGCTGGAGGCCCTGCAGGGCCAGAAGCTGGGCGCGGGCGACAATCCGCTGCTCGTCTCCGTCCGCTCCGGCGCCAAGTTCTCCATGCCCGGCATGATGGACACCATCCTCAACCTCGGCCTGAATGACAAGGCCGTGGAAGCGCTGGCCAAGCGCACCAACAATCCCCGCTTCGCCTACGACTCCTATCGCCGCCTCATCCAGATGTTCGGCGACGTCGTGCTGGATGTTCCCAAGAAGAAGTTCGAGCACATCTTCGACGGCTTCAAGGCCAAGAAGAAGGTCAAGTTCGACTATGACCTGACCGCCGACACGCTCAAGGAGATCATCGCCGAATACAAGAAGCTGGTGAAGAAGGAAACCGGCAAGGACTTCCCGCAGAACCCGATGGAGCAGCTCGTGGAGGCCCGTAACGCCGTGTTCCGGAGCTGGCAGAACGAGCGCGCCAAGACCTACCGCCGCATCAACCGCATCGACGACTGGCTCGGCACCGCCGTCAACGTGCAGGCCATGGTCTTCGGCAACCTGGGCGAGAACTCCGGCACCGGCGTGGGCTTCACCCGCAACCCGGCCACCGGCGAGCACGCCTTCTTTGGCGAGTACCTGATGAACGCGCAGGGCGAGGACGTGGTCTCCGGCGTGCGCACCCCGCTCTCGATCAGCGAACTCGAAAAGGCCATGCCCGATGTCTACCAGCAGCTCAAGGACATCACCAAGCGCATGGAAAAGCACTATCGCGACATGCAGGACTTCGAGTTCACCATCCAGGATGGCAAGCTCTACATGCTGCAGACGCGCAACGGCAAGCGCACCGGCCTGGCCGCTGTCCGCGTGGCCATCGACATGGTGAAGGAAGGCCTGATCACGCAGGAAGAGGCCGTCTTCCGCGTCGAGCCCAATCAGCTCTACGACTTCCTGGTTCCCCGCCTTATCGAAAAGGGCGAGAAGGTTGAAGTGCTCGCCACCGGCCTGCCCGCTTCGCCCGGCGCCGCCGTGGGCCAGATCGTCTTCACCGCCGAAGAAGCGGTCAAGATGAAGAACAAGGGCGTCTACAAGTCCGTCATCCTGGTGCGCGGCGAGACCACCCCCGAGGACATCGCCGGCATGGAAGTCGCCGATGGCATCCTCACCTCGCGTGGCGGCATGACCTCCCACGCCGCAGTCGTGACCCGCGGCATGGGCAAGTGCTGCGTGGCCGGCGCCGGCGACTGCACTGTCGACGAAGCCAAGAAGGAGCTGCGCGTCAAGGGCAAGACCTACCGCCAGGGCGACTACATCTCGCTGGACGGCACCACCGGCCGGGTCATCGCCGGCCAGCTCAAGACCCTCGAAGCCCAGCCCAACGACCCCGATCTGGTCAAGTTCATGAGCTGGGTCGATCCCTCCCGCCGCCTCCAGGTGTGGGCCAACGCGGACATTCCGCGCGACGCCAAGACCGCCCGCGCCTTCGGCGCGCAGGGCATCGGCCTGTGCCGCACCGAGCACATGTTCTTTGCCGAGGACCGCATCGGCCACATGCGCACCATGATCCTGGCCAACAACGAGAAGGATCGCCGCGCGGCCCTCAAGAAGCTGCTGCCCATGCAGCGCTCCGACTTCGCCGGCCTCTTCAAAGCGATGGATGGGCTGCCGGTGGTCATCCGCCTGCTCGATCCGCCGCTGCACGAGTTCCTGCCCAAGCGCGAAGATCTGCTCGTCCAGATTGCCCGCCTGGAAGAGTCCAAGCCCAAGAGCCCTAAGCTCAAGGAACTCCGCACGCTGCTGCATCGCGTGGAAGAGCTGCACGAGATGAATCCCATGCTCGGCCTGCGTGGCTGCCGCCTGGGCATCACCTTCCCCGAGATCACCGAGATGCAGGCCCGGGCCATCATCGAGGCGGCCATCCAGGTCAAGTCGAAGGGCGGCGAGCCGCATCCCGAGATCATGATTCCGCTGATCGGCTCGATCGAAGAGATGCGCAATCAGGCCTCGATCGTGCGCCGCATCGCGGATGAAGTGTTCGCGGAGAAGAAGACCAAGGTGGACTACAAGGTGGGCACGATGATCGAGATTCCTCGCGCCGCCCTCACCGCCGACCAGATCGCCGAGGAGGCCGAGTTCTTCTCGTTCGGCACCAACGATCTGACCCAGACCACCTTCGGCATCTCCCGCGACGACATCAACAACTTCCTGCCGGCGTACCTCAAGGCGGGCATCTTCAAGCAGGACCCCTTCGCCACCCTCGACCAGGTGGGCGTGGGCCAACTGGTGAAGGGCGCCGTCGAGAAGGGCCGCGGCACCCGCGCCAACCTCAAGGTGGGCATCTGCGGCGAGCACGGCGGCGATCCCGAGAGCGTCAAGTTCTGCCACCGCATCGGCCTGAACTACGTGTCGTGCTCTCCGTTCCGTCTGCTCACGGCGCGGTTAGCGGCCGCGCAGGCCGCGCTCGAAGAGAAGCACGGCGAGTTCCACGGCTCCAAGTAAGACAGCAATTCAAGCATCAGGGGCGTCCGCCAGGACGTCCCTGATGTTTTTGGAGAGGGCGTTGCGCGCCTGGCGCCGCGTCCTACCCCCACCCCACCCCCGGGGGGGCTGTCAAAGGTTCGTAAATCTCTTTTTTTTAGGCAAATAGCAGATGGTTGCGGCGCTTAAAATCTCTGTTTTCAAGAGCTTGAGATCCAATGGTCTTGAAAAGAAAGGGCTTGCCTGGAACTGCGCTCAGCCGGGCCACCTCTTCCGTCCTCCAGTATGCACAGAGCGTGGATATTCCTCGCAAAGCAGAAGCGGGGAATTGCGTGGCGGTTGTTCGTGGCCCCGTTTGTTTAACCCTCTCATCGCAAAGAAAAGAACGCGATGAACGGGCCACAGCCTCCAGAGAGAGCTGGGATAGGTGGAATGGGTGGGCCACCTGCCTGAACCGGCTCATCGCAATCTGCCCCACTGCGGGTGCGAAACCGCGCTATACTGGCGTCATCCGGCAGGGGTGGATTCCCTGCCGGGGTTTGGCTACTTGAGTAGTAGCGCCAGGACGAGGAGTACGACAGCCAGAACGAACCGCCAGTCAATGGCGATGGTAATGGCAAATCGCATCCAGGACGATTTCTCATCCATGTCCTCACCTCCTCTGCACAGTACGGCCCGCAGGTCGCTGCTACGGCCTGCGGGCCGACGACCCAATCTACCGGGTCGATCTTTCGCTGCCGCCACCCACGCGCAAAGAAGGCGCTGCCATTCTAGGCAGGCTGCTTCTCTCCCCAATGTGATCTGGAATACGTTCTCCCCGCCGCCTCTTTGCCTAGAGCGAGAACCGAATTCGCCGTGTGGGCACGGCCCCAACGCACCAGCCGGCGAGCACTCTCCAGACTGCGCCTCTCGTCCTCTACAGGAGCATGTGCACCAAGAATGTAGGTAAAACGGCGCTAAAATTGGTGCATAGGGTGCCTATGCGAGCCGGGTGCCCCTCGATTTTGGGGACCTGGGAGACCACGACTCCGCGCCGACTCCTCTCCCGGAGGGGAGAACCGAGAATAGCCCCGGGCGGGGCCCTGGGGCACCGGTCCGGCCGCCCCTGCGGGATTCGCCGTTGGCAGACCTGAGTTGACACTGCTAACAAATTCTCCGTAAAATTGGAGCAGGATCGTTCCCCCTTGCTGTTGGGTAAGCTTCTCAAAAACAGCAGGTTAGGGACAGAACGGCGGCTCGGCCGCTGGGTGCGGCGCCGGAGCTCCGGAGAGCAGGAACAATGCCCGAGGTTCGTCTGAGCCCGCGCGAGCGGCTGGTACTGAACGCCATCATTGAGCTGTACATCGCCACCGGCGAGCCGGTCGCCTCGCAGGGGGTGGCGCGGTTTTTTGAGAACCGCGAAGGCCTCAGCTCGGCCACAGTGCGCAACGTGATGGCGGCGCTCGGCGAAGTGGGGCTCCTCGAACAACCGCATACCTCGGCCGGCCGCGTGCCTACGCCCTCGGCCTTCCGCTTTTACGTGGAGCAGCTTACGCAGAGCGGCCGGGTAGCCGCCGGCGCGGCAGAGCCTCTGGCCCAGTTTCCAGCGCTCACCGAGGCGCGGCGCGGGCAGATCGAAGACAGCTTCAGCGGGGTGGCCTCGCGCAATGAGTATCTGGAGCGCACCTCGCATGTGCTGGCGCTTCTCTCGAGCGGACTGGGCGTGGCGCTGGCCAGCCCCGCGGAGACCCAGGTGCTGGAGCACATTCACTTTTCGCGGCTGGCTTCAGGCAAGGTGCTGGCGGTGCTGGTGACCCAGGCCGGCACGGTCCAGGATCGCGCTCTCTTGCTGGACCGCGACTTGTCGCATGTGGAGCTGGAGACTGCCGCGCGCTATCTCAACGAGAACTTTCGCGGCTGGCAGGTGGAGAAGATTCGCGCCGAAGTGGCGCGCCGTTTTGAAGTGGAGCGAGAGGCTTACCGGCAGTTGCTGGCCTCGATCCAGGAGTTGTGCAGCAAGGGGGCGCTGGCCGCTGCGGACACTACCCCGGCCATCTTCATCGACGGCATTGCCAACCTGATCGCGGCTGAGCAGGACCGCGACCGGCTGCGCCAGATGCTGCTGGCGCTGGAAGCCAAGCAGCGCCTGGTAGAACTGCTGAACGCGTATGTGGATGGCCGCCAGCAGGAGGTGCGGGTGGTGGTGGGGCTGGATGAGGCTTCGCCCGCGATGCAGGATCTGGTGCTGATCGGCGCGCCGGCGCGGCTGGGCAACGCCAGCCTGGGCACGGTCGCTGTCATCGCACCCACGCGCATCCAATATCAGGAGATGATCCAGGCGGTCAGTTATATCGCGCGGCTTTCGGAGCGCATTCTGGACGCTCCTGCCGACTAGCACCGGCCGGAGACTCCGGCCATGCCCACAGAGCAAAGATTCGCGAACGGCCTTCCGCCGGAGACAGGGGATACAGGCGCCGCATGGAATGGAGAAGACGCAGAACGATGGCAGATAAGGACAAAGCGACAGTGATGGACGAAGCAGCAAAGGCGGGCGAGGCAATCGATCCCGCAACCGAACTGCCGGTGCCGGATGCAGACGCGGTAGCCGCGCCCGAAGGCGCGGAGCCGCAGGCAGCCGCGGAGTTGGGACAGGTGAGCAAGACGGAGTACGAGCAGATCAAAGGCGAGCGCGATCAGCTCCTGGACCGGCTGGCGCGGCTGCAGGCCGAATTCGACAACGCCCGCAAGCGTGCCGAGCGCGAGAAGGCCGATTTTCGCGACTTTGCCACGGGTAACGTGGTGGAGCAGTTCCTGCCCGTGCTCGACAACTTCGAGCTGGCACTCAAGGCGACGGGCTCCGCCGAGCAATTGCGCTCGGGCGTCGAGTTGATCGTCAAACAGATGCAGGAAGTGCTGGTGAAATTGCAGGTGACGCCGGTGCCCACGGTGGGCGAGGAGTTCAACCCGCACGTGCACGAAGCGCTGGGCACGGTGGAGCGCGACGACATTCCCGACCACCACGTGGCCGAGGAGATTCGCCGCGGTTACAGGATTCGCGAACGGCTGCTGCGCCCGGCCATGGTGCGCGTGGCCAGCAATCCGAAGCAGGTCAACGAGTAAAGGGGTTAGTTGGCAGTGAGCATCGGTCAGTCGCGTTCTGCAAGCAGGCTGGAATCGTAACTGGTAGCCGACCACTGACAACTGAGAACTGTTTTAATAATGAGTGTGAGCAAAGCTGATTACTACGAGGTACTGGGTGTTGCACGCGACTGCAGTGAGCAGGAGCTGAAGAGCGCCTATCGCAAACAGGCGCTCAAGTATCACCCGGACCGCAACCCGGGCGATCGCAGCGCCGAAGAGAAGTTCAAGGAAGCCAGCGAGGCCTACCAGGTGCTGAGCGACGCCGATAAGCGCGCCGCCTACGACCGCTACGGCCATGCCGGCGTGAGCGGAGCCGGCGGCTTCCCGGGCGGCCCGTTCGCCGGCGGCCCCTTCGCTGGCGGCGTGGACATCGGCGACATCTTCGGCGATCTCTTCGGGGAGATGTTTGGCGGCGGAGCAGGGCAGCGCGCCTCGCGACAGCAGCGCGGCGACGATCTGCGCTTCGATCTCGCCATCGATTTTGAAGACGCATTTTTCGGCACCGAGACGGACGTAAAGCTGCGCCGCCTGGAGGTCTGCCAGACCTGCGGCGGGCGGGGCAGCGCCTCCGGGCGCGGGCCCAGCACCTGTAGCCACTGCGGCGGGCGAGGCCAGATCCGTTTTCAGCAGGGCTTCTTCTCGGTGGCGCGCACCTGCGCGGCGTGCAGCGGCACCGGCCAGGTGATTACCGATCCCTGCCCTACGTGCCGCGGCGAAGGCCGCTCGGCCGCCGAAGTGAAGGTGCATGTGAAGGTGCCGCCGGGTGTGGAGGAAGGCACGCGTATCCGCTATGGCGGCGAGGGCGATGCCGGGCGTGCCGGCGGGCCCAAGGGCGATCTCTACATCGTGCTCTCGATCCGGCCGCACGACTTCTTCGAGCGCCAGGGCTACGACCTGCACTGCGCTATCCCGATCAGCTTTCCGCAGGCCACGCTGGGCGATGAGTTTGAGATCGCCGGCGTTGATGGACCGGTGAATATCAAGGTTCCCGAAGGCACGCAGAGCGGGCGCGAGATTCGCATCCGCGGCCGCGGCGTCCCGCACCTGAACGCGCGCGGCGCCGGCGACCTGGTGGTCAAGGTCATTGTGCAGATTCCTCGGAAGCTCACGCGCGCGCAAAAGGAACTGGTGCAGAAGCTGAGCGAAACCATGACCGTGGACAACAAGCCCTCCGCTCCTAGCCTGCTCGAGAAGATGAAGGATCTCTTCAGCTAAAACAGGCCGCAGGTAGCCCGTGCCCTATCTTTTCCGCAGTCTCATCGCGGAAAGGGTGGGAGACCGCGAGTTCCTGGCTCGCAAGCACCGCTCGCCGCACCGCAGGCGTCGCGTTGTAATCTGTTTGCCATGGCGCGGAGCAACCGGGGACATCCCCTGCGCTGGTTGTTCGACTCGGACTGCGGAGCGCGGGACCGCCTGATTCCGCGCTTGCTGTTCCTGCGCGCGCTCGCGCTCATTTATTTCTCGGCCTTCTTCTCGCTGCTCTTTCAGATCCGCGGCCTTATCGGCCCCGAAGGCATTCTGCCCGCGCATGAGTATTTCGCCGCGGTAAGCGGCGCGCTCGGCGCCAGACGCTATTGGTTCGCGCCCTCGCTCTTCTGGATATCTTCGAGCAACGCCGCGCTGATGACCGTCACCTGGATCGGGCTGATTGCCTCCGTGATCGCGTTCGCCAACCTGTGGCCCCGCGTCAGCTTTCTCGTCAGCTTCATTTGCTTTCTCTCTTTCGTAGGCGCATCGGGCGTCTTCTCCAGCTATCAGTCTGACGGCATGCTTCTGGAAGCCGGCTTTCTCGCCCTCTTCTTTGCACCCGCAGGCGTGTGGCCCGGCTGGGGCGCAGCCAGCCCGCCCGCGCGCGCCAGCCTGTGGCTCCTACAGTGGGAGTGGTTCCGCATCTACTTCGAATCGGGGCTTGTGAAGCTGCTCAGCGGCGATTCGGAGTGGCGTCACCTCACCGCGATGGATCAGTACTACCAGAATGGCCCGCTGCCCACATGGATCGGCTGGTATGTGCAGCACTGGCCGCACGGGTTCCAGGTCTTCACCGCCGGCGCAACGCTGGTGATGGAACTGGGCCTGGTCTTCATGCTCTTCCTGCCCCGCCGCGTGCGCATCATCTGCTTCTTCATCGTCACGCCCTGGGAGATCGGCGTCATCCTGACGGCCAATTACGCATTTCTCAACTACCTCGTCCTCGCGCTCGGCATCCTGCTGCTCGATGACGACTTTCTCCGCCCGCTTGTACCGGCGCGCTTTCGCCCATCCGAATCATCGAGTGCTCCCGGTCTCGCTGCCGAGACCGGGGAGACCACAGCGCCGCCCCGTCCGCGCAGGCTACTTCACCTCTCTTTCGCAGCCGCCTCCGCGCTCTTTCTCACCTGGATCGCCTACGACACTACTGCCGAGCTGATCGCGATCGCAGCACAGCACAACGTGCTGCCCATGCAGCCGGTCGCCGTGCTCGATCCCCTCCGCATCGCCAACCAGTACGGCCTCTTTGCGGTCATGACCCGCGGCCGTTACGAGATCGAGTTCCAGGGCTCCAACGACGGCCAGAACTGGACGGCCTATCCGTTCCAGTACAAGCCGCAGGCGTTGAACCAGGCGCCCGGCATCTATGCGCCCTACCAGCCTCGCTTTGACTGGAATCTATGGTTCGCATCACTGGGCGACTGGCAGCAGAACCAGATCGTGCCGCTTACTGAAGAGCGCCTGCTCGAAGGTGATCCTCAGGTCCTGGCGCTCTTCGCCGGCAATCCCTTTCCGCAGGAGCCGCCGCGCTATGTGCGCGCTGTCCTGTGGCAGTACTGGTTTACAACCACGGCCGAGAAGCGTCTTACCGGCAACTGGTGGCGGCGATCGTATCTCGGCCTTTACGCGCCGGTGCTGACGCCGGGTCCGGACGGCAGATTTGAGGCGGTGGAGATGCCCGGCGAACTGCCGCCCCACGATTGAAGGGTTGCTGGGCGCCCTGGTCTCAGTTTTGAGAGCTGCGGAGAACCCAGACGAGGAGGAAACTACGCACCGCGCTGCCGTCATCGGATCCGGACCCAATGGGCTTGCCGCCGCCCTCGTGCTGGCGCAGGCCGGGCTGCACGTGGACGTGTATGAGGCGGAAGCCGAGCCGGGCGGCGCAGCGCGCACCCTGCCACTCACGCTGCCGGGATTTCTGCATGACTTCGGCTCGGCGGTGCATCCCCTGGCGATCGGATCGCCTTTTTTCTCCTCGCTGCCGTTGCAGCAGTTCGGACTGGAGTGGGTGCATGGGGAAGCCCCGCTGGCGCATCCACTCAACGATGGCACTGCGGTAGTGCTGGAGCGGGATATTGGCCAAGCCGAGCGAGAGTTGGGCCGCGACGGCCAGGCGTGGTGCGCGTTGATGCAGCCGCTGGCGGAGAACTGGCAGCAATTCGCCGAGGATGCACTAGCTCCGCCGCTCCATGTGCCGCATCATCCGCTGCGCATGGCGCAGTTTGGCGCCGCAGCCATGCAGCCGGCGCGTATGCTGGCGCAGGCCAGGCTCAGCACGCAGCGTGCACGGGCTCTCTTCGCCGGCATTGCCGGCCACTCCTTCATGAGCTTCGATCAGCCGTTGAGCTCGGCCATTGCTCTGGTGCTGGGCGCCGCGGCGCACGCGGTGGGCTGGCCGGTTCCGCGCAGCGGCGCGCGCGCCATCCCGCACGCGCTCATCGGCTATCTGGAATCACTGGGCGGCACGGTGCACACTGAACGTCGTATCGATGCAGAGGGCTTCCGCGAGTTGGAAGCTGCCAGCGCCCTGGTGCTGTGCGATCTGACGCCGCGCCAGCTGATCGCCATCGCCGCGGACCAGCTCAGTGTGGACGATCGCATTGCCTTGGCGGAGTTTCGCCTCGGCCCGGGCGTCTTCAAGCTCGACTACGCGCTCTCCGAGCCGGTCCCCTGGCGCGCTCCGGCCTGCAGCCGCGCCATCACCCTGCACCTTGGCGGCAACTTCGACGAGATCGCCGCGGGTGAGCACGATGTCCTCCACGGCCGCACGCCCGAGCGCCCCTTCGTATTGGCCGTGCAGCCCACGCTCTTCGATTCCGCGCGTGCGCCCCAGGGCAAGCACATTCTGTGGGCCTACTGTCACGTGCCCAACGGTTCGCCCATGGACATGACCGAGCGCATGGAGCGGCAGATCGAGCGCTTCGCTCCGGGATTTCGCGACTGCGTGCTGGCCCGCCACGTCTCCACACCGGAGACGCTGGAGGCGATGGACGCCAACCTGATTGGCGGCGACATCTCCGGCGGGGCCATCAATATGCGCCAGTTTTTCCTGCGCCCTACGCGGCGCACTTACGCCACCAGTCATCCCAAGATCTTTCTGTGCTCGTCTTCCACGCCGCCTGGGCCAGGCGTGCACGGCATGTGCGGCTATCACGCCGCCAGACTGGCCTTGCGCAGGCTGGGCAAGGGCTGAGGCGCGAGGTCCAAGCAGCTCGGGCACGGGCGCTTGGCTCGAACGGCACCGCCTGCGTGCTTCGTGCGTGCGTAATTTCGACCGCGTTTTCCGCAATGTGCACAGGCCGGGCGGTGTCGCTTCTCTGCGCAGGGCGCGACAATGGGATCAACCATCGGAGAGAGAGTTGCCGGGGAAGCTTGAACTGATCGTCGGGCCGATGCGCAGCAACAAGACCGCGGAGCTGCTGCGGCGCATCGAGATTCGCCGCGCGTATGCCAAGCAGCACGTCCTGCTGCTGAAGCCGAGCGCCGACACCAAGTCCGCTTGCGGGCTGGTGGAGAGCCGGAACCACAACGGCTGCGGCAAGATGGAGGCGGCCGAGTTTCCCGCGAACAATCCCTGGGCGGCGCTGCCCATCGTGGCGGCCACCGAGCAGCGCATCGGCAAGCGCGTGGAGTGCGTGGCGCTCGACGAGGGGCAGTTCGTCACCGATCTCTTCTGCTTTACCAAGCGTCTGCTCGACTCCGGCCATGACGTAATGGTCTCCGGCCTGGAGCTGGATTTTCGCGGCATGCCGTTCGGAGAGATGCTGAACCTCTCCTGGCTGGTGCGGACCTACGCCGGCAACATCACCGAGATGGTGGCCTATTGCAGTTGCGGCGCCAAGGCGCTCTACCCGCAGCGCCTGGTGGAGGGCAGGCCCGCCGCCTACGACAGCCCCATCATCGCCGCGGGCGACTTCTACGAGCCGCGCTGCGAAGAGCACTTCATCCTTCCCGGCCGGCCGCACTGAGCCATTCGCCGGAAAACAAAAAGGCCGGGGAGATTTCCCCGGCCTTTCCTCGCTCTCGTGATTCCAGCACCACCTAGACCCACGGAGAGCTAATCGAACAGCGGTTGAATCCTGCTCTTGCGCCGCAGGCGCCTAGAGCTGATTCATGTTTTGCAGGAATTCGGCGTTGTTGCGGACCTTTTCGAGACGCGTGATCAGCAGCTCCATGGCTTCGACCGGGGACAACGGGTTCAGCACGCGGCGCAGGACAAAGATGCGCTGCAAATCCTCTTTGGGGATGAGCAGCTCTTCCTTGCGGGTGCCGGAGCGCTGAATGTCGATAGCCGGGAAGACGCGCTTGTCCACCAGCTTGCGGTCGAGGATGATCTCCATGTTGCCGGTGCCCTTGAACTCCTCGAAGATGACCTCGTCCATGCGCGAGCCGGTGTCCACGAGGGCGGTGGCGATGATGGTGAGCAGATCG
>JAJZCY010000104.1 GCA_021828835.1 Acidobacteriota bacterium | reverse complement strand
ACCGTCAACCACTACGTTCCACGCGTCCGGGTATTGCATCCCTACCCGGACGGTCGCTTCAAAGCGTCACATCCCACCTTTGGTAAGAGCCGTATGCGGTAATTCCGCCTGTACGGATCTGCGCGGGGGGCGGGCCGCAAGGCTCGTCCCTACCGCGACCTGTCCATCGGCATGCTTTCGTGGCGCTTGCCCAGCCGGTACTCGCGGCAGACCGAATCCACCACATCGGCGATGCGCCGCCGGTACTCCTGGGAGACGAAGGCGCTGTTGCCGTAGCGGCTCTCGTAGGATGCTGCAAGTCCCGGAAAGTGTTCGCGCACAAAGCTGAGGAAAGTTGGCAGCGAGCAGGGCTTGAGGAAGAGTGCTCCCGCCGCGAAGAAGCATGCGCCCGCTCCTGCGGCGGCCTTCGCCACCCTGGCGATCGAGCTGCGCGCATCGGTGATCCCGGGCATGACGGGTGAGCAGAGCACGCCGGCACGCATGCCGGCGGCGCGAAGCTGCGCCAAAGCGGCCATGCGCAGATCCGGCCGGGGCGCGCGGGGCTCGAGGATTCTGGCCAGCCGCGCATCCATCGTCGTCACCGTGAAGTGCACCGTGAGGGTGTGCCGCTGCGCGATCTCGCGCAGCAGTTCCAGGTCGCGCAAGATGAGCGTGGACTTGGTGACCAGGCCGAGTCCCAGCCCGCGGGTGCGCGCAAAGACCTCGAGGATGGAGCGGGTGACGCGCTGGCGGCGCTCGACGGGCTGATAGGGATCGGTGGCGGTGCCCAGGGCCACTTCGGCGCCGGGCGGGAGGCGGCGCAGCTCCTGCTCCAGCAGCCAGGCGGCGTTCTCCTTGAAGTAGATCTTGTGCTCGAACTCCTCCGGGGTCAGTTCGAGGAACTCGTGCGCGTAGCGGGCATAGCAGTAGCGGCAGGCGAACTCGCAGCCGCGGTAGGGATTGATGGCGTAGGAGAAGGGCAGCATGCGCCGGCTGTTGACCTTCGACAGGATGGAGCGGGAAGGCAGCGGCCGGTACTCGGTCAGGCAGCCGGTGGAGTGGAGCGGTGCGGCGGCAGCGCGGCGGGCCAGGGGTGCCTGGGCGGGGAAGATGGGGAAGAGGGGGCCTGTATTCGCCATTTGTTCGCCTATGGAAGAAGAGAGTAGCTGGTTGTGGAGGACGCGTCAAGGCGGGCTTGCACCGGGGCGCGGCTTGAACCGGAGGACCCGAACAAGGCATGATCGCGGTTGGAGGAATCGATGAGCGCAACCAAGGGAACGCGTATCACCTGGCTTGGACATGCCACCGTCCTGGTGCGGACCCCCCAGGGCACCACCATCCTGATTGATCCGTTCATTCAGCAGAACCCGAAGTACCCCAAGGATTTTGAACTTCCCTCAAAGATCGACTACGTGCTGCTGACGCACGGGCACTTCGATCACATGGCGGATGCCGTGCCGGTGGCCAAGAAGCACGGCGCGACGGTGGTGGCGATCTATGAGCTGGCCAGCTACATTGGCCAGCAGGGCGTGAGCCAGACCATCGGCATGAACCTGGGCGGCACGGTGAAGCTGAACGACGTGGCGGCCACGATGGTGGAGGCCAAGCACTCCGCGGCGGCGCAGGACGACAAAGGGGTGCACTATGTGGGGATTGCCACCGGCTTTGTGCTCACCGTGGCCGACGGCCCCGTCCTCTACCACACCGGCGACACTGCCGTCTTCGGCGACATGAGCCTGATTCGCGAGCTTTACGCGCCCAAGGTGGTGATGATGCCGATCGGCGGCCACTTCACCATGGGACCGCGCGAAGCGGCCTTGGCGGCGCGGCTGCTGGAGCCCGAGGTGATCCTGCCCATTCACTTTGGCACGTTTCCGCCGCTGACCGGAAGGCCGGCGCAGACAGCCGAACTGATCGGCTCAGGGGTGCAGGTGGTGGAGTGGAAGCCGGGCGAAGAGTACGTGGCGTAGAGGCAGGGAACAAGAGAACAAGAGAACGAGGGAAACAGGGAGCCTGGTTGAGGCTACGCTTCTTCCCTGTTCCTTGTCTTACTGGTCTCTGGTCTGCTTGATGGCCTTGGGGGAGGGCACAATGCCCTCGCCCTCCGCTTGCTGGCCGGGCAGGCGCATGGTGGGACTGCCGGAGCTCATGCGATAGCTGCGCAGGTCGCGCAGGACCTCGTTCTTCTCGCGCGCGTACTGGCCGGCGAGGCGGGTCAGCGCGTAGGTGATGATGTCGCTGTGGTGCAGCTCCTGCATGCTGGGATCGCGGCGCATATTGAGCCACAGCCGGTGCACAAGCTGTACGTCTTCGGCGCTGAGCGCCGGGGCATGCGGCCCGATGTAGAAGATCCTCGGTTCGCCGCTGGGGTCCACAACGATGAAGTTGAACTGGCGTTTGGGCTGCGCTAAAGCCTCCCAGGCCTGGCCCATGTGGAAGGCCTGATCCTCGGCGCTCATCGAGCTGGAGATACCGGAGACGACTGACTCCACCTCGAGCGAATTGGCGGTCTGGACGAGCGCGGTAAAGACGTCGGCGGCAGGAACGACCAGGAGCGAGACCTTTTTGCCAAAGCTCTCCGCCACCGAGACGGCCTTGGTGAAGACGTTTTGCTCGTGTTCGCTGAAGGACTGCTGATCGGCATTGAGGTATTCGGGGCCGCCGGCGCCCATCAGGCGCACGCTGGCCACCACCACATCGCGTTCTTCAGTGGAAGTGCGCGACAGCGCCCAGCGCAGGGCGGCTGGATTGTTGCTATCGCGCATGGTCACCAGCAGGCCACCGGGGCGAATGGCGACCGACTCGCGGTTGATGGTCTCCTGATGCTCGAGCTGGAAGTGGTCCTTCATCTGCCGGGCGGTGCGCTCGTGCTTGCGCAGGTTGGCGCGCTCGGAGATGGCGAAGATGATGAAGAAGGTGATGGTGAAGGCGACGCCGCTGATGGTGGCCACGGTCTTGGTGAACAGATTGACCGTCGCGGTGGCCAGCAGCACGGCAAAGACAGACATCAGGCCGATGGGGATCTCGGTTTTGCCGATGCGCAGATTGGGAGGCACCTTCCAGCCGCGTTCGCCCTTGTACTTCCAGCGCAGCACCAGCATGGCCAGGCTGTTGAAGGTGAAGGACCAGATGACGCCGAAAGCGTATGCCTCGCCGAGCATGATGACGTTGCCGCGGCTGACGATGATCGTGAACATCTGGAGCACGAACACCAGGTTCACGATGCGGTAACTGGTGCCGTACTTCTTGTGCGGCATGCGGAACCAGTCGGTGAGCACGCCGTCTTCGGAGACGCGCATGAGCACGCCAACGGAGCCGATGATGGAGGTGTTGATGGCACCCGAGAGGATGAGGAAGCCGACCACCACCACGAAGATACGGAAGGCGATGCGCGCGATCAGCGGCCCGGTCATGTACATGGCCAGGCCGGCAATCAGGTTGTCCTGATAGATGTGAGTGCGCGGGAAGCTGGGAATGAGCATCGACGCCAGCAGCGTTGCGCCGCCGGTGAAGATGAGGCTGTAGATGGCGATGATGATGGCCGCGCGCTTCAGGTTCTTGAGCTTGGGGTGCTGAATCTCGCGGTTGACCTGGGCCAGCGTCTCCTCGCCGCTCATGGCCAGGATGGAGTGGCCAAAGGCCATGAGAATGCCGAACAGGCCTAAGATGGGCAGGCTGGAGCCGCGCAGGAAGCCGAGCGCGTCGGTGCTGAACTTAAGATTTGCCGGGGTGGGCGCAGGCGGAAGATGGGCGCCCTGGGCGAAGACCGAGTAGAGGCCCCAGACCAGCAGAACGATCACCATGACGGTGGTGATCTGCATGACGCGCAGCGCCTTGTCGCTGGATTCCTCAATGCCCTTGATGTTCTCCCACCAGTAGTAGATCGTTACCAGGGCGGCGAAGAGGGCCGAGGTGTAATCCATGTTGAACTGGAAGGGGTGTCCGTGGGCGTCGACCAGGGCGGGGGGCAGCCAGTGGCTCTGGTTGGCCACGGTCATGAGCTCGTTCATGAGCCCGGTGATGTACTGGCCGGCCGAAACCCCCGAGATCGGGCCGGTGAGGATGTAGTCGAACATCAGCGCCGAGACGCTGATTTTGGCGAAGGTTCCGCCCAGGGCTTCCTTGACCACGCGGTAGACGCCGCCGCGGGTGAACATTGAGCAGCTCTCGACGTACACGGCGCGGACCGCGAAGCTGAAGAGCATGATGCCGAGGATGAACCAGGGGGCGGAGGCGCCGATGGCCTGCTCGGCGATGCCGCCGGCGTAAAAGGCCGAAGACCCAAGATCGTTGAGAACGATGGCGGCGGCACGCCAGAAGGAGATGAACGTGAGCATCACCGACGATGCGACGATGAGTCGAACGCGGTCGGACGGCGGAGCTACGGTCGTTCGAGAAGAGGCCATCGCAAAAAAAGACCGGCGCGCGGCCGGCGCTTCTAAATAACAAGCGGCCTTATCCTCGGCCGCCCTGCGCTGAGTCTATTGCCCGATTGCGACGGTGTCAAACGAAAAAGGGAAGCGCACGCTGCATCCGCTCAAGCTCAGGGCGCTCAATCCTTTTCGAAGAGCTCGCGGCTGTCCTCGACGAAGCTGATGACGACTACGATCGCTGAGCCGACCAGGCCCCCGAAGAACAACACTTCGAGCACGTGCATGGCGAGAATTGCGATGGACATGCCAAGATTCTAGCCCATTTTGCGGCTGGATTTCAGCCCCTGCCGATGCGATACACTCGGCCCTGTATGCAGATGGCTGAGTCGAGCGCGGTTGCCGGCGTCCAGAAGGCGCGCCGGGTTGCAGAGTGGAAGCTGTGGCTCGCGGCCGCCCTGTCGGCGGGGCTGCTGGAGCTGCCCTTTCCGCTCGCGGGGCCGCTGCCGGCCTGGCGCACGGTCTTCGCGTGGCTGGGCCTGGCTCCGCTGCTGTGGGCGGTGCTGACGCCGGCGCCGGAAAGGAGCCTGCGGCGCGGCTTTCTGCTCGGCTATCTGGCGGGGATTCTCTGGTACGCCGGGAACTGCTACTGGATCTACGACACCATGGCGATCTACGGCGGGTTGCCGGGACCGGTTTCGGCGCTGCTGCTGGTCGGCTTCAGCCTGGTGCTGGGTCTGTACTGGGGCGTCTTCGGCTTGGGCATTGCGGTGCTGCGGCGGGTCACCGGGTCGGTGCGGATTGCCATGGCCTTCGCGCCCTTCCTGTGGGTGGCGCTGGAGCTTGCTGCCGCGCGCATCACCAGCGTGCCCTGGGACCAGCTTGGCTACTCGCAGGTGGATAACACGCTCCTGACCAAGCTGGCGCCGTGGACCGGGGTCTACGGCATCAGCTTCGTGCTGGTATGGGTGAATGCCTTGATTGCGGGCGGCATGCTATTGACCCGCTGCCGCGGCCATTGGCTACAGGACCGGCGGCTGTGGGGCGCCAGCGGCGCGGCGCTGCTGGTGATCGGCGGCCTGGGGGTCACGGTTGCGCCGCCCAAGCCGGTGGCGACGGCCTCCGCCGTTCTCGTCCAGCCCAACCTGAATGTGGGGGATAACAACACCTGGAACGGACCGGTGTGGGACCAGCAGATTGCCTCGTTTGCGCAACTCATCGACCGCACTGTCTCCGACCCCAGCCGGTACATTGCGGGCATTCCGCAGACCGGCGCTCCGCAGCGGGAGAATGTTCCGCCGCCCTATCCGCTGTTTCCGAATCTCGTCGTGTGGCCGGAGTCGCCGGCGCCGTTTATCCAGGGCGATCCGCGGCTTGCCGAGGCGATGCGCAAACTGGCCGCGGCGGAACATGCGCCGCTGATCATCGGCGGCATCGGGGCCGACTACGCGCAGCAGGAAGGCACCTGGCGCGACTACAACTCCGCCATGGTCTACAGCTCGGAGGGCCAGCTCGTTGGGCGCTACGACAAGATCCACCTAGTGCCGTTCGGCGAATACATTCCCTTCCAGAACCTGCTTTCGTTCGCGCACAAGCTCACCGGGCGGGTCTCGTCGTTTTCGCGCGGCACGGCGCGGCAGAGCTTCTTGCTCGGCTCGCCCGGCGTGGAGCCCCACCGCTACGGCATCTTCATCTGCTACGAGTCGGTGTTTGCCGACGAGGTGCGGCTGTTCGCGCTGAACGGCGCCGAGGTGCTGGTGAACATCAGCGACGACGGCTGGTACGGCGACACCAGCGCTCCCTGGCAGCACCTGAACATGGTGCGTATGCGGGCCATCGAAAATGACCGCTGGATTTTGCGCGATACCAACAACGGCGTGACCGCGGCTATCGATCCTTACGGGCGGGTGCGGCAGAGCATTCCACGGCACCAGGTGGACGCGCTGGCAGCCCGCTTTGGGTTCCGCGACCACATCACCTTCTATACGGCGCAGGGCGATGTATTCGCCTGGGTGTGCGCGGTGGTGTGCATCGGCGGCTTCGGGTTCGCTCTGATGAAGATCGGCCGCGGGCCGGCGTAGCCGGCAAGCGGCTTTCCCAGGACAACCGGCACTGTTCGCGGCCCCGCAACGAGGCCGCGGCGGGTGAGCCATGTCACATTTTGGTGGATGAAATTTGCGGTGTTTTTCACGTAAGTGTGGAAAACAAAGAGGTTAGTTTTTGCCTGCTCGTAAGTGTGGGAAACAAAAGAGTTACAGCGCAGTGGGTCGTAAGTGGCGAATCCAAAGGAGTTACCGTGAGTGCGATTGTGCTGCCTGACGAGGTCGCTCTGGCGCGGCGTGGAGGCGGCAAGCTAAGGGGATTATGCCTGAAGCGGAGAAATAATCCGCATAGCTGGAAGCTTCGGGGGGGCGCGGGTTGGGGAAGAATTGCCGACTAACCGGCCACTACTCGATCAGCAGGCGCTTCTAACCGAAACGCGTGAGAGAACTTCGTGGTATACCCGTCGGACAGCGCGCCAAGGATCAACTCTGCGATACCACCCGACAAGTGTCCAGGGTTGAAATTGAAAACAGACGACAGGGTGCCCAAGAAACCGCTGCTCGACCGCCCTTCGGTCCATTTCTCTCAGAACCTTTGCATAGCGATTTGCGAATTCCGGCTGGCAAAAGAAGGTCTTGTTGCCTCCGATCCCAAAAGGCACAATAGTGCGCGGCTGTGAGAAATGCCGATGAACTCCATCGGCCACGCCGGGCCACATCTCCTGGAAGCAGTCATCTAGGATGATAATGCCACCCCGCGACAGGGCACCCTCGCTAATGGCCAGGTCGTGTGCGGTGACCTCTGCTGTGTGTCCTCCGTCGATGCTAATCAGACGGAAGGGACCACGACCAAGCTCGAGGAGACGCTCTGCGGTAAGCTGGGTTGAGTCTCCCTCATGAATCACGAGTCGGCTGGCATCTGCATGTCGATGAAGATTGCGTTTGAATCGCTCCAGGTCGCCTGCACCGGAGTGATCCAGGTTCAGTTTCTGATAGGAGAACAAGTCAATCGCCACCGCCTGTCCATCGCCTGAGCTGAGAAGGTAGAGCAGTATGAACAGCTTGCCGTGATGGACACCAATTTCTGCCCCCCCCCCGGGGATCTTGGCGCGTTGCTGCTCCAGGGAGAGGCGAACGATGGCTTCTAGTGCTGCCGGGAACAACCAGCCCTTGATCAGATGATGACCATGCAGAAGGTATGCTTGCAGCTTTGGTTGAGCAATCTCCACTGCAACTAAGTTAGCATTTTGAGGTTCATAGAGGTCTGTGTTGGCATCGCTGCTTCCGTTCCTGGCGGATAACCGGGTAGTGTTCCTTATGCCAGGTTTTCGCCTCAAGAGCTACAGGGGAGTGAGGGAGAGCGCCCAAGAGGCAACCGCAGATTCTTCGCTACGCTCAGAAGGACACCATTTTTTTGGGGGGCTGGGCGAATCAGCGGCAAATCGGGAGATGACCCGAAATCGGCCCCAGGGGCTAAAGCCCACATTTCTTTTTGCGACGTTTGCGGCACGACTGAAGTCGTGCCCTGACACTTCGTGCCCTCCGGGGAATTGCGGGATAGAAGTTTGAAGATGCGCAGGCGCGCAGGGGCTGAAGCCCCCCTATGGAAGGGGTAATGGACGGCACGACTGAAATCGTACCCTGACACAGAGCGGGCTATCGGGCGAATCAGCGGCAAACCGGAGATGACTTCCTCAGGCTAATGCATGGCCGGTTTTGGGCGCTGTGCGGCCCCGCCGAAGCCTTGCCCTTTCCAAATGCGCCGCCCTTCCAGGGCTGTTTGATCTTGTCTTCTCTTGTCCCCACGCTGAAGCGCGGGGCTAACAACCGCTGCGCTTCCGGCGCGGCTCTCTAACCGCGTCGTGCGGAGAGCGCTCCGCGGGACGGTGGAGCTCAGGGCCGCGGTTGCGGATTCCTGAGTTCATTGTTGGTATCATCTTGTTGTATGGCGTTAAACGATCTTGAATTTGCCTACTCCCCGGTGCGCGATCAGGTGCGCGACCTGCGGGAGTATCTTTGACCCGGCCCGCATTCGCAGGGAACTGGCAGACATTGAAAAGAAGCTCTCCGACCCCAGCCTGTGGTCGGATCCGGAGGCCAGCAAGCCGCTGATGCGCGACCGCAAGCGGGTGGAGCAGCTTGTCTCCGATGACGAGGGCCTGGTCCGGCGCAGCGACGATATCGAAGCCTACTTCGAGCTGGCCCGCGAGGGCGAGGATGTTCTGGCCGATCTGGAGAAGGGCATCACCGAGCTCAAGGCATTTGCCGAAGAGCTTGAGGCCCGCACCATGCTTTCCGGCGAGGCCGATCCGCTGAACGCCATCGTCACGGTCCATCCCGGCGCCGGCGGCACCGAGAGCCAGGACTGGGCGGAGATGCTGATGCGCATGTATCTGCGCTGGGCCGAGCAGCAGGGCTTCAAAACCGAGATGAACGATTACCAGTCCGGGGAAGAGGCGGGCATCAAGTCGGCCACCTTTACCATTGCGGGCGAGTACGCCTTCGGGCTGCTGGCCGGCGAGAGCGGCGTGCACCGGCTGGTGCGCATCTCGCCCTTCGATTCCGCCAAGCGCCGGCACACCTCGTTTGCGTCGGTGTTTGTGTCGCCGGAGATCGACGACTCGATTCACGTGGACATCAAGCAGGAAGACCTGCGCATCGACACCTACCGCTCCGGCGGCAAGGGCGGCCAGCACGTGAACACCACCGACTCCGCCGTGCGCATCACGCACAATCCCACCGGCATCGTCGTGCAGTGCCAGAACGAGCGCTCGCAGCACAAGAACCGCGAGAAGGCCTTCAAGATGCTGCGCTCGCGGCTCTACGAGTACGAGCTGGAAAAGAAGCGCGCGGAGAGCAAGAAGCTGGAGGACTCGAAGCTGGACATCAACTTCGGGTCGCAGATTCGCAGTTACGTCTTGCAGCCCTACCGCATGGCCAAGGACCACCGCACCAAGGTCGAGGTGGGCGATGTGGACAAGGTGCTGGACGGCTATCTCGATCCCTTCCTGCGCGGCTACCTGCTGGCCAAGCGGCGGGGGACGGCGGTGGCGGCATCAGGCGAGGATGATCTCGAAGTCTAGTCGCGCGGTGACCGTTTGAGCTCCGTTCGCTCAGAATGAGAGCGGTACTTCAGACGCATCACACCGAGAGGGAAAAAATGAACAAACCCGCCATTATTGACGAAATGTTGCGCACCGCCAAGACCATCGCCGTGCTGGGCATGAGCAACAAGCCCGATCGCGCCAGCTACAACATCGGCCGCTACCTGGCCAAGCACGGCTACCGGATGCTGCCGGTCAATCCTGTCCTTCAGGAGATCGACGGCGAGCCTTGCTACGCGAACCTGGAGGCGGCGCAGGCTGCGGCGAAGATCGATCTGGTGGACGTGTTTCGCGCCTCCGAGCACGTGCCCGGCATCGTGGACGAGGTGATCCGGCTGGGCATTCCCTACCTGTGGCTGCAGGATGGGGTGGTGCACGATGAGGCGATCGCCCGCGCCGAGGCCGCCGGGGTCAAGTGCATCCAGAACGACTGCATCTTCCGCGAGCATGCGGCGCGGGGCTGATTTTCTGCCACGCGGCCCGCGTGATAGTTCAGTTGAAAACCCGCACCTCAGGGGCTGAAGCCCTCGATCCATTGGGCCTTGCATGGCACGGCTGAAGCCGTGCCCTTTCAAGGCAAATTCAAGGCTAGCCGCTGCGCGCCGGGCGGCGCTGTCTATCTTCTCGCATCCCGCGTACCTTAAACTGAGTCCAATCAGCAGGACCCCGCGAGGAGTATGCGCCGTCTTCTTTTGATCTTCGGAATGCTGTTCACGCTGGCGGCGGCTGGGCCGGCGTGGGCGGCCTCCAACTCCGCCGATGCGCAGCACTTGCGCGTGCAACTGGTCTTCCCGCAGACGCAGATTGCCCCGGGGGCGAGCGCGGAGGCAGGCCTCTACTTCAAGCTGGAGCCGGGCTGGCACGTGTACTGGAAGAACGCGGGCGACGCCGGCGAGCCTCCCAAGATTCAATGGACGTTGCCCGCCGGAATCACAGCGACGGCGCTGGAGTTTCCCGCGCCGACACGCGTGCCGCTGGGTCCGCTGATGGACTACGGCTACGAGCATGAGGTGCTGTTCCCGTTCGCGGTCCATGTGGCGCCCTCGGCCAAGGCCGGTCCGGCGGTGCTGCACGCCCATGTGCATTGGCTGGTCTGCCGCGATGTCTGCATTCCCGGCAACGCCGACCTGGAGCAGAACGTGACGGTGGGGAAGGGAAGTACAGCCGCGCCGGGCTCTTCCGCCTCGACCTCATCCTTTGACCAGGGGCTGATCAACCAAGCCAGGCAGCAGCTTCCCACCGCGCTGCCGGCGGGCGCGCAGGCCGTCTTCCAGTACACCGGCGCCGGGCTTCGCCTTCAGGTAGACACCGGTAAGCGCGAGACCAAAGCAGAGTTTTTCCCCGCCGATCAGAACGTAGTGGACAATCCTGCGCCGCAGAAGGTGACGCCCACGGCCACGGGACTGATCCTCGACCTGAAGAAGGATTCGAGCCTGACGGCCGCGCCGGATAAGCTGAGCGGGGTGCTGGAACTCTCCGGCGGCAGGAACTACGAGATTGCCGCCGCGCCGGGAACCATTACGGCGACCGCCGCGCCGGAATCCAAGGCGGTCGCGGGCACCGCGCTGGCGCGCATCGTGGGTTTTGCGTTTCTGGGCGGGTTGCTCCTCAACCTGATGCCCTGCGTGTTCCCGGTGCTGTTCATCAAGGGGCTGGCGCTGGTGCAGTCGGGGCGCGAAGAGCGGCACAAGCTGCGCGGGCACGGGCTGGTGTATACCGCCGGCATCGTCCTGTCATTCTGGCTGCTGGTGGCGGCGCTGCTGGGGTTGCGCGCGGCGGGCAGCACGTTGGGATGGGGCTTCCAATTTCAATCGCCGATCTTCCTCACGCTCATGGCGGGGCTGCTCTTTTTCCTGGGCCTGTCGCTGGCCGGGCAGTTTGAGATTGGCCTGTCGCTGACCGGAACAGGCGGAGGCCTGGCGGCGAAGAAGGGTTACGCGGGCAGCTTCTTTACCGGCGTGCTCGCGGTGGTGGTAGCCACGCCGTGCACCGCGCCTTTCATGGGTGTGGCCATCGGGTATGCGCTGGCGCAGCCGGCGGCGATCACGTTTGCGGTGTTCACCGCACTGGCTCTTGGTCTTGCCGCACCGTATCTCGCGCTGACCATGCAGCCGGCCTGGACACGGCTGCTGCCCAAGCCGGGCGCGTGGATGGAGATTCTGCGCCAGGCAGTCTCAGTGCCTGTCTTCGCCACCGTCATCTGGCTGGCGTGGGTGCTGGCGCAGGCTTACGGCGCAGCGGCGCTGGCGGCGCTGCTTTCGGTGTTTCTGCTGCTGGCTATTGGCGGATGGTTCCTGGGCCGCTGGCCGGCCAGGCGCTGGTCCACAGTGGTGGCCGTTTTGATCTGGGCGGGTGTTGTGGGCGTGGCTTACTATGTGCCCTCGCTGGCTACGGCACAGGCGGCGATGGCTTCAGGCCCGACTGCGGCTGTCGCCAGCAGCGCATGGCAGGCATGGACGCCCGGTGCAGTGCAGCGTTCGCTGGCCGCGGGTGATCCCGTCTTTGTGGACTTCACGGCGGGCTGGTGCCTGAGCTGCCAGGTGAACGAGCGAGTGGCGCTGACTCAGCCTGAGGTTTTGCAGGACTTCAAGGCGCACAAGGTGGTGCTGCTGAAGGCCGACTGGACGCGCCAGGATCCGGCCATCACGCAAGCGCTGACCGCGCTCGGCCGCAGCGGCGTTCCCGTGTATGCGCTCTATCTCCCGGGAGAGAACAGCCCACGGCTCTTGCCTCAGGTGCTTACCCCTGGCATTGTGACCGCGGCTCTGGCACAGATTCCCACTGCCGGCGCGCAGAGCGCGAGCGCGCAGGGCAACTGACGACCTGTTCCCATCGTGCGGGCTCAGCGGCACACCGCATGCGCCGATTGCCGGGGTGTGAAGGAAGTGCAGTTGGCAACGCGCGAGTTTGTTCTTGACAAGAGTAACCACAGGTTATACATAAAAAAGAGCATCGCTACAGATTTCCCCCAAGTCTCAGCGGATGCTGCACCGCAGCCGGGTTCTTTTTCCTGAATAAATGCAACGCCGCCTTCCGGGCGCAGGGTCCGAACGCCGACCCTAGGCCCGTTACGACCCCAAGCACGAGCACGATTGCCCCAAACGGACTGTTTGCGGGAGAGGACTTCCATGCATTTTGCTGGTTGTACGCTGTTGCGTACGGTTGCCTCTAGGGCGTGTTAACACTATCTGAGCGCTTCGATAATGAGCGCGAAGCAGAGAAAGCCGAGGAACAGACAGTCCAGCTTCTCGAAGCGGGAGAAGATGCGGCGGTAGCCCTTGAGGCGGCGGAAG
>JAJZCY010000103.1 GCA_021828835.1 Acidobacteriota bacterium | reverse complement strand
GTTGCCGAGAGGCTTTACCGTCCATCTGCCGATGAAGCCGGGGAGGCGCTTCTTGCCGGTGAGCAATTCCTGCATGGCGCCCTGTTTGATCTGGCGCTTCTTGGCGAGAAGCTGCTCCAGCGATTCGATGAGCGCATCCGCATCGCTCAAAGCCTCAGCAATGGCTTCTTGTTCTTTTCGATCAGGGACCGATATCGGAATTGGGCCAATGAAATTACGATTGAGGGACTGTTGTGCTCCACCAGTGTTGTGCCGAGAGAAGTCGATTGACTTCAGAAAATAGAATGCAAAGAGCGGATAATTGCCAAAAAAGTCGGTGACATAAAGCGCGGTGTTATGTGGCCAAAAATCGGCTGAGCAATAGTGAGCTTGGCCGAATGATGCACCGCTTCGGCCAAGCACCAGACCGGGGCCGCGCACCAACGCTGTGTCATGAAATCCGTTGAGTCCAGCTGATCCCAGAACCGGAATTTCGCCTTTACGCCGTGCACGCTCTGTAAGGTCGTGTCCACGTCGTAAGGCAACGAATTGGCCCAGTCGTGTGACCTCCCATTCTTCCGGTCTCATGCCAACTTCTGTCTGCTTGTACCCCGGACTCAACTCCATACGAATCCCATCCTTTCGAGATGGCGATTCACTTTTGCTTCCAACTGGGCTACTTGATCGATCATCTGTGGCATGGGCGTTCCATAACGCTCTGCCAACTCCTTCACGCGCTGGGTAAGGGTCTGGCTGATGCGGTCCATCTCGCCGTGAATCGCCTTGTCGAGCGCGTCGATCCATTTGTCTTCGACGACCAGCGTTTTGACCTCTACCTCGGTAAGCTTCGGATAGCGCGCATAGCAAACGGCATCGAGCGCGGCTTCGGCCTCTCGAAGACTTTTCTTCAGCTCGGCCTCTTTGCCATTCAGCTCCAGCCATTCCCGGAGCACGGCAACCTCTTCCTTCGCGCTTTTATCCGCTTGAATTTCCTTCAAGCGGGCCGTGACGGCGGGCTTGTTCACCTTGTCGAACTCAGCGAAAATGCCCTCTTCGCCACCGTTCTCCTCTTCCAGCTCCGCAATGCGGGCGGAGACGCCTTCGAGGTCTGCCGCAAGCTGATCGATAGCAGCCTGCTCCCTGGCGTAGAAGCGGGCAACCAGTAGATGTTTGGGCACAAGGTCGCAGGCCCATCCTTTATCGACCTGACGGCCTGGCTTGCCGTCCTTGCCTTTCTTGGTCTCGATGACGCGGTAGGTCTCGGCCTTCCAGCCGTCGGCAGCGATGAGGTAACAGTCGTCCTGCATCGTCTCATCCCAGAAGTTCATGAGGTGCTGATAGACGTCGTAAGCATCAATGAGCGGCTGCCCCTCGTAGTGGCGCAGCAGTCCTTCGGCAAGCTCCGTGATGACCTGTTTGGGATGGACGTTGATCGTGAGCGCTTTGAGCTTCTTTTCGGATTTGCTGTGCCACGCGGCAAAGTGCTCATTCATCCGGGCGATGAACGTAGTGAACTCAGGATGGTTATAAATGGTGGGCTTGATCGCGTCCTTTGCGACGCGAAGATCGACGTAGCCGGGCCGGTTGGACTTGAAAAGCGCTTTGCGCAGGCCGGGGCAGACGGCCCAGTAGCGCTGCAGCGCATGCACGTCGCGCTCGGGGATGCCGCCGCGCAGATGGCCCTCGATGTCCTGGAGGTCTTCTTCCTGCTGGCTATCGATGTAGCGGGGGAGGTTGAGATTGAAGTCATTCTTCTCAATCTCCTCGACAGAGACCATGCGGGAGAATCCTGGCACCTCGGCACGCCGGTTGAAGACATCGACGATCTTGTGGATGTCCTGGGCGCGAAGACGGTTCTTGGGGCCATCCTTCATGTAGCCAGAGCTGGCGTCGATCATGAAGATGCCTTTGCGTGCGTGCGCATCCTGCTTGTCGATGACAATGATGCAGGCAGGAATACCCGTGCCATAAAACAGATTTGCGGGCAGGCCGATAATGCCCTTGATGTAGCCCTTGCGAACGAGATTGCGGCGGATGTCAGCCTCGGCGTTGCCCCGAAAGAGAACCCCGTGGGGGAGAATGCAAGCTCCCTTGCCCGAGCTCTTGAGCGAGCGGACGATGTGCAACAGGTAGGCGTAGTCGCCCTGTTTTGCTGGCGGCGTGCCGAAGGGCGTGAAGCGCTCGAACGGATCTTTTTCCAGATTGACGCCGGTAGTCCAGCGCTTGTCAGAGAACGGCGGATTGGCAACGACGTAATCGAAGGTCTTGAGCGTGCCACCGTCGGTGAATTTTGGATCGGCCAGTGTGTTACCCGGCAGGATGAGTGCTGTCGGGTTGTTGTGCAGGTACATGTTCATACGAGCCAGAGCGCTGGTGGCTGCGTCCTTCTCCTGCCCGTAAAGAGTGGGTTTCGTGGTCGCTTCGTCGGCTACCTTCAGCAAGAGTGATCCGGAGCCGCATGTCGGGTCGTAGACCGTGGTGTGCGAGGTCGTCTTAGCCGTGCGGATGCCAAGAATCTGCGCCATGATGCGGCTAACCTCGGCTGGGGTATAGAACTGGCCCTTGCTCTTGCCGCTCTCCGTAGCGAAGTGCCGCATGAGGTACTCGTAGGCATCGCCCAGGATGTCGTCACCATCGGCACGATTCTTTGAGAAGTCGAGGGCCGGATTCTCGAAGATGGCAATGAGGTTGGTGAGCCGATCCACCATCTCCTTGCCGCTGCCCAGTTTTGAGGCTTCGTTGAAGTCGGGGAAATCGGAGAGATTGTTGGCTTTGGCCAGCGGGGCGATGATCTTCTTATTGATCTGATCGCCGATATCGGACTTGCCCTTGAGCGCAACCATGTCCTGAAAACTCGACCCTGGAGGAATGGTGACCGGGGCAAACTGGATGCCGGCGTATTTGTCGCTGACGTACTTGATGAAAAGCAGGACGAGTACATAGTCCTTGTACTGGCTGGCATCCATGCCGCCGCGAAGTTCGTCGCAACTAGCCCAGAGCGAGCTGTATAGTTCAGATTTCTTAAGTGCCATGCGTAAATATCCTGAGAAATCTCCTCCGGGCGGGACCTCCGGGCGGTTGAAACGCCGCACGATCATCACACAGCCGGGAAGAGCCATTATCTCTTATTGGATCAATCTCCGTGCGAGTGGCTCCGGCGGACGAACTTCGGCAAGGTGCTGGTGGCCATTCGGGACGGGGAAAGCCGCGTACGTTTCCTGGGCTATAACGCCATGACCTACAAGACGATTGCGTTCGCTGTAGGCGGCGCCCTGGCAGGAATCGCGGGCGCGCTCTACATGCTGCATCTGGGCGATGTTTCCCCGGCCATGGTGGGCGTGATTCCTTCGATCGAAATGGTGGTAGCCGTTGCCGTAGGCGGTCGGGAAAGCCTGACGGGCGCAGTGCTGGGAACGCTGCTGGTGAACTTTGGCAAGGACTGGATCAGCAATGCCATCCCGCAGCTGTGGCTGTTCGTCATGGGAGCGCTGTTTGTGCTGGTGGTGACCGGCATGCGGGGTGGACTTGCCGGACTTCCGAAGATGCTGATGCGTGTCCTGCCGGAGCGGTTCACTAGCAAGGCAGCAGGTGGCAAGGCTGCGCTGGCAGTCGATGAACCTGCAGAAGCACGGGAGGCGGTGTGAGCGCATGGGAGAAGGCATGATGGAACCACTGCTTGAGGTCAGAAACCTGACGGTGAATTTTGACGGATTCAAAGCGCTGGATGGCATGAACCTTCGCCTGATGCCGTCGTCGGTGCGTGTTCTGATCGGGCCAAATGGTGCGGGCAAGTCCACGCTCTGCGATGCCATCATCGGACGGGTGCGCGCAACCTCCGGCTCTGTGATCTTCCAGGGCAAGGAGATCACGGCTCTGCCGGAGTACGAAATTGTACGCCGCGGAATCTGCCGCAAGTTTCAAACTCCGGGCGTGCTGGAAAACCTGACCGTAGGAGAGAATCTTGCACTCTCGGCGCGCCGCCATCGCGAGTGCTGGCGGTCGTTTGGATGGTCCCTGAGCGGCGAAGCCAGGATGCGGGCAGAAGAGACGCTGGAGCTGATTGGGCTGCAGGAAAAGCGCAATCAGCTGGCGGGCGAGCTTTCCCATGGGCAGAAGCAGTGGCTGGAGATTGGCATGGTGGTTGCTTCTGACGCGGATCTGCTGCTGCTGGATGAGCCGGCGGCCGGCATGTCGCACGGCGAGTCCACGCAGACTGCGGAACTGATTCGTCGACTTTCGCTGCGGCACAGCTTCCTCGTGATTGATCACGACATGACCTTTGTGGCACAGCTGGATGCGCCGGTCAGCGTGATGCATATGGGACGGATGCTCACGGAAGGAACGCTGGAGGAGGTTCGCAAGGATCCTCAGGTTGCGGCCGTCTATCTGGGCAGAATCAAGGAGGTGACGGATGCTTGCGCTTGAGGGTGTGTGTGCCGGGTACGGCCAGAGCCGTGTGCTGGAAGCGGTGGGAGTGACCGTAGGAGAGGGCGAGGCGGTGACGTTGCTGGGGCGCAATGGCGTGGGCAAGACCACGCTGCTCCGGACTCTGGTAGGACTGCATCCCGCCGAGCAGGGGATCATCACGTTTTGCGGAGAAGACATCACTGATCTTCCCGCCTACAAGCGTGCGCGGAAGGGAATTGGTTATGTTCCGCAGGGACGCGGTATTTTTCCTCATCTGACAGTGGAAGAGAATTTGCGCACCGGTTTCGCCAGTCTGATTGGCAGGGGCAAGGCACAGCAGGAAGAGATTCCAGGCTATATTTACGAGCTTTTTCCGCTTTTGACCCGCGTGGCTGCGCGCAAGGGCGGAGTGCTGAGCGGAGGAGAGCAGCAGCAACTGGCATTGGCACGCGCGCTGGTGGCGCAGCCCAAACTTCTGATTCTGGATGAACCGACCGAGGGCATCCAACCCTCAATTGTGCAACAGATCGAAGAGGCGCTGCGCGAGATTCGCACACGGTTGAAAATTGCTATTCTTCTGGTGGAGCAATATCTCGACTTCGCATGGTCCATCGCTGACCGGTTTTATGTGATGCGCGGTGGAAGGATGATTGACGAAGGCAACCCCCGGGAACGGGACCAGGGCAGCGTTATACACTGGCTCAACGTTTAAGTAGGATCCATGCACCTGACTCCACGAGAATCCGAGAAGCTACTGATTGCCATGGCTGCAGAACTGGCGCGCAGACGGCGCGCACGCGGGCTGAAGCTGAACTATCCGGAAGCGGTGGCGCTGATCAGTGCCGAGATTCTGGAACAGATACGTGACGGGCGCACCGTTTCCGAGCTGATGGACTTTGGAGCCACCGTGCTGACGCGTGAAGATGTGATGGAAGGCGTGCCGGAGATGGTGAAGGAAGTGCAGATCGAGGGCACGTTTCCTGACGGTACCAAGCTGGTGACAGTTCACAATCCCATTCGATGAAGAATGGCGAAGCGAGGTGAAGTGTGATTCCCGGAGAATATCTGCTTTCGGAAACTCCGATTCAAGCCAATACTGGTCGGCTGACCCGCGAGCTGGAAGTAGCCAATACTGCCGATCGACCGATCCAGGTAGGATCGCATTTTCATTTCTTCGAGGCCAACAAGGAACTTCGCTTCAACCGCTCCCTCGCCTTTGGCATGCGGCTGAATGTGCCTGCCGGTACTGCTGTACGTTTTGAACCGGGAGACAGCAAAATCGTTTCGCTGGTGGCCATCGGTGGGCAAGCGGCAGTGTTTGGTTGCAATGCGCTGACCAACGGGCCTGCTGGTGCCGAGCAACTGGAGGGTGCGCTGGAGTTGGCACGAAGCCAGGGATATTCCGGAGCAGACAGATGAGCCTGTCCATTTCGCGACGCCAGTACGCAGACCTCTACGGTCCCACGGTCGGGGATCGTGTCCGGCTTGCCGACACGGATCTGTTCCTCGAGATTGAACGCGACCTGACCACGCCGGGCGATGAAGCCAAGTTCGGTGGCGGCAAGGTGCTGCGCGATGGAATGGGGCAGTCGGCACGGGCAACTTCCAGTGAGGGAGCGCTGGATGTGGTCATCACGAATGCGATGATTGTGGACCATTGGGGCATCGTGAAGGCGGACATCGGGATTCGCGGTGGACGCATTGTGGCTGTAGGCAAGGCCGGAAATCCGGACATCATGGATGGCGTAACGCCAGGTATGGTGGTGGGCGCTGGAACGGAAGTAATTGCCGGAGAAGGCAAGATTGTTACGGCCGGCGGCATTGACTCCCATGTTCATTTCATCTGTCCACAACTGGTGTGGGCGGCCTTGTCCGGGGGGCTGACCACGCTGCTGGGTGGGGGCACGGGCCCGGCGGCTGGATCGAATGCCACCACGTGCACGCCCGGCCCATGGAATATGGATCGGATGCTGCAGGCAGCCGATGCTTTCCCGGTGAATCTGGGCTTTCTGGGCAAGGGCAATGCCTCATTCCCCGAGCCGCTTCGAGAGCAGATTGAGCGTGGGGCGATTGGGCTGAAGCTGCACGAGGATTGGGGGAGCACTCCGGCTGCCATCGACTGCGCACTTGCAGTTGCGGAGGAGTACGACGTTCAGATTGCCATCCATACCGATACCTTGAATGAAGCAGGGTTTGTGCAGGATTCGATTCGGGCATTCAAGGGGCGAACGATTCACACGTATCACACGGAGGGTGCCGGCGGCGGACACGCGCCCGATATCATTCGCGTGTGTGGCGAGCCGAACTGCCTGCCCTCCTCCACGAACCCCACGATGCCGTTCACGATCAACACGCTGGATGAGCATCTGGACATGCTGATGGTTTGCCATCACCTGAACCCATCCATTCCGGAGGATCTGGCCTTTGCCGAGTCGCGGATTCGAGCGGAAACCATTGCCGCCGAGGATGTGCTGCATGATCTGGGAGCCATCAGCATGATGTCATCCGACGCGCAGGCGATGGGCCGCATCGGCGAGGTGGTGCTGCGTACATGGCAAACGGCTGACAAGATGAAACGGCAGCGAGGACCGCTACCAGGAGAAAAATCCGGTAGCGACAATCTGCGCATCCGCCGCTATGTCGCCAAGTACACCATCAACCCGGCGATTGCGCACGGCATTTCGCATGAGGTGGGTTCCATTGAGCCAGGCAAGCTGGCGGATCTGGTGGTTTGGTCGCCGGCTTTTTTTGGTGTCAAGCCGGAGATGGTGGTCAAGGGCGGCATGATTGCATGGTCCGTGATGGGCGACGCGAACGCGTCGATTCCCACGCCGCAACCGGTGATCTATCGACCGATGTTTGGTGCCTACGCTGGCGCCATGCACGCAACCAGCCTTACGTTTGTCTCTCAGGCAGCGATGACCGCAGGCATTCCCGCGCTGCTGGGGCTGAAGAAACAGACATCCGCAGTGCGCCACTGCCGCAATCTGAGCAAGCGCGACATGATCCTCAACGATACTTTGCCACGCATGGATATTGATCCGGAAACCTATGAGGTGCGCGCCGATGGCGAGCTGCTTCGCTGTGATCCGGTATCCGTTCTGCCGATGGCGCAGCGCTACTTTTTATTCTGAACACGATCCGGATCCACACGATGCAAACGATTCCCATCCAATCCCTGATTGCACACACGCATGCTGCCGATCTGCAGGGCCGCGAGTGCGACGTATTGACCCTGACCTCCGAGCAGCGCCGCTGGGTGCGCGGACTGTTTGTGACAGCCAACGGCCGTGAAGTGGCTCTGTCGCTTCCCACGGGAACGGTATTACAGCCGGAGCAGATTCTGTGGGTGGAGGACGGCTGGTATCTGCAGGTGAAAGCTGCTCCCGAGCCGGTGCTGCGCATTGCGCCATCCGACGGCAAGCATGCCGTGCGCATTGCGTTTGAAGTGGGCAACCGGCACTTTCCACTCGCCATTGACGGCGATACTTTGCTCGTTCCGGATGATCCTGCGATGGTCCAGTTGTTCGATCGCCTGGGAGTGGTTTGGGAGCGGACAAGTGCTGTATTTCAGCCTGTGGGGCAGGCGCATCGCCATGCCCACTAAACCATGGACTTCGCTGCTGCAATTCAGCGATGGGCTGTTTCCCGCCGGCGCGTATGCGCATTCCTTTGGGTTGGAGTGGTACGTGCAGGCAGGTATTGTGAGCGATGCAGCAAGCCTGGAGGCGCTGCTGCGGAGCTATCTGGAGGCCAGCGTTGCGCCCACCGATGCCAGGACACTGCTGCGTGTCTGGACGGCGGCAACGGAGGAAGACATGGACCGCTGCCTGCGCCTGGATGCAATGGTGGATGCGCTGAAGCCAGCCGAAGAGTTACGGAATGCCAGCCGACAGATGGGGCGACAAACCCTGCGGACTGCCAACACGATTCTCGACCATCCACTGGTCCGCAACTTCTATGGCAAGGTGGAAGAATGCCAGACTCCGGGCCACCATCCGGTGGCGATGGGTCTGGTTGGCGCTGCGCTTGCCTGGGAGACGAAGGAGATGATCTCTGCCTATCTGTATAGCTCCAGCGCGGCGCTGGTGAATGCAGCCTTGCGGCTGTTCCCATTGGGGCAGCTTGCCGGGCAGCGGATTCTATGGAATCTGCAGCCACTCTTTGAGCATCTCTCTGCGGATCTAATGGAAAACTGCGAGGAAGAACTCTGGAGCTTTACTCCGGCCCTGGAGATTGCTGCGATGCGTCACTCTACACTGGATGCGAGGTTATTTCGATCATGAGTTCCCAACCCTTACGAATCGGTATCGGCGGGCCTGTCGGCTCGGGCAAAACGGCGCTGGTGGAAACGCTCTGCCGACGCATGCGTGATACCTACGAGATTGCTGTGATCACCAATGACATCTACACGCGCGAGGATGCGGAGTTCCTCACGCGCCGGGGTGCGCTTGCCGCAGATCGTATCCTCGGCGTGGAAACCGGGGGCTGCCCGCATACGGCCATTCGCGAGGATGTTTCGGTCAATCTGGAGGCCGTCAACATTCTGACCCGTCGATTTCCGCAGATGCAGATTCTTCTAATCGAAAGCGGCGGAGATAATCTGGCAGCCACATTCAGCCCGGAGCTGGTGGACGCAATGATCTATGTCATCGACGTGGCGGAAGGGGAAAAGATTCCGCGCAAGGGAGGCCCGGGAATCACTTCTTCGGGACTCCTGGTCATCAACAAGATTGATCTGGCGCCCTACGTGGGTGCGGACCTTGCAGTGATGGACAGAGATGCGAAGCGGGTTCGCGGCGAGCGGCCTTTTGTCTTTACCAACCTCAAGGACGGAACCGGTGTCGAAAGCGTTCTTGAGTGGATCAAGCGCGGATTGCTCTTTGAATCTTAATCGCATCGGGCGTGACGGCAGGCTGATGCTTCGCTTTGCGCGGCGCGGTACGCGCACGGATCTGGTGCGGTCCGGTTTTACCCTGCCGCTGCAGGTGCTCGCTCCGCTGGCCATGGAAGACGGATCCTCGTACCTGTCCCTGCTGAATCCCACGGGCGGGATTCTGGGCGGCGATCGCTTGAGTACGGAGATCGTGCTCGAACCAGGTGCGCATGCCTGCCTGACCACGCCGTCGGCAACGCGGGTCTATCGCACAGACGATCTGCCTGCAATGCAGGAGACGGTGGTGCGCGTTGGGGAAGGTGCAACGCTTGAGTATTTTCCAGATCATCTGATTCCCCATCCTGGCTCAGCGTTGCATCAGTCGCTGCGTCTGGAAATGGCGACCGGCAGCCGTGTTTTCTATTGGGAGGCAATGGCCTGCGGCCGCGTAGCGCGCGAGGAACGCTGGCAGTTTCGCGAAGTCGTCTCCAATATCGAGGCACTGGTTCATGACAAACCTGTGTGGCTCAGCCGGACAAGGATGGCTCCTGCCGTACTGTCTCCGGAGCGACTGGGAATTGCGGAAGCCTATGCGTACAGTGGATCGCTGGCTGTCTTCGCAGATGGGTTTTCGCAATGGCCGCAGTGGATGACAGAGATGCAGCGAATCCTGGAAGACTATCCTGACGTGAATGGTGGGGTCAGCAGGCTGGCGGGGGATGCAGGGCTGGTTCGCCTGCTGGCGGGGTCTGCCATCGTCCTGAACCATCTCTGTACGTTGTTATGGACGGCCAGCCGTGCCCTGGTGCTGAATCTGCCCGCATTCGAATCCAGAAAGTACTGAATCTGCAGAGTACACACATATCTGCTACGTACAGAAGCCTTTTCGTATAGCCCGTGCTTCCAGTGCAGGAACACTGAATGCGGAGTGCCCCTGCAGATCTGTTTAGCCTGATCCCAGTTTCCGCACCGAAACGAATGCGAGTTCCGGATTCTGCAGGGTACGGCAGTCTGTCGTCTCCGAAGAGAGGAGCAGTCATCCACGCGGTGGGTTGGTTCAACGCAGGTCCTGCAGTTGCTTGCCGGGAATGGATGCACGGAGCGCGTTCAGTACGGCCAGCAGATCGATAAGTTCCTGGCCCAGGGCTCCGGCTGCAGGCGGGAGCAGGCCAAGGGTGGCAAGAATCATGCCGAGGACGCTGAGAACCATGCCCCCGATGGCACTTTGCAGGGCAATGCGGCGCATGCGCATGCCGATGTGAAGGAGGGTGTCGACGCGGTCCAGGCTTGCTTCCAGGATGACGGCATCGGCAGCTTCGGCGGTGATGTCACTGTGCTGACCAAAGGCGATGCCCACGGTAGCCGCCAGCATGGCAGGAGCATCATTGATGCCGTCGCCGAGGAAAAGCGTAGGGGACTTCGCTGTCTGTTCCTGCACGATCTGCAGCTTCTGCTCCGGGGTCAGACTGGCGCGCATCTCGTGGATGCCGACGATTTCCGCCAGGTGGCGAACTTCTTGATCTCGATCGCCGGAAAGCAGGATGATGGATGCCACCTGGTGCCTGGGCTTGAGGTGCGCAATGAAGGATTTGCTTTCCGAGCGGGGACGATCGTGGAAGCGGATGAGGCCGAAGAGTTGACCGTCAACGAGGACGATGCACTCCATACCAGAGTCGGACGATGGCAGCGCGGCAACCAGATCTGCTGGCAGACGGCTTCTTCCCGTGACCAGAACGCTTCTGCCGCTCACCTGCCCTGTTAGTCCCTGGCCGGGATGTTCGCGGATGGTCTCAGCGGCAGGCAGCTGCAGATGGCTCTCCTGGGCGGCATGCAGAATGGCGCTGGCAAGCGGGTGCTTGGAATATTGTTCGAGGCTGGCGCAGACGCGGAGAACTTCGTCGGTGGAAGCGCCGGAGAAGGGAAGGACCTCGGTGACGATGGGCTCGCCGTGCGTAAGGGTTCCCGTCTTGTCGAAGAACATGGTGTGAATTTTGCCAAGCTGTTCCAGGGCGGCGGGCTTTTTGATGACGATGCCATGCTTGGCGGCAAGCGAGATGGAGCCGATAATCGCGATGGGGATTGCCAGCAGCAGCGGGCATGGAGTGGCGATGACGAGTACGGCAAGAAACCGTTCGGGATTCCCGCTGAGGAGCCAGCCGACAACCGCAACCAGAACTGCCATGGGGGTGTAAAAGGCACCCAGACGGTCGGCGAGTCGGCGGATGGCGGGTGGGTTCTGCTCCGCCTTCTGCATCACCTGCATGATGCGTGCGTAGCGGGAGTCAATGGCAAGCTTGTCGGCGCGGATGGTCAGCGCGTCATCCTCGTTCAAGGCGCCGGAGATGACCTGGGATCCGGATGTCTTGCGGATGCGAAAGGGTTCCCCGGTCAGGAAGGACTCATCCATCGTACCGGTGCCGGCCTCAACCGTTCCGTCAACGGGACAGATCTCATGCGGAAAGACGATGAGTCGATCGCCGATGCGAATGTCGGCGACGGAGATGGAGACGGTGCTGTTGCCATCGATCCTGTGTGCCATGCTGGGCATTCGGCGGGCAAGGGCACGGAGTACAGACGAAGCGCGTCGAGTCGCGTATTCCTCCAGAGTCTGGCCGCCGGTGAGCATGAGGATGATGATGGTGGCAACCAGCAGTTCCTGCATCAGCACGGCAGTGACAATGGAAAGACCGGCCAGAAAGTCTGCGCCGAACTGACGCTTCCATATCTGGAGCAACAGCGTGGAAAGCAAGGGGAGGCCACCGGCAAGGATGCCCACCCAGAGCGGAATAGAAGCTGTTCGCGCATCGACGTGCAGCAGAAATCGCAACAGCAGATGCAGCAGTATGACGACAAAGGCAAGCAGAGCGGAGTATCGGGTCCAGCCACTGCGGATCGCTTCCCATGGGTGTTCGCGGGCAGGAATCTCCGGAACCGGCTGTGCGGGCAGCTGCGGAGGGTTTGGCCTGTCTCCGGCGTTCTGATCGGAGATGGAGTGGAGCGGCAAAGTATCTAGCACTCTACTCCAATTCGATCTCCGATACCAGACGGCGTTTCCGGAACAGATGGTTTCTGCTGGCGTGGGTGGGGATGTACAAAGAGTCGCAGCGACCTGACAACAGAGGCCTGCCAGGGGATGGCAGGCCTCTGTTGAGTTGAGCGTGCGTGGCTTCGGTTCAGAGCAGGAACTTGCGCAATTCGCCGTCCGGATCATTGACCATGCGGCTGTTGTTATCCCAGACCATGGTCTTGTTGGTCACCGGATCGGATGGCTCCCAGATGAGTCCGGGCTGGCTGGGATTGCCGGTGCGGGCAAAGTTTGCCCAGGCACGGGCCATCTTGCGTGCCAGTGCCTGTGCTTCGGGAGTGTTGCCGGTGCCCTGTTCGCAGCGCAGGGTGTTGTCAAAGCAGAACTGCAGATCAGAGGTGTGCCAGGCGCCGGGCACACCGTCCAGCATCTTCGTCTGCCAGGTGAAGTAGTAGGTGTAGACCGGCGCGGCGTGCAGCTCATACTTGAGCTTGGCCATGTGGACGACACCATTGCGCATCGAGAGTCCGTTGAGGAATCCACGACCGCCGCACATATACGACAG
>JAJZCY010000102.1 GCA_021828835.1 Acidobacteriota bacterium | reverse complement strand
GGATTCGGATTGGCAGTGGCCTGCTGGGAGAAGTTCATGATTCCACCATTGCTATCAGGGGCGGCGATCCAGGAGACCTGGCGCACGTTGGCTCCGGCCTTGATGGTATGGCGGCCAATGATCTTGGTGATGCTCCCTGAGAGGGTATAGATGTTGTTCGTCCAGTAGAGCTGCCCGCCGACGCCCATTGTGGCGATCGGGGTACCGGCCCAGTTGAACTGCATCGGAATCTTCTGCCCCTGCTGCTGAGCGAAGCTCCCCAATCCGGGTGAAATTCCGGAGAGATCCGTACCGAGACCGGTCGCATAGGTAAAGAAGAACGACCGTAGATAGGAGAGGTGGGCATCGATTACGGTCGTTGGATTGAGCGTATAGGTGTTGCCCAGGATCGCCTCGTCATCTGTGTGCCCAGCCAAGCCTGGCTGGGTGGCCTGCAAACCATAGATGTTAGTGCCAATTGAGGAAACATTCCAGTGGGCATAGCGGGCGAAGAGCGTGTCGTTGGCAGTAGGCGTCCAGTCAACGCGCTCATTGAATTGCCGTTGATTGAAGGAGTTCTTGTTCGGGGCGATGAAGTTGTTTGTCTGCGCATTCGGCACGTTGGGCGCTGGATACTCCAGCTTGAACAACTGGAGCACGGCCGGGTTAATATCTCCCGGGGGAATCACGTTGGGTTGCCCATTGTACGAATACGGCTGTTTGGTATTGGGATCATACAGCTGAACGTTAACCATTTGCCCTGGGTGAGCGGGATCTGGAACCATGACATTGCTAAAGTCGCCCTGCATCATGGCCGTCGTAGGAACCGTCGTGGTGGAAAGGGTAGACTGCCGCACTGGCTCCCACTCTGCCCCCGTGAAGAAGAAGAGCTTGTTCTTCATGACCGGGCCGCCCAGCGTGAATCCATATTGATTTTGAACGTAAGGCAGGCGCGGGTGCCCATAGAGGTTGCTGAAGAAGTCGTTCGCGTCCAGTACCTTGTTGCGGAGGTACTCGTAGGCCGAGCCGTGCAGTTCGTTGGTTCCGGACTTCGTGCTGATGTTCACCACGCCGCCGGCAAAGCCGCCGAACTCTGCGCTGACGTCGTTGGTGGCTACCTTGAACTCAGAAACCACGTCTTGGCTCGGAATCATGGTATCGGAGTTGTTTTCGGGAATGTTGGTCATCACGCCGTCGACATAGAAGATGCTCTGGTTCCCGAAGCCTCCTGCGATCTGATAGTTGCCGTTGCCGATGATGTTGGTGGAGGGATTACCGTAGGTATTGCCACCAGCGACCACGCCAGGAACCAGCGTGAGCAGGTTGTTGACGTTGCGGCCGCTCAGAGGCATGGCGGCGATGGTGCGCTGACCGACCACCGAACCCAGGGTGGCCGAATCGGTCTGGATGAGGGGAGGCGCCGCTGTTACCTCAATCTGCTGGTTGGCGTTGCCGACCTGGAGCGCGACGTCCTGGCGGGTGGTGCTGCCAACCTGAACAACGATTCCCTTCTGCTCGATGGTCTTGAATCCAGCCTGCTCGACCTGGACGGTATAGTTGCCCGGATCGAGGTTCACGAAGGAATAGGTACCGGCCGAAGTGGTCTTCATGGTACGGCGCTGGCCAGTGCCTTCGTTGGTAAGTGTTACCGTTGCATTCGGCACCAATGCACCGCTCGGATCAGTAACGTTGCCTACAACTGTTCCAAATGCGGTTTGCGCGATAGCTCGCGGCATCCCTGCGAGCGCCACGAGAAGCAGCGCGAATAGGCCGAGACTCAGACCTTGGCGCAGCAACTGGCGCATGGCTATAGATTGCGTCTTGATCATAGAATTGCCCCCATCCAACGTTTCAGAATTGCCTGATGTTCGTCTCAACGATTCCGATCGAACGTCGCTCGCGTGTGGCTTGAACCCTGTGGTTCGTTCAGCGGGAAGAGAAGGTATCCCACACACAAAATCGACTGATAAGCCTTTTTACAGCGTAGAAATGAAAAGTCAAGACGGATGTCTAGCGAAGCCGCAGAAAGACGCCTAGACAATTCACGGCTCCGTCACGACCTCGCGCGTTGCGCGCGAAGCTACATTTTGGACTCGGCTCAAGGCGCTCCAACGAGCCTGCCCCGACTGCGCGTTGCGCGGTCAGACCGCTGCGACGCATGGACCGTGTGGGCGTATGAAAGACGCTCCTGGAGCCGCTTCGCAGTGTTCCAGGCCGCTCGCTCGCCAATGAGAAAACTACGCTCAGTTGACCTGGGCGCGCGGCGGCGCGAAGCAAAGAACTCGGGAGAGTCAGGGGCGAGATACATAGACAACCTATGGGGTCGGAGTGACCTCACCTATGCTTCTCTGCCCGGCCTTCACCTGTGAAATAGGTCGATTTTGCTTCAGCCGATGCGCAACCATGGATCAGGCCCTCCTCGCTCGGATGAGGAGTTGATCCAGATAGCGAACTCGACCCCCATCAAGGAAATGCCTCCGGATCTTTGCAATCCGGAGGCAATGGGGGCTGCGCAGGCTCTTGAGCTGGCTTTGCCGTGGCTACGGGTGCCGCGGCCAAGGCTTGTAATCAGGGGCCGTGATACGCCAGAGCTCATAGGCCAGCTTGGTCTGATGATAGGATCCCCACTCCGGACCATCCACCGATCCTTTGTAGAACGCTCGCTCACCTTGCTCCGCCCGCGTTTTGCCGCCGGGCAGATACCACTCGAACCATCCACCGTCCTTGGTATCGAAGTAGTTACTCCTGACGAAATTGAGGGTTTCGTGGAAGTAGGGCCAAAGATCCTCACGCCCGTGGAGCACTGCGTACATAGCGGATGCCTTGATGACCTCGCATTGCGGCCACCACAGCATGGGCGTGGGCTGTCCCTTGGCGTTGTAGCCGCCGAGGCCGCCGATGGCCGGCTCGTAAGTGGTAACCGCCAAGTTCAGGATGCGATTGCCAAGACCAATGAACTTGGGATCGGCGCCCAGATCGACCGCGCGGCTGAGCTCCGAAGCCCATTCGAAGAGGAAGTGGCCGGGGTTGGCGGTAGGAGGCCCGACTGGATTCCAGTTGGCATCCCAGCACTGCGGCAGGTAACCAAGCTTGTAGTCGAAGTGGTCGGAGATGCCGTTCAGCTCCGCACTGATCTCCTTCCACACCTCTGGGGATTTGGTTGTTTCATAGAGGCCAAGAAGCGCCTCGAACATGTGCAGATCGATGCAGTGCACAGGCTTGCTTTTGCCGAACAATCCGGCAAAGCTGGGACGGTTCATCAGTTCCTGCGGCGAATAGCCGGAGGACCATCCCATTGCATCCACAAATCCGACGCGCCGGCTGACCCCTTTGCCGCCCCCAAACGGTCCTCCCGGAATCTTCTTCCAGTCGCGCGTGTAGCTGCCGCCGGCACCGAAGAACGGGCCATCGGTCATCTTGTCGCGAATCACGCGAAACAGTTGCGTCGCAGCGTCGGTGTACTTTCGATCTCCCGTTGCCTGGCCCATCATCGCCAGCGAGTAGAGCGCAAAGCTCTGGTAGCCGGTCTTGCTGGTATCGATCACGTGCCCATCGGAGCCGACGCGAAGGTAATAGCCGCCATACTTGGGATCGCGCATCTTGAGGAGGAAGTCGGCAGCGCGGGTCATCGCATCCAGATACTGCTTGTTCGTTCTGCCATTCATGTCGTAGACAAGGGTCATACTCAACAACTGCCGACCCTGACCGTTGACGGTGGCTTCTTCCTGATTGCCCCAATGGTGCCAGGTCCTGTCCAGGTTCTCCTGAACAAATCCATTGGGCGCAACGGAATACTTCACCCAGTAGTCCACCAGCCCGTGTGTGATCGTATCCCGCAGCCAGACCCGATTGAAATGCTCCTGGATCTGCCATTGCGGAAGCTGTGCGATGGTATCGTTCGCAGCCTGCTTTGCAGGCGCTTGTCCGGCCGCATGAACAGCCTTCAACCTGCTGCCGATCAATCCCAGCCCGGCCAACACCAGCGCCGCTGTCCAATAACGCCATCTTTGATTCAAATTCACCTGATCCTCCTTGTAGTTCCCAGCGAAAACGCCAGTCTGTCGAACTCTATTTAGTTTGTGAACGCATTCAGGTCGAACGCGTTTGCCATCGCAGCATTGCCGGCGTCGTTGGGGTGGATGTGATCGCCGGAATCGAATTCGGCCCGCATGCGCTTGGGATCTGCCGGATCCCGGATTACGGCATCGAAATCCACGACGGCATCGAACGCGCCGCTATTCCTGATCCATTGATTCACCTTCTGCCGGGTGGCTTCGCCCACCGGACCTGCCAGCCACACGCCTTCGTCGGGCGTGAGGGTCGCACCCATGATCTTCATGTGATCCATGTGCGCACGCGCGATGAGCTGCTTATATCCGGCGATCAGATCCTCCGCAGTCACTGCGCCCGCTCCGGTGATCTGACCATGAATATTGATGTCGTTGATGGCCTCCAGCAGAACCACCCAATGAACCCCAGGTTCGGTTGCCACATCACGGTCGAAGCGGGCTAAGGCGCTCACCCCGGCTCCGTCACGAAGGACTTGATTGCCCGAGATGCCGGCGTTGAGAACCGCAATGCGAGGCCCTTGCTGGCGTTCGCTGAACCGCTTGGCAAGCAGAGTGGGCCATGCGGTGTTGGCATCCACGGTGGTTCGGAACCCATCGGTGATGGAATCGCCGAGGCAGGAGATGGCGAAGCTCGGGGCAGGGGCCACCACGTCCACGCCGCGCAACCATACATACGAAGTGTTGGTAGTTGGACTGGGCATGGTAGCGGACGCCGTAGTGTCACCGGTGGAAACATAGGCCGTGTGCAGGCCAGGAGTGTGATTGGTGGGCTGCCCTTCCGCCTTGGTGATGTACAGCGAGATCGCCAGGTCAGACATCGGTTTGAGATCCAGATCCACGGGATCGCTGACGATCACGGCGCCGGGTTGGATATCGACGCTCTTCCTTCCGCTGAAGGTGAGCTGGCGATCCGAATCGCTGTCGATGGACGAGCCATTGGAGCGAAGCGCAACATGGGCATCTCCAATCGCAACCACCGATTTGCCGAACGCGTTGGAGAGTTCGACCCTGATCCTCTGGCCGGGGATGCTGGTGTGCACGATCATGCGAACAGTCTGGTTGTTGGTGATGGTCGGAATGGCCGGCGGTCCGTGCACGCCTTTCATGTGCCGGAAGTCTGGCATCTTGATGTTGGGCGGCAGGACCGGCCTGTCAGGGGGAGTAACCGCCATTTGCTCGGAGGTCGCCCAGGTTGCGACCCAGTGGTCCTGTGGGACGGCATTTACCTGCGCGGATGCGATTGCCGCGGATAGAGTCACCACGCCGGCGACTGCGGAAATCTGAAGCCACTTCATCATTCAGCACCTCGTTTGAATCCAAACATTTCTATTGCTGCAGGAAGCTTGTTGAGAACCCAGCTTCCGATGCGCGCTGTGTTCTCTTTTCAGCACCCCACAAGCGGGGTTATTGCAGCGGCGCAGAGGTTTGGCCTGGAGTCGCCTCAGCCACGCCGAGCTTGCCGAGATCGATTGCCGCCGCCATCGCCTTGTAACCTGCCGCATTCGGATGCAGGTGGTCTCCGTGCTGATAGTCCTCACGGAACTGTTCGGGATGGGCGGGGTCACGAACGGCCGCGTCGAAGTCGAATACGCCATCAAAGGCGCCGCTGGTGCGGATCCATTGGTTCACCGCCTCGCGAACTTTTTCGCCCTGCGCCGTGAAATAGTCAGCTCCTTCGTAGGGGGTCATCGTGGCGCCGAAGACCTTAATGCCGTGCTGGTGAGCCCGAGCGATAATCTGCTTCATGCCAAGAATCAGGTCATCCGCAGAGACGACCTGATCCGCAAACGGGTTCTTCCGCATCGTGCCATTTCTCATTCGCGGCTTCATATTCGGCCAGCCGATGTCGTTGATTCCCTCAAGCAGAATCATCTCCGTGACACCCGGCCGCGCGAGCACATCGCGGTCGAAGCGGGCCAGCGCGCTCACTCCGGCGCCATCATACAGAATTCGATTTCCCCCGATGCCCTCGTTATCGACGGCGAACTGCTGTCCTCCCTTGGACTGCGAGAGCCGATCAGCCAGTTGATCGGGCCAATCCGCGTAGTCACCGGGCCTCGCGCCGAAGCCATCGGTAATGGAATCGCCCAGCGTCACGATGGCGTGTGTGCTTTCCGGCTCCCAAAACTCCAGGTCCGACAGCCAGTACCACGAGTGAACCTCTTTCGCGTGGGGGATATCGGCCGCGCCGGTAAAGTTGCCAGGGCCTGAGATATAGGTTGCGCGCTGACCAAGCAGATGGAAGGTTTCCGGAGTGGTTGATTTAGACACATAGATGCTGATTGCCACGTCAGCGAACTGCGGAATCTTCAGATCAACTGGATCGCTCAGCATCGGAGCGCCCGCCGGAATCTGAACAGTGCCGCGGCCGTCAAAAGCAAGGGCACGATCTGTGCCAGGCTCAAGGCTGCCATCCTTATTAACCAGCGCGATGTGCACGCTTTCGAGAACCACAGGCTCGGTGCCACACTCATTGGAGAGACGAACACGAAGACGCTCGCCACCGATGGTAGAGCGCACGACCTCTCGAATAGTCTGGTCGGAGAGCGTAAGCGGCGGAGGCATTCCGGGAAATACGCGTGGTGTATGAACAGCGGTACTCCAGGCGCTCACCCAGTGTCCTGGAGCAGCCGCATTTTGTGCCATGGCGAGCACAGCAGAGATGCCAGCGGTGAATACCAGAACAGTGAATCTCAAGAACTGCTTTTGCATAATCTCCCTTCCGAAGCCAACCGTCTCCCCCAGGCGCAGAACTGTAGTTCAGTTGTTCTGAGGCCCGATTGCATGTCCCAGGCCTGCGGCTGTGGGGCCATCCGCGCTAATTCTTTCCCAAATGGCGATCGAAGAACTTCCCTACGATAGCGAAGGCCTGTTTCGATTCCGGAACATCGGCGTTGTAGAAGAAGCCGTGAAACAAGCCGTCCCAGACGTGAAGTTCGGAATCGACTCCAGCCTCTGTCAAAAGAATGTCTGTGTTGATGGCCCCGCTGAGGGCGAAGTCACGGGTAGCCGTGATCAGCAACGTGGGAGGGAATTTGGCCAGCACCGCCCGGGAGACGGAAGGCTGCACGAGCGGGTCGTTCATATCCGCATCGCTGAAATAGCCAAGCCGCCTCTGATTGACCCCGCCTTGCGCGGGCATTCGTGCTTCTCCCAGTGGAAAGGCTATATAGGTAGCATCGCCGCCAAAAGCGCCTGCCGAAGCGCAGAAGATGCCGTCTGCTCCCGGGGCTGGCAAACCATGCCTCTGGAACCAGGCAAGCGACATTGCTGTAAGCATCCCTCCGGCTGAACATCCGTAGATTCCGATATTTTTAGGCTTGTAGGTCTTCAGCAGTTGCGCATAGACCTTGGCCACGTCTTCGCTGGCCGCCGGAAATTTATATTCCGGCCCCTCACGATAATCTACCGTCACGACCTTGATGCGCATCAGCGCGGAGATCGGCATCGACTCGAGCTCTGCACAACCGGGCCAGCATCCGGAGAAGCCGCCGCCGTGGAGGTTGATCAAGATCCGGTTTCTGTTCTCCGCCGCAATTCCAGCCTTCGGAGCATAAACGTAGACATGCACGCCCGCAATCGTCTTGTCTTCGCGATTGAGGGCAAATTGCTGCTCGTCGCGTTCCAGGTAATGCTTCATGAAGCGCGGAACGCCGTTGTCCGACTTGAGCAGTTCGGGGTCCTGCATGTCCTTGAGGTGCTCGGTCATATAGGACTTCGCTTCAGGGCTGAGAAATGTCGAAAGTGGGACGGACCGGGCAGGAACCTCAACGGTTCCATCGGACTTGATCACGACCTTGCCGTTGGCGCTGCTCTGGCCTTGCTGAGCCATCAGGCCTGCGTGCTGAGTGAGTGCAGCAACCCCTGCGAACAAGATCAGCTTCCATCCAAGATTGCGAAGTGACATGGCTTTCTCCTGAAGACCTTTGCGTGGTTCGATCGTGACTTCTCGGCGCTCGCTTCCGCTGAGGCCACCAGCGAGCCGCCTCCGGAAGCACGCTCCCTCAAGAACTTGGCTTCCGCTACTTGCTATGCGCCTGCGACCAGTCGTCGAAATTCATCTGGTAAAACTTCAGATTCGAGAATTGGGCCTCGCTCTCTTGCGCGATGAACCCGATCCGGCCCGATGGCTGTTCGAAAAAGAAGGATTGCATGAGCAGGTCATCAATATACAGTTCCATCTGGCCGCCGCGAATCCACAGCCTGAACGTATGCGTCTTATCCCTGTCGAGGCCCGTAACCGTCGCGCAGTCTCTACCCGTCCTGTCCAGCGGCTGGAAATGAAATTCTGTATCCAGGCTCAGCTTGCCGATCAGGGAAGTCCGCCACTGCGGTTCACCTACTTCGAGCATGATCGCTGTGCCTGGCCCTCCTTGTGCCCCCTCAATATAGAATCCCGCGTACATCTTGCGGCTATAGGGAGCCTTGGGGGTGAGGCTGTGCGCCTGAAGGGTTCCTTCAATAATGATGCCCTTGTTGAGATCGAAGGATTGATTCAGAACCACAACTCCCTTGCGCAGCTTCAGGGAGTTGAGCCATGGGAAGGAACGCCAGTTCTTGTCGGTGCTGACGGTCAGTGCATCAGGTAAAGCAGCCACGCTGACGATCGGGTTTGAGGCGGTCTGTCCGGGCGGAAACACCACCGTAGATTTGCTGGTATCGACCTTGAGCTCAGTTCCCTTGGCCAGGTCATTCTGCCTCCAGTAGGCAAGGCGAAGATGTCCCTGGGGATCGACGATGGCTTTGCGCATGGGCAGGAACCAGACGCCACGCCCCGCTGTCCCGGGCGCCGCCTGCAGCGAGAACGGGGCGCTGACCAATCGTTCGGGACTATACTTCACAAACGCGGCGAGGATGTTGACGTAAGTGCCGCCGTCGAAGCCTGAAGTCTCGCTCAGCCGATAGGCCTGGAGGTCCGGGCGAAAGGGGCCCAGCGGAGAATCTGCGACATAGGTGTAAACACCATAGCCGGAAAATCCGTAGTGATTGGCATCGCCGCCGATGAAGTAGTACTTGGCGCCTATCTTCTCAATGCCGCCGGGCTCCAGAGTGGGAATATTGAAGTTCGCTTCAATCTCAGGAGCCTCGATGGGGTGGTAGTGGATCCCATCCGAGGACTCCATCATGCCGAAGCCGCCGTGGCCGATCGGATTCGCAACCATATATCCCAGATACCCGGCATGGGGATTCTTCTCGTCCTTCGGGATCATGAACATGTGGTCCCAACGCCCATCGGCCTGGTAGTACCTTGTATCGATGGGAAGCTGGTAGAGAAACTTCCAGTGGATGAGATCGCGGGATTGCCAAAAGCGCAGCAGGTTGTTGTTGGTGCCCACGTCCGTGAAGGCGCCGTAGTCCATGATGTACTGGTCACCAACCTTGGAGATGTACTGTTTCCATACGCGGTTATTCTTGAAGCCCTCGGACTTCAGCACGACTCCATAATCTTGCCAGTGGACGCCATCTTTTGAGGTAGCAAGCCAGACGCTATCGCCGCCATACATGGTGTACATGTAGTATTGGCCGTTCGCATAGAGGACGGTCGGATCCCAGAAACTTCCCTTGCTCGGTTTATAGAGAAAGCCGCTATTGTCTGCAATTGGCAGTGGACGCCGGATGCCAGGGGGCTGTGCATGCGCTCCTCGCGAAGGAAGCAGCGCCAGAACCGCAATCCACAAAGAGAGAACCCGGAACGCGCTTCTCATGGTACCCCCAATAGCTCTACGACCCTGCTCCTGCAGATCTCTGAAGCGACTCGCAGAAAGGCAAGCAGCCCTTCTGCGAGTAGCGCTCAAGAAGCGGAGCAGTCCTAAATTCCTTCGGCCACGGCAGGCCTGAGAGCATCCAGGGCTCCGCCGCGCTCCATACACCCCGCAACCAACAGCCTGATTAGGTGCACGGACTCCAGCCGGCATTCACTGGAGCATCCAGAGCCTGAGTGGACGAGCTGGCATTTCACGTTGCGTTCAGCTCTTCAACTTGGGAAAGATGCTCATCCGGAGCTTGGTTGCGCCGAACGGCACCAGCGTAATGCGCTCCACCGCACCACTCGCCTGGAGCTTATCGGGGGCCGGCAGATGCGGCGTGAACCTCTGGTTCGGGGGTTTCGGATTCGTCTCGTATGTCCAACCCGGTATCTTGCGAACCGGAATCGTGAGTTCGACCGGCGCATCAGACCACGGCCAACTGGACGAGGCCAGATCCTGACTGGGCTGCTTGCGCTTGACCTCCACCTGCCGTTCCACCTTGGCGGGATCGAGCACTGCTCCGTAATTCCATTCGCTCACAGGGTTTGCTTCCCAGGTTGGAAACTCATCGGTCGAATAAGCGGCCTCTGGGAAGGAATTCCATTTCGTCTCGATCGGCATGGCATAAACCAGCGGTCCGCGCTCCACGCCAATGCCGTTCTCCGGCCACTCCGTGGCCTTCACCTTCATGGGCAAGGTAAGAGTCACCACATCCCCCGGCTTGAAGGTGCGGCGCAGAGTCGCAAAGCCGGTCCGGCGCTCGAAGTGAGCGGATGCGCCGTTCACCTTGATCTGCGGGGAAGCACACCATGCCGGCAACCGCAGGGTCAGCGGGAAGGCGACTGGCCGATCGGTCTTAACCTCGAACCGGATTTGCTCTTCGAACGGATAATTCGTCTTCTGGGTGATCTGAATCTGCTGATTCGCGGATCCAACCTTGGCAGTTACCGAAGACGGTCCGTAGAGCGTCGCCGCCAGACCGTTATCCCGAGTCTTCATCCACATGCTGAGCACGTAATTAGGCAGGCAGCGATGCTTGTTGCCACCGCAGCACCCGATGATTTGTGCCGGATTTGGCTGATAGGCAAGGCGGCGGCTGCCGAACCAGCGCGTGGTTTCATGATCGCAGTTCAGATTGGCAAGAAACTGGTTGGGGCTGCCGAAGTACTGAATTCCCTTCCAATCATCCCGCGTGGCTCCCGGATGGGCATTAAAGACGGCCCGCTCAATCCGATCGCCGTATTCTCCATCTCCCGTGGCCTGAAGCACGTAAGTCCACGCCCAGGGATGATCGGTAATGTCGCAGGTCTCGTGCTCGTCGAGCGCCGAAGTGCCGGCGAAGCCTTCGCATGAGGACGGAATCCCATCGATGAGCATGTGGTGATCGAAGACGCGCTTCTGCGCGGCTACCACAAACTTCCGGTACTCTTCATTGCCGGTATAGAGATACAGGATCGCGGGGAGCTTGGAAATCTCTGCATACGACACGCCGTGGCTCTCGATCGGCGCATCCGCATACACGCGGGACGGGGCCAGATCGGTGTGGCGGAAAAAGCGCATCCGCGCAAGCGGCCCGTTGGCAGGTTGCCGCAGGCTCGCCTGGTATTCGTCTTCCGCATCCTTTATATATTTGTCCCAGGTGGTCTGCGCGAACTCCAGCATCTTCTTGTCGCCGGTCCGCTCATAGCACCAGAGAATAATTTCGAGGTTGGTGATATTGCGGCTGCCGCCGGTGTAATCCGCCTTTTCCTTGTCGTTGTCGTAGTGCCGGCGCAGCGCCTCGATGATCTGAGCAGGATCGGTGTTGGCAGGCGTCGGCTGGGCGTCGGCAAGTGCCATGTAGCCGCGGTTCAGGACGTTGTTGGGCCAACGGTTCAAGCCGCCAAAGTCGTCGCCAAACTCCAGAAACTTCGGACCGAGGAAACCGTCCTTCGACGGATGGGCGAGCGTGTAGTCCAGGCCAGCGCGGCCTCTCGCAAGTACTTTGTCATCGCCAAGCACCAGCCCCAAGCGGGTGGCTCCGTCGATCCAATAGGCCCTTTGCTCCCAGGTATACCAGGCTGGGGAATTTTCCTCGCCTTCCCAGAACTCAGCAGCGCTCCCGCTGAAGAATGGGAACGCGATATCGGTAAGCGCATTCGTCAACTTCGCCTGCGACTCCAGGTGCAACCGCAGCCAGCCCTCCGGCTTGATCGCTCCCGGCGGCAGATTGCGCAGTTCCGCATAGGCCTGCACAGCGGAGGATTCTGGCTGCGCTGCCAGCGTCTCAGGCAAGCCCGTGGCCAGAACCGCCGAACCTGCAACCGCCCCTTTAATGAAGTCGCGCCTGTTCACTCCTGTATCTTGCAAAGCTTGAGCTTCCATCTCATCCAATTCCCTACCGGGCGTATGATTCATTTTCGTTATCCCCATCGATTCCTGTTTTCATGCTTGAAAGAGCAGCGGCGCGAATTTGTTAAGGCAGAGACGCCAGGTTTGCCATTCATGTGCAGTGCCTGGAGAGTGATATTCCCTGACCTTGATCCCCGCGGAACGGAGCTTTGCCACGTTCTCCCGGGTCGATTCGCTCATCGCCAGCTCAGCCGTTCCCGCACCCATCCATAGCAGACGAACCTTGCTGTTGAAGCCGGCTGCATCTGCAAAAACTCCGCCATAAGAGGTGTGGGGATCAAAGGGCGGCCGTTCCGGTACTCCCGGCCGCGGACGCCACCTCATAAATTGGGCGCCGCTGAAGGTGCCGATGTGAGAAAACAGGTCGAGATGCGTCAGAGCGACGGCCATGGTCTGCATTCCTCCCATGGACAAGCCCGCCATTGCGCGGTGATCGCGATCGGCCAGAGTGCGGTAGGAGCTATCGATCATGGGAATCAATTCCTGCACCATCACTGCGCCGAAGGCTTCCGTTCCAGGAAACGCGTACTGTTCGGAAGGATCGCGATGTTCGGAACTCGAGGTGGCATAGGTGGCATAGCCGTTGTCCATTACGACCATCATCGGCTTGGCCTTGGGAACACCGCCCCTCATGAAGGCAAAGAAACTGCTCGAGTTGCCGAGGATCGCATTGTCCATGATGAAGCTGACCCCACCCTGGCGCCCCCATCCGGTCTCATTTTCTCCGGCGCCATGCT
>JAJZCY010000101.1 GCA_021828835.1 Acidobacteriota bacterium | reverse complement strand
TTCGCGCAGGATAGAGGGGGGGCTCCGAGGAGATCGCCAGATTCACCTTCCAGTGAGACGTGATCGGTATCACTGATCGCCAGGCATCGCGATTTTGATACTGCGACGTTGTGCACAGGAGGATTTTTCGTGAATCGGGTTCTCGCGTGTCTGTTCGGCTCCACCCTGCTCGTTTTTCTCTTTTTGGCTACTGCTGTCCAACCTGTCCCTGCGCAGCAGGAACAACCCACGCATATCTTCCATCGGCTGATTCCAGCCGGGGATACCTGTGCCACCTGCCACAAGGCGATCTATGCCCAATGGAAAGCCAGCCCGCATGCCGCCAACGGCGTCGAATGCACCGTCTGCCACGGCGAGACCACCGCACCGGACTTCGCCGGCAAGCCGGGCCTGAGCACCTGCGAAAGCTGTCACAGCGATCAAGTGGCGCAATTGAAGACGGATTCATTCATGAAGGGCAAGACCTGCGTGAGCTGCCATCAGGCGCACGTCTTCGTCGAGCACAAGAAGGCCGACTCGGCAGGCCAGTAAGAACCATCTCCAGGCGGCGCATTCCTGAATGGCTGGCCGGCGCATGGGCTGGGTTGCTCCCCATCTCATGCGCCAGCAACCGATCGGACGTTCGGAGGCTCAAGAGACCAGCCCGAGTCGATCCCTGACCCCTGCTCTCTGTTCTTTGTTCTCTGAATCTACGCCGTCGCCCGCTGCGGCTCGCGGGTCTGCTGCTGGTTGCCCAGCCGCACGCTCACCACCTTGGACACGCCCGGCTCCTGCATGGTCACGCCGTAGATCATGTCCGCGGCCTGCATCATGCGCTTGGAGTGGGTAACCACCAGGAACTGCGTGTTCTGCCCCATGGCGTGCATCAGGTCGGCGAAGCGGCCCACGTTGGTTTCGTCCAGCGCCGCGTCGACTTCGTCGAGGATGCAGAAGGGGCTGGGCCGGAACTGGAAGATGCCCACCAGCAGCGCCAGCGCGGTCAGCGCCTTCTCGCCGCCCGAGAGCAGCAGCACGTTCTGCAGCTTCTTGCCCGGAGGCGAGACGACGATCTCAAGGCCTGCCTCGGCCTGGTTCTCCGTCTCGGTGAGCCGCAGGAACGCCTGGCCGCCGTGGAACAGCCGCTCGAAGACCTTGCCGAAGTTCTCGTTGATCTGCGCGAAGGCCTCGTCGAACTTGGTGCGCGAGATCTGCTCGATCTCCTTGATGGTCTCCTGCGTGTTCTCGATCGACTCGATCAGGTCCTTGCGCTGCGCTTCGAGGAAGCTGTGGCGCTCGGCGGTCTCCTTGTATTCGTCGAGGGCCATCATGTTCACCGGACCCATCTGCTCCATCTTCTGCTTGAGCGTCCGGCAGGTCTCTTCCTCGGCGGCAAGCTCCTCGCCGGCGATGCGCGCGATCTCGGCGTCGTCGCGCAGCACCTGCGCCTCGACGTTGACCTCGGCCAGGCAACTGGCTTCGAGGTACTCCAGGTCGGAGCGCAGCTTGGCCAGCTCGCTGGACTTTGCGGCTCGCGTGTCGCGCAACTGATCGAGGGCGGCGCGCTCGCTCTTGAGCTGCGCTTCAAGTTCGGTGAGTTGCTGACGGAGAGCCTGACCCTGCGCAGCCGCGGTCTGCGCCTGGGCGAGCGCCTCGCCGCGGATTTCGGTGAGCGTGCGCTGGCGATCGGCCAGCTCGGCTGACTCGCCCACCCGCTGCTCGCGCTCGGCGGTAGCGTCGGCGCGCTGCTTTTCGAGCGTCTGCACGCGGCGCTCCAGGTCGGCATGCAGGCGGTCGATGCGCTGGAAGGCGGCTTCGGCGCCGCGGCGGCGCTCTTCCAGGCCGGCCAGCTCGGCCGTAACCTGCGCGGCTTCCTGCTGCATGGTCTCGCGCTTGCGGCGAATCTCGTCGAGCTGCGATTGCAGCGCGTCGAGACCGGCCTCGGCCTGAGCGCGCTCGGCCTCGAGGCGAGCGGTTTCTTCGCGCTTCTGCTCGATGGCCTGGTGTTTCGCTTCGCAGGCTTCCTTGTTGCGCGCGGCCTGCGCAGTCCACTCCTGCAAGCGGCGCTCGATGCGCTGCGCTTCGCCTTCCATCTGGCGCAGGGTCGCGTTCAGGTTGGCGGCCTCGGTCTCGGCCTGCCGGCGCTCGGCGCTGCGCGCCTCAAGCTGCGCGGTCAGGTCCTCGATCTCCTGCGCCAGCGCAACGGCGCCGGCTTCTGCCTGGGCGAGGTTGTCCTGTACCTTGGCCAGCTTGATCTCGGTTTCGCGCAGATCGCGCTTGAGCGCCAGCGGACCGGACGTTGCCGGCTTGCCGCCGGTCACGGTCACGTTGTGGAAGCATTCGCCGCCCGGCGTAAGGAAATAGGCCCAGTGGTACTGGAGCGCCAGCCGCTGCGCGGTCTCGGGTTCGCTGACCAGGTAGCCGTTGCGCAGCTTGGGCAGGATCGTCTCCAGCGAGCGCCCGAAGCCGTTCAGCACCTTGATGGCATCGCGCAGAGGGGTGACGCCGGGTTCGCTCACATGCTGGGTTCCGGGATCGAAGAGCTGGCCCTGCTGATCGGGGTGGATCAGGAAGGTGGCGCGGCCGTCGCTGGTCTTGAGCAGGCTTACGCCCTTTTCCGCCACGCCCCAGTTCTCGACCACGACGTAGTTCAGCTCTTCGCGCAGGAACTCGTCCACTACGCCTTCGTGCTCGCCGGCCACTTCGAGGAAGTCGGCCAGCGTGCCCTTGGGCGCCATCTCCTGGCCGAGTGCGCCAGGCTTGAGCAGCTTGCGCACCGTGTCGGTTGAGTAGCTGTGGTTGCGGATCAGCGCCTCGAGCGAGTCGCGCTTGCCGATGGCGGCTGCCTGCTCGCTGCGGAGTTGGTTGGCGCGGGCGCGCTGCGCATTCTCGTCGGCGCGACGGGCCTGGAGCATCTCGCGCAGGCTGGCGATCTCCGCCTCCAGCCGCTTGAGCGACTCCGCGGCGGCCTGATGGCGCTGGCGGGCCAGACCGCTTTCGACTCCCAGGCTCTCCTGCTCGTTGCGCGCCTGGTGCATCTCGGCGTTCAGGCGCTCGGCCTCCCGTTCCAGCGCGGCCAGGCTCTCTTCCGCCTGGGCCATATGGTTGCGGGCATTGCCGGCCTGCGTGAGCAGGTTCATGGCCTGGCGGCGATTGGTCTCGAGCTCGCGCTCGGCGCGGAAGACCTCTTCGGCCGCGGCGCGCGCCTCGTGCTGGCGCGCCTCCACCATCTGGCGGAACTCGCGGGCCTCACCTGCGGCAGTTTCGAGGAAGCTGCGCTGCTGGGTCCGCTCTTCGGCGATGCCGGCAAGCTGGGTGCGGGTCTGTTCCAACTCCGCGCCGGCCGCGGCGATGCGGGATTCCAGCTCGCTCACCCGCTCGGTGTTGCTGCGCTCGCGAGCGATGGCGCGCTCCAGTTCGACGGCGGCTTCGTTGGCGCGCTTCTGCGCCTCCTGCGCCTGGCTGTCGAGCTCGTAACCGCGCGTGGTTACATCGTGCTGGCTTGCCTCGTCCGTCTCGATCTTGGCGGCCGAGGTGTTGATCTGCTCGGTGAAGGCGGCGATCTCCTGGTCGAGGCGCGCCTGTTCCGCATCCATCGCGGCCATGCGGCTGGCCAGCACCACGCGCAGGCGGCCGCGCAGCTCGTCGCGCACCGCGCCGTAACGCTCGGCCTTGGCGGCCTGGCGCTTGAGGCTGTTCATCTGCCGCGTGACTTCTTCGAAGATGTCGTCGACGCGGGCCAGGTTCTGCTTGGCGCTTTCCAGCCGCAGTTCGGCGAGACGCTTCTTAGTCTTGAAGCGGGTAATGCCGGCCGCCTCTTCGATGATGGAGCGGCGCTCGTAAGGCTTGGAGCTGAGCAACTGGCCGATGCGCTCCTGGCCGATGATGGCGTAGCTCTCCGGCCCGAGGCCGGTGCCCATGAAGATGTCCTGAATGTCGCGCAGGCGGCAGAGCTTGCCGTTGAGCAGGTACTCGCTTTCCCCGGTGCGGAAGAGGCGGCGGGTGATCACGACTTCGCCCTTCTGCGGGGTGCTGGAAAACTTGCGGCGGCGGATCTTGACCACAACTGCCTGCGGTCCTTCCGCTGCGACCTCGGCGGCGGGTTTCGCCTCGCCCTCCTCTTCAATCACTTGTCCCGGCTGCTCGCTGGAGATGATCTCCTCGGCCTCGGCGGCGCGCTGGCGGCGCAGTTCGTTCTCATCCCAGTCGGAAGGGTTGTCGTTGTCGACGACGACCTCCGGCTCCACGGGAATGGGCCCCTCGTAGGCCTCCGGATCGACCATGGTCAGCGTGACTTCGGCCATGCCCAGGGCCTTGCGGTCGCGTGTCCCGGCAAAGATCACATCCGACATGTGCGTGCCGCGCAGGCTCTTGGCGCTCTGCTCGCCCAGCACCCAGGTGACGCCGTCCAGGATGTTCGATTTGCCGCATCCATTCGGTCCGACCACCACCGCGATGCCGGTGCCGGAGACGGTCAATTCCGTGCGATCGCAGAAGCTTTTGAAGCCGAGGATGTGGATCTTTTTTAGTTTCAGCATCTTTACTCCGGAAACGTCCTCTGGTGCTGCGGTCGTGCTTCCCAAGTGCAGCGAAGGGCTGATAGCGCAGGTTCGCAATGGGGAGAATGGCCGCTTATGTAGAGACTTTACGGAGGCGCAAAGGGAGGGTCAACGCTGGAGAATGCACTTTTTGTGGATAAGGAGGGCCGGAATCCGGGTTCTTTCGACTTCGGAGCTGTTCCGGCTTGTTTCGGGATTTACCCGGTAGATTTGTGCCTTCTTTTGCACAGGGCGCAGGCCCAGAAGGCGCCGGAGCCCATTGACCACCAAGGTTCCCCTCTGGTGTGGCGGCAGCGGGGCAGCTCTGTTTCCTGCCCAGCGCTGCCCCACCATTCGAGTCTCCGGCAGGAAGCTCAATCTCCAGTAGACTAGAAGCAGCACATGGCCACTCTCCCTCCCGAAATGCCTCCGAGCGGCGCCGCAGTGGCGCACGAGCCGGAGATTCTGCCGCCGCAGGGTGGCTATTCTCCTGTTCAGCCGCAGGTGCGCCGGCGCAAGCCGACCTGGGCGGCCACGCCCGCCACGCATATTTTGGTTGGGATCAACTGCCTGGTCTTCCTGGCCATGGTGGCGCGCGGCATCAGCTTCATGAGCCCCACCGTGGACCAGTTGATGAACTGGGGCGCCAATAACGCCGGCAGTGTGTTGATCGACGGGCAGTGGCAGCGCATCATCACCGCCATGTTCCTGCACGTTGGCATCCTGCACCTGGCTACGAATATGTGGTGCCTGTGGAACCTGGGCCTGCTGGCGGAGCCGCTGATGGGCTCCTTCGGGCTGATCGCCGCCTATATCCTTACCGGCGCAGCGGGCAATCTGCTCTCTACGCTGGTGAACTGGGTCTGGCCGATCCGCTACGGCGGTAGCGTGTATTTCCCGGCGGGGGCGGGCGCATCCGGGGCGGTCTTCGGAATTGCCGGGGTGCTCATCATTTTGCTCAAGTCGCGACGGCTGCCGATTCCGCAGCCGGAGTTGAAGCGCCTGCGCCGTTCGGTGATTTACTTTGCGGTGATCAACCTGGCGATCGGCGTCTCCATCTGGGGTGGCAACCAGTTTGTCCACTCGGGCCTGAACATCGACAACATGGCCCACCTGGGCGGATTCGCGAGCGGCCTGCTGATGGCGATGGGGCTGGTGCCGCGCATCGGCACTCCGCGCGAGGTCTTCAAGACCCGGCTGCGCAACTCCCTTCTCATGATGGCGGGGCTGCTGGTGCTGTTCGGGTTCTATATTGCCCACGTGCCGCCGCCGCAGCCGTGAAGGTTTGGCAGGGAAGTGTCCGCAAGGCCGTAAGAGCCCCGATTCCTTTGCAGGGATGGAAACAAGCACAAGACTCGCCTCTTCAACCGGCTGCCGTGTGCATCTTCGAACCGTGACGGAATCCGAGATTTGGACGATTCACCGGATTGCGGTAGCTGCGAATTTCTTGACCATCGCCAGCAGGAGCTTGCGGTCGCTCTCGTTGAGGTTGGAGGAGTAGCGGCGGATCTGCGTCAGGAAGCGCAGTTCGTCGTCGGAGAGCTTCTGGGTGTTGAACTGCCGCCCCAGCGAGTCCTCGGCGAAGAACTGGGAGATGGGCAGGTCGAGCGCCTCGGCGATTTTGGAGAGAGTTTCCAGAGAGGGCACGGTATGCCCGTTCTCCACGCGCGACAGGTAGCAGCGCAGCAGACCGGTCTTCTTCTCAATGTCGCCTTGGGAGAGTCCTTTTTGCAGCCGATAGGCGCGGATGGTGGTGCCGATTTTCATGGAGCCGATTCCTTCGTCGCTTTCCGTTTACTGAACCGGTAGCAATCAATTCACTATTAAATCAAGAGTTAACACGGGGCGGGTCGATGCGCAACCCGATTTGCACAGCTTTTTTGGGTTCTTCGCCGCGCGGTTCCAAAATCGGCAAGGGGCGATTCGCGCGGGTGCTTCGTCCGCCGCCCGATAGAATCGAGCTATGGCACTTTCACCGCAGGATCGCGCGCGCAAAATCAAGGTCATCATCTTCGACGTGGACGGCGTCTTCACCGACGGCACCATCTGGCTGGTGCCGGGCATGCATACGGATGGCGGCGTGCTGGAGGGCATCACCGACCTGCACAGCAAGGACATCGGCTTCGGCGTGCAATCGAAGACCATGGTGGAGGCCAAGGGCTACAGCGCCCACGATGGCCTGGGCATCGCGCTGGCGCGGATGGCCGGCATCAAGTGCGGGATCATCACCAAGCGCGTGTCGGAGACCGTGGCCACCCGCGCCCGCGATCTGCGGCTGGAGTTTATTTACCAGGGCCAGGCATTCAAGATGAAGGCCGTGCGCGAGATCATGGAGAAGGAAGGCGTCTCACTCGAGGAGATCTGCTACGTCGGCGATGATGTGATCGACCTGCCGGTGATGCGCCAGTGCGGCTTCGCGGTGGCGGTGGCCAATGCACGCCCGCAGGTCAAGGCCATGGCGCATTACGTGACGCCGAACTCCGGCGGCTACGGCGCCGGCCGCGACGCCATCGAGTTCATCCTCGACGCGCAAGGGCTACTGGAGAAGTGCGTCGAGGCATACATCGACGAGAACAGCTCAATAGCGACCTCAGCGGAGCTTTCGGCGAGCGGAGACCGCAAGTGACTGGGACGGGCAGTAACAGGCCGGCGGTCGTTCTGCTCAGTGGCGGCCTGGATTCGGCCACGGTGCTGGCCATTGCGAAGAGCGAAGGCTACGACTGCCATGCGCTGTCGTTCTCTTACGGGCAGCGCCACGCGTGGGAGCTGGAAGCGGCGAAGCGGGTGGCAGCCTCGCTGGGCGCCGCCGAGCACCGCATTGCCGACATCGACCTGCGGGCCTTTGGCGGGTCGGCGCTGACCGCCGATATCGATGTGCCCAAAGGCCGCGAGACCGAAGAGATGGCGCAGGGTATTCCTGTCACCTATGTTCCCGCGCGGAACACCATCTTCCTGTCGTTTGCTTTGGCCTGGGCTGAGGTGCTGGGCTCGAGCGACATCTTCATCGGGGTGAACGCGCTGGACTACTCGGGCTACCCAGATTGCCGACCGGAGTTCATCGCTGCCTATGAAGCCATGGCCAACCTGGCGACCAAGGCCGGCGTGGAAGGCCGCCAGCACCTGAAGATCCACACCCCGCTGATCGCAATGACCAAGGCGCAGATTATTGCGAAGGGCATCGAGCTGGGCGTGGACTACGGACTGACCAGCAGTTGCTACGATCCGTTGCCCGGCGGCCGGCCCTGCGGCGAGTGCGACTCCTGCCGCTTACGCCAGAAGGGATTTCGGGAGAACGGCATCGCAGACCCGCTAGTGAAAGCCAGCCGATAGCTGCCAGCTTTTTACTGCCAGCTTTGCTGAGCTTTCCACCGGGTTCCTGGGCGCGGGTCTTCAGACGACCTGCTCCTACGGAAAAGCCCATCGATGCCATCAAGGAATGGACGCAGGAAATTCTGGAGCCCGGGAAGGTGCTGCGGCCGCTCCCGGTGCGGGCTCCATCTAAGGAGTGGTCATTGGGCTGGTGGCAGCTACGCTGTTGCGCGAGGCGTGAGACGCAAAGCGGTCCGGCCAGAGCGTGCCGCGTGGATGCGGCGGATTGTGATCGGAAGAGCTATAAGCTGAGAGAAGGCTGTGTTTATGTACGCCATAAAAGAGATCTTCTATACGTTGCAGGGCGAGGGGGCGCAGACCGGGCGCGCGGCGGTCTTCTGCCGGTTTGCGGGCTGCAATCTGTGGAGCGGGCGCGAGCAGGACCGGGCTTCGGCCATCTGCAAATTCTGCGACACGGATTTTGCCGACACCAATGGGCCCGGCGGCGGCAAGTTCAGCACGGCGGAGGAAGTGGCCGAGGCGGTCGCGGAGAAGTGGCCGGCGGGAGCGCTGCCGGCAAACAAGCTGGTGGTCTGTACCGGGGGGGAACCGCTGCTGCAACTCGATGCGCCGTTGATCGCGGCTGTGCATGGGCGGGGTTTCGAGGTGGCGGTGGAGACAAATGGAACGTGTCCTGCACCGGAGGGTCTCGACTGGCTCTGCGTCAGCCCCAAGGCCGGCGCGGAACTGCGGCAGAAGACGGGCGATGAGCTGAAACTGGTCTACCCGCAGGCTGGCGCCGAGCCGGAGCGCTTTGCTAGGCTGCCGTTCCGGCATTTCTTTCTTCAGCCGATGGACGGACCGGATCGCGAGCGCAACACGCAGCTTGTGTTGCGCTACTGCCTCGAACACCCGCAGTGGCGCATCAGCCTCCAGACGCACAAGCTGCTGGGAATTCCTTAAAGACAGGGAACAAGGGAACAAGGGAAAAAGGAAAAAAAGGAGCAGGGGAAGGGATCCGAGAACCCGTTGGGGCAGCTTTTACTCGCCCCCTCGTTCACGCGGTGCTTTGCTCGCTGCTTTTTCCGCCTCGGCCAGCCAGCCGCGCCGCACCTTCTCCATGGGGATGCTGGAGAGGTAGGGCTTGATGTCGAGCACGGGCGTGCCATCCAGCATGTCCACGCCGCGGACGTGCAGGATGGCTCCGTCGCGGCGGAGCAGCTCCACCACCGTCAGCCCGATCGGGTTGGGACGGCGGGGCGTGCGGGTGGCGAAGACGCCGTGCGGCCGCTTCTCGTCGGTGGGGGGATGGGCGACGAGCGAGAAGCCGTCGGCCCGGTCGAACTCCCACAGGATGAAGAGGTGGGAGAAGCCTTCGATGTCCAGCAGACCCGGCTCGAACTCGGGCAGGATCTCGATGGCGCCCTCAGCGTCGTGCCGGGCGCCGGGGCCCTTCGGAATCTGCGCGGTGGCGGTAAAAGGGCTGCGGATGAAGCCGATGGGGCGGGGCGTGAACATCGCTGGGTGCCTCCGCGTTCATGGTACTGCCGGGTGCCGGCGGATGGGCGGCGCAGGCAGATGTACCGGGAACCGTGACCGGGAACACTTTGCCCCCTGTCCGGTGTCTAAGAAAATGGGGGCGCAGGGTTCACACCCTGCCTCCCGCAGAACCCGATTGCAGGGTAGGAACGTGACAGGCCTGTCGCAGGACAGGTGGCCGCGAGCGATGTTTCGGCTTTCCAGGTCTTTAGGTTGAGGCGAGCGAAAGGCTCGCCCGTGTGCCCAAGGCGCGGGATGCCAAACGTGGCCTTGATGCGATAAGGTGGGAGGAATCGAATTGCAGGCGGATCTCACCATGGGTAATATCGCCAGCGCGTTACCGCTTCAGTCGGAGGAATCGGCTCTTGTCGAGGAGTTGCGAGCCGGCTCCGAAGAAGCGTTTGCGTGGCTCATCGCACGTTATCATCAGCCCATTTATTCGCTCCTGGCGCGCATGCTTCAGGATCGCGCCGACGCCGCCGATCTGACCCAGGAAGTGTTTGTGAAGGTCTTTCGCGGCATTCACGGCTTTCATGGAGAATCGGCGCTGCGTACCTGGATTTACCGAATCGCGCTGCGCGAGGCCTCCAACCAGCGCCGCTGGTGGATGCGGCACCGGCATCAGGAAGTGCCCATGGAGCAGGAGATTGGCGAGAGCGAGTCCGGCTCGCCGGTACTGTTGCGGGACACCCTGGTTGATCCCGGCGAGTCACCCTTCGATCTGGCCGCGCATGCGGAAAACCGCGCGCGGGTGGAGTGGGCTCTCCAACAGGTTCCCGAGCCCTACCGGACCACGCTGATTCTGCGAGACGTCGAAGGCTTTGTTTACGAGGAAGTAGCGGAGATGCAGGGAGTGAATCTGGGGACCGTCAAGTCGCGCCTGGTGCGCGGTCGGACGATGCTTCGGAATTTGCTTTCCAGCCCGGCAGCAAGCCAGCGTTCGCTGGCGATGGCTGGGTGAAAGTGCCCTTCGGAGAGGAGGCACAATGAACGGCTGCAACGATGTACAAGCACGATTCACCGAGTTCCTTGATGGCCGGCTCAGCGGGCGCGCCATGCAGGAGGTGACCGCCCATCTGGACCAGTGCCGTTCGTGTGCACTCGAGTGGGCGGCGCTGCGCGACACGCAGTTATCCCTGGCGGAGCTGGGCCCTGTGCCCGAGCCCCAGGATCTGCTGCTGCGCATCCGCGTAGCCGTGAGTCAGGAGCGTGCCCGCAAGACCCGCAGGCCGTTCGAGGGCTGGGGGCTGGCGTGGAGAAATACCGTTGGTCCTTTTCTGCTGCAAGCGTCGGCGGGGTTTGCCAGCGCGGTTCTACTGCTGGGCACGGTGATCTTTCTGGTGACCATGTTCACCCAGCCCGAGAGGGTGCAGGCCAGCAAGGACGAGCCGATCGGCTCGGCCACCGCGCCCCGCTTGCTGTACCTGTCCAGCGGCGCGCAGAGCGACGAGATCGATGCGGCGGCCACGCCCCTGGTGGTGGAAGCCTACGTGAATGACCAGGGCGAGGTTTACGATTACCGGATTCTCTCCGGTCCGAATACCCCCACAACCCGCTCCGAGGTCGAGAACCTGCTTCTGTTCAGCGTCTTCGAGCCGGCCACTTTCTTCGGCCAGCCTGTCCGTGGCATGGCGGTGCTCTCGTTCTCAGGTGTATCGGTTCGCGGCTGAGCCGCGGCCGGCGGAAGTTTCTGAAAACGCGGACGATGACTCGCGTTCCGCAGGGATTTCTGTAACTTTCCCGGTCTGACCCCGGTGCTGGAAGACGCTACGGCTCGCAGCCCTCGGGATGTGTGCCGGTCCGGTTTCTCGCAGTTGTTTGCCGGCCCCGTTTGACCCTGTCTCCTCGTCTCAATAGACTTGCAGCAAGGGTTCCTTTTCATGGCCTTGCGCAAAATTTTACGGAGCTTTTCCCCTTGGGCGGCGGTGCTTTGCCTGCTGCTGTGCCCGTTCCTGGCTTCCGCCCAGGCCCCTCCCAGCTCTTCCAGCAGTTCGTCCGGGTCCCAGGCGGAGTACGCGCAGGTCAAGGCGCCCTCGCTGATCGATCCCGCAGGGCCGACGGTTTCGCTGATCAGCGCCGAACCGGTGTTCGTGATGGCTGCGGCGCTCAATGCCTGCGGCTACAACGAGGGGCTGGCGAACAGCGATCCGGTGCGCAAGCGGGTCCGCGACGAGATGAACCAGGCGCTGGCGCAGAGCGAACAGGCTCGCAAGGAGCGTGATGCGCTCTGCCTGTTTGTCGCCCAGCACAACATGACGGGCACGGCGAGGGACGTGGGGCAATACATCTCGCTGTCGCTGTATCTGACGGCGCCTCCCCAACTGGAGATCACGGCCGAGCCGACCCAGATGCCCCCGGATGCCAACCAGGTGCTGGGCGTGGTGCCCATTCTTCGCGCATTCGCGGCGGCCGTCGATCTGCACGGTATCTGGCTCACCGTGCACCACGTCTACGACGACGACATCGATCTGCTGCACGATCCGCTGTCGAAGATGATCGTAGCCACCGATTCCTACCTGAAGATGACCGCCGCAGCCTACGGTGGACGGCGCTTCATCGTGGTGGTGGAGCCGATGCTTTCGCCCGGCACGGTCAATGCCCGGATCTATGGCACCGATTACGTGGTGGTGGTTTCGCCCTCCGACGGCAAGATTAGGATGTCGGATGTGCGCCATATCTATCTTCATTACCGCATCGACCCGCTTCTGTATGCGCGCGTAAATGCCATCAATCGCGAGAACCCGATTCTCAAAGAGCTGGTCTATTCTCCGCTTTCTTACCAGTACCTCTCCGATCCGGTTCCGTTTACCGTTGAGTGTCTGATCAAGGCGATCGAGGCGCGCACGATGGACACCGGGATTGCTCCCTACAAGATTCCGGGGGGAGTTAGCCGTTCGGAGTTGCCGCGGTACGAAGAGGCACAACGGCGCACGTTACAGCAGATGGAGGCGGCGCGGCGGGCGGCGGTGCAGCACGATCTGGCCCAGGGCTTTGTGCTTACGCAATATTTCTACAAGCAGATGCTCACGTTCGAGAAGGAGCCGGACAGCCTCGCGGACGTGATCGGCGAGATGGTGTACAGCATTGACATCAGCAGCATTGTGCACTTGGCGCGGACGATCCAGTTCGACCACCAATCCGACCAGGAAGTGCTGGGGCGCAGCCAGACGCGTAAGTTGACCGGCCTGGATCTGGCCGAGGCCAAGCTCTCCAATGGCGACGTCGCCGGGGCCGCAGCCATGGCCAGGCAGGTGCTGGCGCAGCCCGCCACCACGCCGGAGGCGGTGGCTGCCGCGGCGCGAGCGCACTTTATCATGGCGCGCGTGGACCTGCTTACCGGCAAGCCCGACCAGGCGGTGGATGACTTCCAGCAGACCCTGGACACCAGTAAGCAGCCGCGCGAGGTGTCCTGGTCGCATATCTACCTGGGCCGGATTCTGGACGTGGAATGCAATCGCGAGGCGGCCCTGGCCGAGTACAAGCAGGCCATGGCAAGCCGCGACGGGCAGGAGGATACCCGGCTGGCGGCGGAGCGGGGATTGAAGGGGCCTTACACGATCAAGGGCCAGAGCTGCGACGAGGAGAGCGGCGATGCCACGCCTCCGCAGACTG
>JAJZCY010000100.1 GCA_021828835.1 Acidobacteriota bacterium | reverse complement strand
TCTCAACGATCCGCTTGACCGTGCCGCGCCAGCCGGCATGGAAGGCGCCCACCACCCGCTTGCGCCGGTCCGCCACCAGCACCGGGATGCAGTCGGCCACCTGCACGGCCAGCAGCAATCCCGCTTCATCGGTGATCACGCCATCCGCTTTGCGCGGCCGCTCGCGGCCGGCATCCGCCGCGCTGGCCCGGACCACCAAATTGGAGTGGAACTGCCGCACCGTCACCAGCGGGGTCTTGGGATCGCCGGTCACCGCCTCCACCAGGAGCTCTCGGTTCCGGCTCACCGCATCCCGCCGATCCCCGTCCGTAAATCCAACATTCAACTCGCCTTCGGCATCTTCGGCGCAATAGGCCTTGCTCACGCCGCCCTGCCGCGTGCTGAACCCACCCCACAGCCACGGCGCTTTCCAGCCCCGCACGGGAAACCAGCGAACGCCATTGGCGGCAGTGGTCGGCTGCGGAACCTGCCGGGTCAGCTCTTGCGCTGCCGCAGCCGACTGCTTCGCGCGCCGCACGCCGCTCCGGCTGCGCCCGCTGCGCACCAATCCAGCGGAATCAAAATCCGCATCGATGGCATCAATATGGCTTTTCAGATCTTTGGGAGAAACAGCCGAGCTCCGCATAGCTCTCCCATTCTACCGGGGGCAATGAGCACGGCGGGATGTCAGCGGAGAAGACTCGATTGCAGGGGGGAGAAAAGCATATGGGCCTGCCTTCCGGCAGGCCCGCTCGAGAGGCAAAGAAGGAAGGAAATCCAGGGGGGATTGTGGGAAGAGGTCCAAAGGACCTTCAAAAAGGAGTAGTTACCTTTCTCGGAAGGGACATCATCGGGGAAGCCTCTGCTTGTTATTTATTGAGATGCTGCCCCTCGCAAAAGGTTGCTCTTTTTCGAGAAAGTTGCTCCACTCTGTGGAAATCTCTCCATCGCAGCCTTTTACCCCTCTGGCACCTCATCGATGCGAAATCCGCTTCTGCCGTTGCATCGCAGCCGCCCGGCAGGCCATCTTGGAACTGTGACCCGCAAGAAGTGGTACATCCTCAGCGCTGTCGGCCTGCTCGCCGTGGGATGCTACTACCTCTACGCCCATTGGCAGGACCTGGGCTTCAGCTCCTTCTCTACGGAGCCCACCGCGGTGAACGGAGCCGCTCCCATCGTGTGGACTCCGGTCGACCGCGCCCCGCAGGGCTTTCGCCTCCAGATGCCCTCCGGGGCCCGCGAGGCCCAGGTTCCCGCCTACAGCCAGAACGGCGGCACCGAACAGGTCTCCATGCTCTACGCCTATCCCGACTCGGAGACCTCCTACTCCATCGCCTGGGAGGACAACCCGCCCGTCGAGCAGGCCATGGGCGAAAACAACCCCGTGCAGACCCTGAACAGCGCCCGCGACGGCGCGCTGGCCCGCACCCAGACCACCCTGGTCAGCGAGCAGAGCAGCAACCGCCAAGGGTTTCCCACCAGGGACTTCACCGGCCGCAACAGCGACGGGGGGGTCTTCAGCGCCCGCCTGATCCTGGTCGGCCGCCGGCTCTACATGCTGATGGCGGCATTTCCCTCCGCCAGCGCCCGCCGCCAGGCCGATGTGGACCGCTTCTTCAATTCCTTCCAGGTAACTTCGACCAGCACGAAGCAGTAGCGCCGGTCAGGCCTCGGCCCGCTTCCTCAGGGCCAGCTCCACCACCCGCGCCATCTCCTGCTCGGGCGCCGGCTTGCCGGTCCAGATCTCGAACTGCCGCGCTCCCTGCTGCACGAACATCTCGATGCCCCCGATCGTCGCCAGCCCCTTGGCCTTCGCCAGCTTGAGCAGCGGCGTCTCCATCGGGTTGTAGACCATGTCGAAGACCAGCGAAGCGTTCAGCTCGTTTTCCTTGAGCGGCAGGGCCTGCTTCGTGCCCGCCATTCCGCAGGGGGTGGTGTTGAGGATGACGTCGAACTTCTGCTTGGCCAGTGTCTCTTGCTTCAGGCTCTTGGCATGGGCCTTGCGCGCCAGCGCCACCGCAGTCTCGTGGGTGCGGTTCACCACGAATACCTCCGCGCCCTGCTCCACCAGGCCGAAGATGGCGGCCCGCGCCGCGCCGCCCGCGCCGATCACCAGGATGCGCTTGCCTTTCAGGTGCATGCGCCGCTCCAGCGGCCGCAGCACCCCGGCGACATCCGTGTTGAAGCCGTACAGCTTGCCGTCCGCGCCGGTGCGCAGCGTGTTGCAGGCCCCAATCCGCGCCGTCAGCGAATCCATGTTGGCCAGGAACGGCAGCACCTCCTGCTTGAACGGCATGGTCACGGCTACCCCGCCCAGCGGCAGGTCGCGGATCACGGTCAGCAGATCGTCCACCGACTTGGCTTTCAGCGGCAGCATCACCGCGTTCACGTTCTCGCGCCGGAAGGCGGTGTTGTGCATCAGCGGCGACAGCGAGTGCCCGATGGGATTGCCCACCACCCCGAAGATCCGCGTTGCCGGGTCGATCTGGTCGAACCGGTAGAGGTCCAGCATCGCCCGCGCGGTCACCTGTCCGGGCGCGGTGGTCGCTTCCTCGGCGGCAGCGGCAAAGGTGAAGATCGCGCCCGCCCGCGGGCTGAGCACCCGGCTGATCAGCCCCTCTTCCCCCATGGCAATGCCCACCACATGGCTGCGCAGCGAGTGGTCCTCAATCAGCTTCAGAACCGCCAGATTGTCGGCCAGGGAGCGCGCCGTCGAGACCACCTTCACAAAATCCGGCTCGAAGGCCTCGATGCGCTCGGCGGCCTGCTCCAGCCCCTTGGTCCGCGTAAAGTCATGAAAACTCACCAGCAGCGCGGTGCCGGTCTCGTGCAGCGCAGCCCGAAAGCGGGCCAGTTGCGGCCGCGTGGCCTGCTCGGCCGACTCAATCTCCAGATCCACAATCTGGCAGCCGGCCTCGGCAGCCTTCTCCAGGATTTCCAGTTCGGCCGCCAGCGATCCGGCGAACTGGCCGCCGCCCGCCTTGCGCCGGCAGGTGGCGATCGCCACCACATCCCGCCGCTCGGCCAGCAGCTTGCGCACCTGCGGAAGCGCCGCAGCCGGTTTGGCCAGCGAGTCCAGACGAAGTTCGATGAGCCGGGAATCCGGCAGGACGGCGTAGACCCGGTCCATCAGCTCACCTGGCGTCGCGCCCTGGACGGCGATGCACAGCTTGCCCAGCCGCACCCGGAGAGCAGAAGCGGGGGCGGGAACAGGATCGACCGTCGCGGAACTGGAATTTGCCATGGCCCTTAATTGACGCATCTTAAAGGGGATTGGCTTCAGATGCAACAGATTCCGCGCTCCAGTTGGCGTAGGAGTAACCCGCTCCGGCTGTGGCACCCTAGAAGATTGGAGGGTTTTTCCCCGATGAACGCAGTATCTCCCGCCGCCGTCACCGCTGACCTGCATGCCTGGGAAAAAGGCGGCGCCGCATCCGCCGAAGCTCTCTCCGCCTGGGTCGGAGACCGCCTGGCCGCACATGAGGCTGCCCTGAAGGCGCTGCTCGCCGTCGAAGGCGCTCGCACTCCCGAGAACACCCTGCGTCTCTACGACGCCGCCATCGAGCAGCTCAGCCTGGCCGGTTCTCAGGCCGGGATTCTCAACTCGGTAGCCCCGGAAAAGGCAGTCCGCGACCAGGCCCAGGAAGAGGCCCAGCGCGTCGCCATGGCCGGCAGCGCCCTCAGCCTGAATCGCGCGGTCTACGACGCCCTGGCGGCGATGAGCCTCGACGGCGTCAGTCCCGCCACCCGCCACTTCGTCGAGCGCACCCTGCTCCAGTACCGTCTGGCCGGCGTGGACAAAGATCGGGCCACCCGCGATCATCTCCAGACTCTGCACGAGAAGGCCACGCGGCTCGGGCTCGAGTTCAGCCGCAATATCCAGGAGGGCGGCAAGACCATCGAGGCCACGCCCGACGAGCTCGCCGGCCTGCCTGAGGACTACATCGCCCGCCACCCCGCCGACGCCGAGGGCCGCATCACCCTCACCACCGATCAGCCCGACATGCTGCCGGTGATGACCTTCGCCTCCAACCCCGCGCTGCGCGAGCGCATGTTCCGCGCCTACAACACCCGCGCCTATCCGGCCAACCAGCAGATCCTGCTCGACCTGCTCGCCACCCGCCAGCAGATCGCCTCCACCCTTGGCTTCCGCAGTTGGGCCGATCTGGCCACCGCCGACCAGATGATGGAATCGGCCGCCAACGTGCGCGACTTCCTCGCCCGCCTCGAAGAGGCCAGCCGCGACGGAGCCGTGCACGAGCACAAACAGGTGCTCGAGTTCGCCCGCCGCCACCAGCCCGATCTCCAGGCCATCGACATGGCCAGCCGCGGCTACTGGTACGAGCAGTTCCGCCGCTCCGCCTTCGACTTCGACTCCCAATCCGTGCGCCCCTACTTCCCTTATGCCAAAGTGCAGGCCGGCGTTCTCGACACCGCCGCGCGCCTCTTCAAGGTGGAGTTCCGCCGCGTGGATGCCCAAGCCTGGCACCCGGCGGTCTCCGTCTTCGATGTCTACGAGACCGGCCGGCACGTGGGCCGCTTTTACCTCGACATGCACCCTCGCGACGGCAAGGACAAGTGGTTCTCCGCCGCTGGCGTGGTCACCGGCGTCCGCGGCCGGTATCTGCCCGAGGCCGCGCTCATCTGCAACTTCCCTGCCCCTTCGGACTCCGACCCGGGGCTCATGCAATACAGCGACGTGGTCACGTTCTTCCACGAGTTTGGTCACCTGATGCACGCCATTCTGGGTGGCCACACCGAGTGGGCTGGACTCTCCGGCTTCTCCACCGAGGGCGACTTCATCGAGGTTCCCTCGCAGATGCTCGAAGAGTTCTTCCGAGACGAGAAGCTGCTGCAATCATTCGCGCGCCACTACCAGACCGGCGAAGTGCTGCCCTCCGAGCTCATTCGGAAGATGAAGGGCGCGGGCGCATTTGGACGCGCCGACTGGGTGCGCACCCAGCTTTACTACACGACCCTCTCGCTCGATCTGCATGATATGGACCCTGCGCAGATCGACCTGGACGAGATCACGCAGCGCCTCTACCGGAGCCTTCAGCCCTGGACCTGGCTCGACGGCAATCGCATGTACGCCAGCTTCGGCCACCTCACCGGCTACTCGTCGAACTACTACACCTACGCCTTCGACAAGGTCATCGCGCTCGACTTCTTCGCCCAGTTCGATCCGAACAACCTGCTCGAAGGTGAAGCCGGCGCGCGCTACCGCAAAACCGTGCTCGAACAGGGCGGATCAAAGCCGGGGCGGCAGATGGTGCGCGACTTCCTCGGCCGCGATGAAGAGTTTGCCGCCTTCACCAAATGGCTCAATGAGGAGTTCGAGCCCGAGCTGACGCGCTGACTCGCTGACGAGTTGGCTTGCTATCCTGCTAACCGATGGCCAACAGAGATGATTTCCGCAACCGCTGGGCCCTGGTGACCGGCGCCAGCTCCGGCATCGGTGCGGCGCTGGCCCGCGAACTCGCCTCCCGCGGCGCCAAGCTCATCCTCACCGCCCGCCGCCGCGACCGCCTCGAAACGCTTGCCGCCGAGCTTGCAGCGAAGGGTGCGGAGACCCGCATCGTCCTGGCCGATCTCAACGACCCCGCTGCGCCACAGCAGATCTACGACGCCACGGAAGGCGCGGGGCTCCCCGTCGATATCCTCATCAACAACGCCGGCCTCGGCCAGTACGGCGCCTTCTGCGCCAGCCCCATCGAGCAGGAGCTGAGCCAGGTGCGCGTGAACTGCGAAGCCGTGGTCCGCCTCACGCGGCTCTTTGTGCCGCGGATGGTCGAGCGCCGTCTTGGATGGATACTGGTGGTCGCCTCCACGGCTAGCTTTCAGCCCGTCCCTTACATCACCACCTATGCCGCCACCAAAGTCTTCGATCGCTTCTTCGCGCAGGGGCTGGCCGCCGAGGTGGCCCGCTTCGGGGTGAAAGTCACGGCGCTCTGCCCCGGCCCCACCGAGAGCGAGTTCTTCGATGTAGCCCGCGCCGGCGCCTTCAAGCGCCGCGTGCAGGCCACGCCCGACGTCGCGCGCATCGGCATCGATGCCCTGCTGCGCGGCCGTCACGCCGTCATCCCCAACGCGAGCGGACGCTTCACCGCATTCCTCACACGCTTCCTGCCCGTGCCGCTGATCACCCGCGTGGTGGAACGCGCCGCGCGACCCAAAAGCTGACCCGGCAAGCTGTTCAGAAGCGATCCCCCGGGCCGATCGCATCTTCCGCAAATTGCTACAATCCTCTTGTAGCGCCGCGCAAGTTGCCGGTCGTTCCTGTCGCCCCGCTCCGGATAGCCGATGATTCTCTACCTGATGCGCCATGCCGACGCCGGAAGCCGCCTTCGCGCCAATGCTCTGCTCGATAGCAAGCGGGGCCTGGTGAAGGAAGGCAAAGACCAGTGCGTCCTGATGGCCCGCGCGCTCGGCGGCCTCAAGGCGCAGGTGGATGTGATCGTCTCCAGCCCACTCAAGCGCGCTTTACAGACCGCCCAGTTTGTGGGAACCGAGCTGGGTTATGACGCCCCCGTGGAGATCAGCCCCGCGCTCTCGCCGGAGGCGAGCTTTGCCGAGTTTCAGGAGATGCTGGCCGAGTATGCGGGTCACGAGGCCATGCTGGCCGTCGGCCACAATCCCAACATGTTCCAGTTTCTCGGGCGGCTCATCACCGGGAACGGTGGGGCCGCTATCCGCATGCGCAAAGCCTCCATCGCGCGCGTCGATCTCGATCACCATCCCCCGCGCCTGCAATGGCTCATCGATCCGCGCACGGTGCGCAATCTCTATGCCAGCGTGACGAAGAGCTCGCGTCCGAAGACCTCGCGGAAGTAATCCGCCTCCCGGCGCAGCGACCACAGCTCCAGTTCCGCGCCGGTGCGTCCCGGCGCCAGCTCCAGAAACACCCGCTTGGGAAACACCCGCACCGCCACGCGCAGCACGTCGCTGGCACGATCTTGGTTGAGCGCCTCCGAGAGCCGCAGCAGTACCACCACCCGGCGAATGTGCTCGTGCTCTTCAATCGGAATATTACGCATGGCGCGATCGCCCGGCTGCGGGCGGCTCTTGCCCAGGTAGCGCGCAATCGCCGAGACGATGGTACGCTGCACCTGCGTGTAGCCGTAAATTTCGGAGCTTGAAATGATGTACTGCGTGTGCCGGTGGTGGCCCTGGTGGTTGATGAACTTGCCGGCGTCACGCAGCACCGCCGCGGCTTGCAGCCAGCTTTCGTAATCGGGCGGAAGCTGGTGCAGCGCCTTCAGGTCGTGAAACAGTTGCAGGGCGTGGGTGCGCACCGGCTCCGCCTGTTTGGGATCTACCCCGTAGCGCCGGGCCGTGGCCAGCACGCTCTCCCAGCGCTCGTGCTCGAACTCGCGATGCACGCTGGCGCGGGCATCGTGCTCGGCCAGCATCTGCGCCAGGATGCCGTCCCGCAGTCCCAGCGGCGAGTAGCGAAAACCGGAGAGCTCAAAGCTCTCCAGCAGTTCCGCATACACATGCGCGCCGGCCACGATGATCTCCGCGCGCCGCGGACCAATGCCGGGAACCGCCTCGCGCTCGGGCAGCGCCAGCTTGGAAAGCTTGTTGGCCAGCTTGCGTACCGCCGCCGTGGGCACCACGCCCAGATGGTTGCGCGGTTCCGGCGCGGATTTGCGGCGGCGATTGAGCTTGGCCACCGCTTTGCCCCCGGCCTTCACCCCCGCCTTGCCGTTGCGGCTGACCGCTGCCCAGGCATTCGATAGCGCCGCCGCCGTGCCCGAAGTAGCAATCACCAACTGCACGCCGTCCGGCTTGATCTGACGGTGCGCCCGCCGTAGCTCGCGCGCGATCAGGCGGCGCATGCGCTCCAGCCCGTCGGCCGGCGCCGGATCGTCGGCCAGAAACTGTTCCGTCAGCCGCACCGCGCCCAGCGGCAAGCTCACCGTCTCGCGGATGTGGCGGCGGTCGGAGAGCGTCAGCTCGCAGCTTCCGCCGCCCAGGTCGAGCAGCAGCACATGGCCGCCCGCGCCGGGCTCGGCGCTGGTCACGCCCAGGTGGATCAGCCGCCCCTCTTCCAGACCCGAAATCACCTCGAGCTCCCAGCCGGTCTCGTCCTTCACCCAGGCCTGGAAGGCTGCGGCATTGCGCGCGTCCCGCATTGCGGAGGTGGCGACTACGCGGATCCGGTCCACGCCGTGCGACTGCACCGAACGCTGAAAACGCTTGAGGGCTCGCAGAGTGGCGGCCATGGCCTCCGGCGACACGATCCCGGAGTCGAAGACGCTGGTGCCCAGCCGCGTCACTTCGCGATCCTCGGCGACCGTCTTGAGCTGATGCGCGACCACCCGGGCGATCTTGAGCCGGCAGGAGTTAGAGCCGATATCGACGGCGGCAAACGTGGGCATGAACGGCGCCAAACCTCCCCGGTGAAGATTCTCCTACTCGGCCAAGATACATGATGCGGGAAGCTGCGGCGACCCCACCCGAGGGGCTGGCGCTCAATCCGGAACCGCCGCGCACGCGCCCGGGGGCGTACCTCCGCAGCAGCAGCGGAGAAATCGTGGCGCTGATATTCTGGAAGGGATGTCGAGTTCAACCATGATTCCTCCGGCGGGCACGCTGTATAGGCCGCGACAGGCGCCGTCCGCGCGCAAGGTCTGGATGCTTTTTGCCGGACTGTTCATTGCCATTTACTTTTGCTCGCTGTTCACTCCGCCCCTGCTTGACGATGTGGACGCGGCCCATGCAGAGGCCGCGCAGTACATCGCCAACACCGGAGACTGGGTCACCCCCAAGATCGACGGCATTCGCTACATCGAGAAGCCGCCGTTGCCTTACTGGGCGGTCGCGATCCTGTACCGGGTCACCGGCGTGGAGAACGCGTTCACCACGCATCTGCCCAATGCGCTCGCCATCCTGGGGCTCACCTGGCTGTGCTGGCAGTGGGCCGGCCTGGCCTGGGGACCGCGTGCCGGCATGTACGCCGGACTCGCCATGCTCACCTCGGTGGGACCGTTCCTGTTCACGCGCTTCATCATCCCCGAGTCGTATCTCGCCTTCTTCATGATGCTGGCCCTGTATCTCCTGATCACAGGGCTGGAGATGAATCGGCCGCTGCGCTTCTATGGCATGTATGCTGCGGTGGCGCTGGCGCTGCTGACCAAGGGACTCATCGCGCCGGTGTTCTTCTGCGGCGCAGCCATTCCCTACCTGCTGCTCACCGGGCAGTGGCGGCGCTGGAAGGCGCTCAAGCCGATCACCGGCACCCTGCTCTTCCTGGCTATCGGTGCGCCCTGGCATATCCTCTGCGGACTCGCCAATCCCGACCAGGGCCACCCAGTGGGCAATCACCCCACGCTCGGCAATGTGCACGGCTTTTTCTACTTCTACTTCATCAACGAGCACGTGCTGCGCTTCCTCGGCCTCCGCTATCCGCACGACTACAACAAGATGCCCGCCCTGTGGTACTGGCTGGGGCACATCGCCTGGCTCTTCCCCTGGAGCCTGTTCCTGCCCGCCGCCGCGGCCGTGGCCTGGAAGACGCGCAGGCGCTGGATGAAGTACATGCGCCAGGACGCCGGCCAGACCGTCGAGTTCTATCTCGACAATGCCCTGCGTGAGGACGTGGCCAGCTACGTCGTCGGCCTCAAGTTCCGGGTACGCAGCGTTTGGCTGCTCTCTCTGTTCACCGCCTTCACCCTGCTCTTCTTCTCGATTTCGACCAACCAGGAGTACTACACCTTCCCGGTGTGGCCGGCCATCTTCATCCTGATCGCCGGTGTGCTGGCCGATATCGAGGAGCGGCGTCCCGGCATCTCCGGTGAGCCGGCGCTGAGCACCGCGTGGCTGAGCAGCGCGCAGGGCCTCTTCGCGGTGGTGGGCGTGTTCTCCGCGGCTGCCCTTGCCTGGGGTCTCTGGGACTCGCGCCACCTGCCCTACGTCTCCGACATCGGTACGCTGCTGGCGCATCGCGCGGTGGGCGACTACACGCTTTCCATGTCGCACCTCTTCGACCTGACCGGCCCCTCCTTCGCCGCGCTGCGCCTGCCCGCCGCCCTGGCCGCGGTGGCGCTGCTCCTCGGTCCGGCGGTGGGATGGGTGCTGCGCCTGCGCGGCAAGCACATGGCCTCCACCATCAGCATCGCCCTCACCATGATGGTGTTCCTGATCGCGGCGCACATCGCCTTCGCCCGCTTCGAGCCCATGCTCAGCTCCAAGCAGGTGGCCGACACCATCATGAAAGACGGCACGCCCAACGACGAGTTCATCATCTACGGCGACCAGTCCTCCGGCTCCAGCGTGATCTTCTACACCCACCAGTTCTTCCACTGGAAGCCGGCGCTGCTGGTGCTGCCGCGCTGCAGCCAGGACGGCGAAGGCTCGACCCTGCTGTGGGGCTCCTGTTATCCCGACGCGCCGCACATCTTCCTGACCCCGGCGCAGCTCTCCGCGATGTGGGGCACAGGCCCGCGCAAGTGGCTGTTCGCCGAAGAACCGGATACTGAGAAGGCCGAGCAGGTGCTGGGCAAGCGCCTCTATCACGTCCGCAGCGTAGCGGATAAGGAGCTGTGGACCGACCGGCCGCTGCCGTAAAATCGCGCCCCCGCAGGACGCGGAAAACCGTTCCGGATGAAGTCCCCCCACCGGCGGACTTCATCCCGGGAATGCCTGCCCAGCCAGTCCCCGCACTCTAAAAAAACTCCATGCTACGATCGGGTATGGCAAACACCTTCCCCCGGGCCCTCCGCTTCGCCGCCATCTCCATCGCATTCACAGGAATCCTGATCGGCCTATCGCTTGCGCCGTCGCATCGCCTCACGCCGGTGATGGCCGCCAAGAAGCCGCACGTCGTCTCCTATTCGCTCTTGCCGGGCCAGAGCATGAACTTCTCGAATCGCAAATACCACCGCATCGAGGTGCGCTCCACCTTCCCGGTTCGGGTGCTCACCGGTCCCTGCCACGAAGAGTATGTGGTCCAGTTCTCCTGCGACAGCAAACCGGGTGACGTGTTCATCACCGACCGGCGCAGCAAGCCCCTCTTCGGGACGCCCCAAGCCAATCAGATCACCATCACCGAAATCAAGAAGTAAGGCGCGGACCCGGCGCGAAGTAAGAATGCAGAGCCTGACTGTGGGAAGCTGAATGTCTCGCTTCGGCTTTCCGGGAAGCCCCCCCCTGTGCTACTCCGCCAAGCGCATCTTGCCGCCGGGCAGCAGCTCGTAGACCTTGCCGCGCCACAATATCTTCCGGCTGAGGTAGCTTGCGGCCCAGAAGCCGATGCCCATCAGGTCACGGATGGGATAGAGGATCAGCAGGTCGAGCCAGCTCGGGTCCTCGACCACTGCGCGGCCCACGAACACCGCCAGCAGTTCCCGCACCGCGACCGCATAGGCCAGCAGCACCGCGCCCCAGAGTGGATGGCCAAGCCACCAGCACGCCGCCAGCCCCAGCACGCCAAACGGCATGCCGAAGGTGAGCGCGGTGCCGAAGTGTCCCTTGGGCCGCGAGAAGCGCGTGGACTGCATCCAGCGCGCCTGGTGCTTCATGGACGCGGCAAAGGTGACGTTGAGCACCACGTGGTCGATGGCGTGATGGCTGAGCGCGACCGTCTCGCCCTGCCGCCAGGTCTCGTTGCCCAGCACAAAATCGTCGGCGCAATAATCGGCGGTGACGGCAAAGCCGCCCATCCTGCGCACCGTTGCGCGGCGGAAGGCCATCGTCGGCCCGAGCGTAAAACGCATGCCCTCGGTGAGCCGGGCGGCGAGCACGCCCGCGGCCATCTCCACTGACATGCCGACCGCCTCCAGCCGCGCCCACAAGCCGCCATCGGGAGCGACGCCGCGATAGAGGCAGGTCATGCCGCCGCACTGGGGATCGGCGAAGGGCAGCGCCACAGCCCGCAGGTAGTCCGGCGTGACCCGCACGTCGCTGTCGCTGATCACCAGGATCTCGTGGGCCGCGTGCCGCTCCATCAGCTCCATCGAGATCACCTTGTCGTTGATGTAGTCGGGCGTGCCGCCGGTGGAGAAGAACCGGGCCGGAATCTGCGGAGATCGCGCGGCCACGCGCCGCGCGATCTCCAGGCCCGGATCGGCGGCGCTGCGCGCGCAAAACAGAATCTCGTAGGCGGGATAGTCCTGCTCGAAGAAGGTGGCCAGGTGCGCTTCTAGACCCGGTTCGGCCCCATGCAAAGGCTTGAGCAGGCTGAGCGGAGGCAGAGGCTGGCCGCCGGCCTTCAGGACGCGCAGCGCCTCGCGCCGCTCGCGCAGAAACCGCGGCACGGCATAGAGCACCATCCCGGCAAAGACACTGGAGCTGAGGAGGCCAATCAGGGCCAAACCGAGCAGAACGTAGGGCATGCTTGTAACAGCATACTGTGCCGTCATGCGTGGGGCCGGACCGCTTCGGCAAACAGGATTCCCCCGATCAGGATCAGTCCCACGTAGACATAGCGGAGGAAGGCGGGACCGGAGAAGCGGCGGTTGATGACGCGGCCCAGCAGCACAGCCGGCAGCAGCACGGGGAGCGACCACAGGTAATCGCGCCCGACCGCCCGCGTGAGCAGGCCCGCGCTCCAGAAGCCGATGGTGGCCAGCGTGCTGGCAGGCAAAAAGTAGGCCTGCAGGGTGGCGCGGAAGTGCTGCGGCGACCAACGCCGCAGCGAACCATAAACCGCCAGCGGAGGGCCGTTCATGCCATAGGCACCCCCCAGGATGCCGGCCACGAAGCCCACCAGCAGCAGTTGCCCGCGGTGCTCATGCTCGATGCGGAATCGCTCGGGCGCCGCCAGCGAAAACGCCGCAAACAGCACGATCAGGATACCGAGCGCGGCACGCGCCAGCTCGCGGTGCGCGTGGGTCAGCACCAGCAGTCCGACCGGAATGCCGAAGAGCGTAGCGAGGACCAGCCCGGCCGCGCTGCGCAGGTGGATGTGCCGCCAGTCCTGGATGACCACCACCCCGGCGACGGAGATGGATAGCAGAACCGCCAGCGGGGTGGCCACCTGGAGAGGGATGAGAT
>JAJZCY010000099.1 GCA_021828835.1 Acidobacteriota bacterium | reverse complement strand
TTTTGGCGTTCGAGGGCGACGAGGCACTTGCGAATCATCTCGAAGTGACGGGTGGCGGCGGTGAGCTGGCGGTAGTCGATCTCGTGGCGGGCAAAGGCATCGATGGCGAGATGGGAGTTGAAGACGAGGTCCTCGTAGTTATCTGGATAGCGCAAGTGGAAGAGGAGCGTGGAGAGCTGCTCGGGCGCAGGGGGCTGGGGCCGCATGCGTTTGAGGGTGCGGAGCGTGTCGTGGTGGTAGCAGAACTCGGCGCCGTTGACGGCGGGCATGGTGCAGCGGGCACCGTTGACCTTGATGTGGCAGCAGCGTTGGATGGACATCGCCGATCTCCTTGGTCCCGCGGAAACGGGGCTCCTCAAGGTCGACGGTAGCGCGGGAGAGGGAAATTTCTCGCAAAGTTGGTGGCACCTGCGGTGCGGCAGACGGCGCTTGCACGCCATTGGAGTCGTGCTTTCCCAGGTCTCAAAAGCGAGACCTGGGCACCCGGGAACCTGCGGTGCGGCAGACGGCGCTTGCGCGGCATGGACGTTGTGCTTTCCCAGGTCTCGCATGCGCGGGGAGCTGGGGCACCCCGGCACCTGGAAAAGTCTTGAACCAATACAGACATCCGGCATGTGCGGGGAACAAATGGCTGTCTCGGCCGTCCTATAAAACGGTGATTTAGATCACTTCGGGGTCGCAACCGCCCATCGGAGAATGAACCTGGGGACAAAAGCCTGGGGCGGTCTTCCCCGCCTGCGTGCGAAAATCATACTGGAGCCCTCATGGCAGCTTTCGGCAGTTTTGCCCTACTTCTAGCGCTGGCGCTCGCGGCATACAACTTGGTGGCAGGAGCCCTGGCCTTGCGGCTGATTGCAACCGGCCGGCCGTCGCGTGTTTCACCGGAACGGCTGGCGGACACGGCACGGCGGGCGGGAATCGCCGGGTTTTATGCGGTTTCCGCGGCCGCCTTTGCCCTGGTGTACGCCGTCTTCACCAACGACTTCTCCATCACCTACATCCTGGAGCACTCGAACCGGGCGCTGCCGGGGGCGTACAAGTTCGCGGCGCTGTGGAGCGGGCAGGAAGGCTCGCTGCTCTTGTGGGCGTGGCTCCTGGGGACGTACGGTTTTGTGCTGCGGCTGCGGCACAAGACGGACGTGAAGCTGTACGCCTACGCGGGCACGATTCTGGCGGCGATCCAGTTCTTCTTCCTGCTGGTGCTGAACTTTGCGGCGCCGCCGTTCTCGCTGTACAACGGGCCAACGCCGGCGGACGGCAACGGTCTCAATCCCCTGCTCCAGTTTCCGGAGATGGTGATCCATCCGCCGATGCTGTACCTGGGGTACGTGGGCTTCTCGGTGCCGTTCGCGTTCGCGCTGGGCGCGCTGATCATGCGCTACCCGGGCGAGAAGTGGATCCGCATCACGCGCACCTGGACGATGGTGACCTGGCTGTTCCTGACCTGCGGCATCTTCCTGGGCATGCACTGGGCGTATGCGGTGCTGGGATGGGGCGGCTACTGGGGCTGGGACCCGGTGGAGAACGCCAGTTTCATGCCGTGGCTTACGGGTACGGCTTTTCTGCACTCGGTGATGATGCAGGAACGCAAGGGCATGATGAAGAGCTGGAACGTGTGGCTGATCTTCAGCACGTTCCTGCTGACGCTGCTGGGCACGACGCTGACGCGCGGGGGGCTGGTGAGTTCCGTGCACGCCTTCGCGCAGTCGTCGATCGGCAACTGGTTCATCACCTTCATGCTGATCGTGCTGGTGGTGTGCATCTTCGTGTACATCTTGCAGCGCAGCCACCTGAAGACCGAGCATCACATGGAGTCGCTGGTCAGCCGCGAGTCGAGCTTCATGTTCAACAACCTGGTGCTGCTGACGGCCTGCTTCGTGATCCTGTGGGGAACGCTGTTCCCGATCATCTCGGAGTATGTGCAAGGCAGCAAGGTGACGGTGGGGGCGCCGTTTTATAACCGGGTGGCGGTGCCGATCGGCTGTTTCCTGCTCTTTCTGACCGGCGTGGGACCGCTGCTGCCGTGGCGGGCGACCTCGTTCAAGAGCATCCGGCGGAACTTCATTCTGCCCTGCGTGGCGCTGTGGGCCACGGTGATTGTTTGCCTGGCGGCGGGCGTTCGGCCCTGGCATAACGGCGTGTACCAGAACGGCGCCTTCTACGCACTGGTGGCGTTTTCAGTTTCGGCGGCGGTGCTGACGGCGGTGATCTCGGAGTTCCTGCGCGGGGCGACGGTGATTTCCAAGCAGACCCACCGCAACCTGATCTCGTCCACGATTTTGCTGATGCGCAGGAACACGCGCCGTTACGGCGGATACCTGGTGCACATCGGCGTGGTGGTGGTGGTGATCGGGCTGGCCGGCTCGGCGTTCAACAAGAGCATCGAGAGCGAGATGGGGCTGCACGACAAGATGTCGATTGGTCCTTACACGCTGGAGTGCACGGGGTTCACGCAGGACTCGAATCTGAACTACAACTCCGAATTCGCGATGCTGAACGTGTACCAGGACGGCAAGAAGGCGTTCGAGATGGCTCCGGAGAAGCGCGTTTATCTGGCCAGCCAGCAGCCGGAGACGATGGTGTCGATCCACTCCACACCGGAGTGGGATCTGTATGTGGTGTATGAGGGCACGAATCCGGATACCGGGCAGCCGATCATCAAGGCGTTTCTGAATCCGCTGGTGGGCTGGATCTGGTTCGGCCTGGTGATCATCGTAATGGGGACGTTTGTGGCGCTGGTGCCCAACCTGAGCCCGGCGACGGTGGCGCTGCGCGTTCCGGTGGCGCAGGAGATCCCAGTGGCAGCGGCGGTGAAAGGGGGCGACTGATGAACCCTCGGACCCCTCACCTGAAGAACCTGAAAAACCTTCCTGCGCGGATGGGGCTGTGGTCACCCAGGTTCCCACATGCGGGGAACCTGGGGCACCCGGCGGCTGACGATAAGCCGGGATCAACCGGAGACCGGGTGGGATTCTGGCTGAAGGCCACGCAGGCGCTGCTGCTGGCGGTGGCGGTGTGCTTCTCGATGGGCGCCAGCAACGACAGCGCGCGGGTGGTCAGTCTGGATCACCAGTTGATGTGCACCTGCGGCTGCGCGGAACTGCTGGGCGAGTGCAACCACGTGGGCTGCACGGAATCAACCGAAGAGCTGGCCATGCTGCGGACAGACATCGCGGCGGGCATGACGGACAGCCAGATATTCAACGCGTTCTCTGCCAAATACGGACAGACGGTGCTGGCGGCGCCGAAGACCAAGGGCTTCGACCTGGTGGCGTGGATAGCTCCGTTTGCGGTGTTTGCGGCCGCCCTTCTGGGCACGATTCTGCTGATTCGCCGCTGGGGCGGGCTGGGACTGGAGCGCGCGCAGCGGGCCACTGCGCCGGACTTCAACGCGCTGCCGGCCGAGGAGCGGGACCGGCGTGAACGCATCCGCCGCGAGACCGGCGACGAGGGAGGATTCTGAGATGGGCGAGACCGCAGGCCTGATTGCAGGCATGTTGCTGTTGTTTGCGCTGGTGATCTACACCTTCTGGCCGGAGAACGGTTTCGCCAGCCAGAAAGAGAAGACGCGGCTGGAGTTTCTTCTGGAACGCAAGGACCAGCTCTACGAGAACCTGCGCGATCTGAATTTTGAGTATCGCGCCGGTAAGTATCCCGAGGAAGATTTTCAGGCGCAGCGCTCCCAGCTTGAGGCGGAGACGGCGCAGTTGCTGGCGGAGATCGAGCATCTGCAAGAGGCGTGAAAAGCAGAGAACAGAGATCAGAAAGACGGTAAGGTTCCCATACAGATGAAATCGACGAGAGTTTTTGCGATTCTTTTGGCTCTTGGTTTTTTGGGGGCAGGCGTTGCGGCGCAGGCTGCAACGGTTTCAGGCACAGTGACGGACAAGACGACGGGCAAGCCTGCTGCGGGCGACCCGGTCGCCGCACTGGATGTGCAGGCGGGCATGGGCGAGGTGGCGAAGGCCACCACCAATGCCAAAGGCCAGTACACGCTGAACCTGCCGGGCAGCGGGCCATACCTGATCCGGGTGACGCACCAGGGAGCGGGCTACTTTATCGCCGCGCCGCAGAATGGCGGCCCGGGCGACATTCCGGTCTACGACGTGGCGGCCAAGGTGGATGGGGTTCGCATCGAGGCCGATGTGATCGAAGCAGAGACCGATCCGAACGGCCAGCTTACGGTGGATGAGCGCTACTTTGTGCACAACACCAGCTCGCCGCCGAAGACGCAGTGGAGCCAGAAGGCATTCCGGGTGGTGCTGCCGGCGGATGCGACGGTGGCGGCGGTAGGCGCGCAGCGGCCGACGGGATTGCCGACCAGCGTAAAGCTCGATCCGGATGGTCCCAAGGGACATTACTCGTTCAACTTCCCTATCCAGCCCGATGAGGGGGATAAGGACACGATGTTCCAGATCAGCTACACGCTGCCCTACTCGAGCTCCAGCTACACGTTCAAATCGGTGCTGACGCTGCCGGCGGATAACCTGGCGGTGCTGCTGCCGAAGAGCATGGGCTTTGCGGGCGGTTCGGGCGCGAACTTCACGCCGGTGAATGCGGATCCAGGCGTGAACACGTATCTGGCGAAGAACGTGGCGGCAGACAAGCCGGTTTCGTTTACGATCTCAGGGACCGGACAGATTCCGCGGGATTCGCAGGCGGACAGCCAGGGCGGCGGACAGGCCGGAGCCACGCAGCAGGGTCCGGGCGGCGGCATCGGACAGCCCATCGATACGCCCGACCCGCTGAGCAAGTACAAGTGGTGGATCCTGGGCGGGCTGGCGCTGCTGCTGAGCGCGGCGGCGGCCTTCCTGCTGCGCAAGCCTGAGGGTGCGCTGGCGGGCGGTGGAACGGCGCCGGTTCCGGGTGGCGCGGCGAATCCCGCGTATGCAACGCCGACGACCGCAGCGGGCAAGAACAAGGCCTTGCTGAACGCGCTGAAGGAAGAGCTGTTTACGCTGGAAAGCGAAAAGCTGTCGGGGGCGATTGCCGCCGAGGAGTACGCCAGCCAGAAGGCGGCACTGGAGACGGTGCTGAAGCGGGCGTTGAAGAAGAGCTAGAGAACAGTGATCAGTGATCAGTGAACAGACAGAAGTACGCTGATTCGGCGGCGCATCGGAGTTTGGTGCGCCGCTTTGTTTTTTTGACGAATTGTGGGCGTGGGGCGCTCGACTGCGCAGGCATGGCTGCGAACCTGGAACTGTGAGCTGGTGACCTGACCTGCGAGCCTTTCCGTGGCAGAATAGGGCCATCGGAGGCGAGCTATGAACGGCTTCAAGACGGCTATCCTTCTTATCCTGCTGACGTTGCTGCTGATGCTGGCCGGGGAGTACTTCGGCGGCCGGAACGGGCTGGTGATCGCGTTTGTGGTCGCCGCGGCAATGAACTTCTTCAGCTACTTCTACTCTGACAAGATTGCGCTGGCGATGTATGGGGCGCGGCCGGTTTCGCGCGCCGAGCTGCCGCGCGCCTACCAGGTGGTGGAGCGGCTGACGCAGAAGGCCGGCATCCCAATGCCGAAGATCTACGTGCTGCCGACGGAGTCTCCCAATGCGTTTGCCACGGGGCGGAATCCGCAGCACGCGTCGGTGGCGGTGACCCACGGCATCCTGGAGTTGCTGAGCGATGAGGAACTGGAGGGAGTGCTGGCGCATGAGCTGGGACATGTCCGCAATCGCGATATTCTGACCAGCTCGATTGCAGCCACGCTGGCAGGCGCGATCACACTCCTGGCGCGGATGGGCTTCTGGTTCGGGATGTCTGGAGAGCGCGAGGAGCGGCACGGCGGCGGCGTAGGCGCGCTGCTGATGCTGCTGCTGGCGCCGCTGGCGGCCATGCTGATTCAATTGTGGGTGTCGCGGACGCGGGAGTACGAGGCCGATGCATCGGGGGCGCAGTTGACTGGGAATCCGTATGCGCTGGCCAGCGCGCTCGAGAAGATCTCGGCGGTGAGCAAACGGGTGCCTCTGCCGGCCTCACCGACGACGGCTCACCTGTTCATCATCGAGCCACTGCTGGCGGGAGAGATGTGGGCCAGCCTGTTCTCAACGCATCCGCCAATTCAGAAGCGGATCGAGCGGCTGATCGGGAGGACGGCACTGGGAAGCAGGATTTAGCGCACAGGAATGGATGTACGATTCCCTGTTCCCGCTTCCCTGTTCCCTTGTATGCTTCCCCCATGAGAACGTTTTTGCGATCGCTGTTCTGGCTGGCGTTGATTGTGTGGCTGGGATCGGAGGTCTTCTTTCCCATTGTGGCAGCAGTGACGTTCATGACACTGATGCCGGATACGCATCTGGCAGGGACGATTGTGGGCAGTCTGCTGCGGATTCTGCACGAGATCGGGCTGGGGGCGGGGGTGGTGGCGCTGATCGTGCTGGCGGTGGCGCCGACGGCGCGGGTGTTTTCGCCGCGTGCGGTGATTACGCCGATGGTGCTGCTGGTGGCGATGATCGCGGGGACGGCGTACTCGCAGTTCGGCATTATTCCGGCGATGGAGCGCGACCGCATCGCAGCCGGCGGAGTCATCGACGCTGCGCCGCCGAATAGCCCGTACCGGATGGACTTCAACCGCCTGCACAGACGCAGCGAGTACGTGGAGGAAGGGATTCTGCTGCTGGGGGTGCTGACGGTAGTGCTGGTGTCGTGGGCGGACTCGCGGCAGGGGTTGGTGAGTCGGGAATAGATGTGCGCTAGAGGGTGCGGGTGGGGGTCGGGAGACCCCCACGCCAGCCGGTCTGGAGACCGGCGCTACTTCTTATGCGGCGCTACTTCTTATGCGGCGCTACTTATTCTGCGGCGCTGCTGTGTTTGTGCCGGTGCTGCGGGCTTGCGGATTATCGTTCTGCCGGGCGGTGCTCTTCTCCGCCGCCGAAGCCGTGTTCTTTTCGGGCGCCGAAGTTGAACATGTCGAAGAGGTCACCGATGGCGGGGCGGTTTACGGGCACGTAGGGATTGCCCGGGTTCACCTGCGGGTTGGGCAGGTTGTCGCGGCTGCGGTCGGTGACGGGGCGAAGGTTCCAGTTTCTCTCGATAAATTTGAGCATCGAGACGTGATCGGTGTAGCTGTGGGAGATGCGGCCGCCCTGGGTGTAGGGCGAGACGATGATCATAGGCACGCGGGTGCCGTCGCCGAAGTAGTCGAGGGGCTGAACGTAGCCGGAGTCATAGTAGCCGCCGCCTTCGTCAAAGGTGATGAAGATGGCGGTGCTGGCCCAGAGCTTCGGATTTGCCTGCACTTCGTTGACGATCTTCATCACGAAACCTTCGAAGAGATCGAGCTTGGAAGAAGCGGGATGGCCATCGAGCAGGCCGCTGGGCTTGACCCAGGAGACGGCTGGCAAGGCGCCGCTCTGGATCTCGGAGTAGAGATCGGTGGTGTCCTTGATATGCTCCGAGCGCAGCGCGGGATTGGCCATGATGGTGGCCGAGTACTGAAGGAAGTTGCAGATGTTGCAGTACACGTTGGCCGGGTTCTTGTAGTAGGGATCGTTCACGTAGCGATCCCAGTCATCGCCGAAGTAGGTGAAAGAGATGTTTCTGGCGAGCAGTTCGTCGCCGATGGTGCGCACTGTGGAGGGCGGCACGGTGAAGACGGTGTTCTGGTTGCTGGTATCGGTGTAGGCGTTTGCGCCGTTGCCGAAGAAGCCGGGATTGTAGTTGTTCAGCAGGTAGTAATGATCGGCAGCGCATTTGGCATCGATGGGGCGGCGCAGGCTGGCGAGATAGCCGCGCATGGCGCTGACGCCGGGAGCGCTGGTATCGGAGCAGTTGCTGTAGCTGCCGCCGCCATAGGAGGGCGAGCCATTGGAGCCGCCGCCGTAGCCATCTTCGCTGTACCAGTTGTTGGTGCCGGACGCAGCGTCGGGATTCTCCACCTCATCGACTACACCGGCGTTTGCGGTTCCCGCGGCGACGAGCTGATGGTGCGGCGGCATGGCGGGATTGCCATTGGCATCACTGAACCAGAGAGCATCGCCGGTGCCGATCTCGATGTGGTTCATACCGGTGCCGCCGAGGGCGGCCTGGTGGTAGTTGTCGCTGAGGGCGTAGTGGTCGGCGAGGTACTTCAGGTAAGGTGCGTCGCCCTGCTGCACGTTGTAGAAGCCCATTGCGGCGGTGCCTTCTCGCGTGGACTCATCGGTAAAGGGCTGCGGCTGGGGCTTGCCGTTGGAGCCTGCTCCAATGGTCTCTTCGACCCAGGCGAAGAGGTCGCCTTTGCAGCCGCTGGGATTCTGCGGAGTGGCATAGGCGCTGTTGCAATCGAGCTGCTGCGCCATCTGGTAGTAGCGATGCACGGGGCTGGCGGTGTAGGCGTCGTAGGGAATGCCGTGCGTGATCTGGAAGGGCCCCGGGGGAAGATGGAAGACGTTCTGAAGGCGTGTGTCCGGGGTTCCGGCTTTGAGGCCGGTGCCGCCGGTGGTCAGGTAGGTGTAGTACTGATCGTTGGGAAGACCGTTTTCGACGGCCTTGGCTTCGGCCAGGCTGGAAATGTAGGGGGTGGTGGGGCCGCCGGCGAGCGGCGGCGGAAGAGTGGCGTAGGGCGCTTTGTGGCCGGGGCTGTTGGAATAGCCTTCTTCGGCGGTATCGACGGCGGTGTTCTGGACGGCCAGGGAGTAGTTCGGCCCGGGATCACCATCGGCATTCACGATGCCTTCGGAGAGCAGATTGCGGACGTGCTGCCCGTGCAGCGGCTGATAGGTGGCGAAGACATTGTCGAAGCTGCGATTTTCACCCAGGATGACGATGACGTGCTTGATAGGAGTGCGGGTATCGTTCTCCGTGGGCCGGCCGTTGTCCTGCGCGAATGCGGGCGTGGGCATACCCGCAAACACTTGCAACCCGGCCAGAATTGCCGCGCCGCACCGTAGAGACAGAGACTGCTTGGGATTGAGGGACATGGTGACTCTCCAGTCTTTCTTGGGGGGATGAGAGCCTGTTCGCGGTGTTCAGGGAAGGCGAACAGCGTGCGTAGAATAGCGCCGGCGCAAATGCGTTTGCTTGAAGGAATGAAGAATATCGTGCAGCAATTTGGAGAAACTGCGGCCGGTGCGCCGGTGCGTCTGCGCGGCGCATCCAGGCTCCGCGACGTCATCGGGTATGATCGAGGATGGCCTTGGGATTACGGGGCCGTTATGGGAAGGCTATGAAAACCGGCATTATCGGCCTGCCGCAGGTAGGCAAGACTTCGCTGTTCAGGATTTTGACCAAAGCCAAGATCGAGGATCACGGCTACTCCAACCCGCGGGAGGCGCACATCGGCGTGGCGCGGGTGCCCGACGAGCGGCTGGACAAGCTCTCGGAGTTGTATTCGCCGAAGAAGACGACCTACGCGTCGGTAGAGTACGTGGATGTTGCGGCGATCGGGCAGGAGGCGCTGAAAGAGACCACGTTCCTCACCAACCTGCGCAACGTGGACGCGCTGATTCACGTGCTGCGCGCCTTCGAGGAAGACTCGATTCCGCACGTGGGACCGATCGATCCGCTGCGCGATGTGAAGAACGTGGAGTTCGATCTGATGGTCAGCGATCTGACCCAGATCGAGAAACGGCTGGAGCGGCTGGAAAAGGATCTGAAGAAGTCGAAGACGGCGGACCTGGAGCGCGAACAGGCGCTGCTGCTGCGGTCCAAAGAAGCGCTCGAGAAGGAACAGCCGCTGCGCGAACTGGAGATGACGGCGGAGGAGAAGAAGCTGATTAAGGGCTTCATGTTCCTTTCGCAAAAGCCCATTCTCTATGTGCTGAATATCGGCGAAAGCTCGACGTTGGGCGATGATCTTGACGCCGCGGTAAACCGCTTCAAGCTGGAGGAGATATCCCATCGGCCCAATGCCGGCGCGACGGCCATCTGCGGCAAGGTGGAAGCGGAACTGGCGGAGATGGACGATGCCGAGGCCGCGGATTTCCTGGAGAGCTACGGACTGCGTGAGAGCGGCCTGGTGCGCCTGATCCGCAAGAGCTACGAGCTGCTGGGGCTGATCAGCTTCTTCACCGCGGGCGAGGATGAATGCCGCGCGTGGACGGTTCCGGCGGGAGCCAAGGCTCCGCAGGCAGCGGGCGCGATCCATACCGACCTGGAGCATCACTTCATCCGCGCGGAGACGATCCGCTGGGACGCGCTGCTGGAAGCCGGCTCGGAGGCGGCGGCGCGCGCCAAGGGCACGCTGCGGCTGGAGGGCAAGGAGTACGTGGTGCAGGATGGGGATGTGATGCACATCCGGCATAGCGGGTGAAGGCGGAGAACAGTGAACAGAGAACAGTGGGCAGTGAACAGTGCGCACGAGCAGAGGCTTTCTTCTTCTGATTGAGTTGGGCTGGCACTGATCTGCTGGCTGACTTCTGAATGCTGTTCCCTGTTCCCTGTTCTCTGTTCACTGATCTCTGTTCGTTTGTGAGCCAATGCTGAAAATTTCGATCATCCTGGGAGTGGTGGCGGCGCTGGCCGAGGTTGCGGGCGGCCTGGTGCTGGTGCGCGCCCGCGCGGTGGAGCGCTATCTACGCTATTTCGTGGCACTGGGCGCGGGATTCCTGATGTCCACGGCTCTGCTGGAGATGGCGCCTGAAGGCTTTCGGTTGAACCAGCGTCTGGGGCCGGTGCTGGTCATGGTCGGCTACTGCGCCATTCATCTGCTGGAACACACCATCAATGCGCACTTCCACTACGGCGAGGAGACCCACGGCGGCGAATTCATGGCGGCTCACAAGGGCTACTCGGTGCTGGCCGGGCTGGGGGTCCACGCGCTCTTCGATGGCGTGGCCATCGGATCGGGGTTTGAGGTGTCGGGGTGGCTGGGCTGGCTGATCTTCGTGGCCATCGTGCTGCACAAAGCGCCCGAGGGGTTCACGATGGCGAGCGTAATGCTGGCCAGCGGGCGCAGCCGGGGAGCGGCAATGCTGTCGGCGGTCGCTCTGGCCACGGCCACGGTGGGCGGGGTGCTGGTGATCGAGCTGGCGCCGCATTGGGTGCCGTACGGACTGCCGATCTCGGCTGGAGTGGCGATCTACGTGGGCGCAACGGATCTGGTTCCGGAGGTCAATCGCGAGCCGGGCGTGCGGATGGCGCTGGTGTTCTTTGCCGGGGTAGCGACGTTTCTGGTGCTGCGAGCTCTGCTGCCGGCACTGTGAGAACAGAGATCAGAGAGCAGAGATCAGGGGCAGTGGACCTGCTGTTCGGCTAGCGGGCGTCGGCTTCCAGGCTGACGCTGAGCGGTTCCTGACGGGCAAGGCCGAGCTTGCAGGCGTAGAGCCGGCCGAGCAGGTGCAGGTAATCCCAACCCACCCGAAAATTCGCTTTGCTTTTGTCGGCGGTGCGGAGACCGAAGTCGAATGGGACCTCGGTAATCGAGGAGACGCGGCCGCGGATGAGGACCTCCAGCAAGAGCTTGAAGCCGGTGCGCTGGAAACGGATGTTCTCAACGCATTCCCGGCGCACGATGAAGAAGCCGGACATGGGGTCGTGTGCGCGCGCGGCGGATCGCTGAAGCGGCCATGTGGCCCAGACCGCGGTCGAGGAAAGCAGCTTGCGGAGAAAGGTCCAGTCGCCGATGTCACCGCCGGCGGTGTAGCGGCTGCCGATGGCGAGATCACTGCCGCCAGCGACGGCCCGTACCAGCGCCGGAAGCAGTTCAGGAGGATGCTGGAGATCGGCATCCATAACACCCAGGAAGTTGGCGGTGGTGTTCCGCCAGCCGTCGAGGATGGCTCCGGAGAGGCCGCGCTGACCCTTACGAACGATGAGGCGCACGCGCCGATCCTGGGCGGCAAGGGCGGAGACAATGGCGGCGGTGCGGTCGCGGCTGTCGTCATCGACGACCAGCAGTTCGTAGTCGATGCAAGCGGGCTCGAGAGCGGCGCGCGCCAGGTCGAGCACACGGGCGATGTTTCCCTCTTCGTTGAGAGTCGGGATCACGATGGCGAGCCTCGGTGGGGGCGCAGCTTTCTGCGAAAGGGAGGCCGCTCTCGGGGCCGGCATTGTTGTGCGGACGGTCATCCGAATAGGATTGATTTTATCGCTAGTTTGGCAGGTTTGCCCACCCTCTGCGGGAGGCGGCCGGGCGGTACGGAAGCCCGGTCGCGAGAGAAGAGGCGAATAGGAGCACACGAAACACACAGCGGCACCGGGCAGCCGGATGCGTTTTTTCGAGGAGCACTGAGGATTGAAGTACAACGGACGATGGAGCCGGATCGGTCTGCTCCTGCTGCTGACCGGCCTGGGGTTCGTGGTGATGGGCTATCACCCCGGCCTGGAGGATGACGGCATCTATCTGGCGGCGGTCAAAGCGGACCTGCACCCGGCGCTTTATCCCTACAACTCGGCTTTCTTCCGCTTGCAGGTGCAGGCGACGATTTTTGATGGGACCATCGCCAATTTTGTGCGCGCTGCGCATGTGCCGGTGGCGTGGGCGGAGTTGCTATGGCAACTGCTGTCGATTTTTGTGGTGCTGTGGGCCTGCCACCGAATCGCGGGCAAGCTGTTTGCCGAGACGCAAGCCCAATGGGCGGCGGTGGCGCTGGTCAGTGCGATGCTGACGCTGCCGGTATCCGGCACGGCGCTCTACCTGATGGACCAGCACCTGCATCCGCGCAACATTGCAACGGCGCTGATCCTGATGGCGGTGGACCGGGTGCTGGAGGGGCGAAGGTTGCAGGCGGCGGCACTGCTGGTGCCGGCGTTCCTGATGCACCCGATCATGGCGGCGATGGGGATTTCGTTCTGCGTGTTTCTGGGCGCGGCGCTCTCGGAGACGGTGCCGGTGCGGCTGCGGGCTCTGCGCAGCGAAACGGCGGCTGCGGTGCCGCTGGGCTGGATTGTGGAGCCGCCCAACCCGGTGTGGAAGAAGGCGCTGGACACGCGCACGTATTACTACCTGTACAAGTGGACCTGGTACGAGTGGCTGGGCGCGCTGGCGCCGCTGGCCCTGTTCTGGGGATTGTGGCGGTGGGCGCGGCGGCGCAACGAAACTGTGCTGGCACGGTTTGCGCTGGCGGTGTTCGCTTACGGAGTCTTTCAGCAGGCGCTGGCGGTGG
>JAJZCY010000098.1 GCA_021828835.1 Acidobacteriota bacterium | reverse complement strand
AGTGCTCCGGCACCACCGTTTCCTTGCTGCTTCTTTTCGGGCCCGCCAAGAGACTAGAAATCTTGATCGATATCCTCGGATCGCGTTCGGTCTTCGCAACAGAGAGCTTTTAAACAGGTGATACGGAATCGGATTTGAGAGGAGATATGGCAATGAAATTCTTCCCCGCAAGATATAAAAAGGGGCGCGTCGTTGGCCTCCAACGGTGCATGCGGCTGGGGGTCCTAATTCTGGGGGCACTTCTACTTACTCTGTCGGCAAATGCTCAGGGCAGCTTCGGTACGATCCTTGGAAACGTCACAGATCCCACCGGCGCCGTCCTGGTCGGAGCCAAGGTGACCATCACCAACACCCAGACCGGGGTATCGCGCACGGTGGTCACCGACTCGGCCGGAGCTTACAATGCCCCCAGCCTGCTTCCCGGCGACTACTCGATTCGGGCCCAGGCTAGCGGGTTCAAGGTCTTCGTCCGGAAGGGGGTCACAGTGGATGTCGGGCAGTCCGTGCGGATCGACTGTCCGCTGCAGCCCGGCGCGGCCGCTCAGACCGTCACCGTGACAGGCGGCACTCCGCTGGTCAACACGGAGAGTCCGACTTTGGGTGGAACCCTTCAGACCTCGCAGATCACCAATCTGCCACTGAATGGCCGCAACTACCAATACCTGATGACCCTGCGCCCCGGCGTCGAGATTGAGCCCGGCGGATCGCCATGGACGACCAGTACCAATAACGGCCGTCCCGACGACGCCAATTACCTGGTCGGGGGCGTAACGAACTACAGTTGGTACGACGCCCGCTCCACCGCCAACGACTCCAGCCCCTTCACCGACGCAGCCACCATCCTCCCCGTTGACGCCATCCAGGCCTTCAACGAAGAGGAAAATCCGGAGGCGGAGTACGGATGGCGTGACGGCGCTGTGATGGATGTGGGTATCAAATCGGGCACGAACAACATTCACGGCTCGCTCTATGCCTTTGGCCGCGACGGCTCGTGGGATGCCCGCAACACCTTCAATGAAGCGCCCCTCGGCGGCACCTGTCTCCTCAACCCCCAGGTACCCGCCACCTGCGACAAGCTGCCGACCCAGATGGAACAGTTTGGCGCGGTCGGCGGCGGTCCGATCATCCGAAACAAGCTCTTCATCTTCGGCGGATTCGAGGGCATGAAGAACGAGTTGGGCAACCAGTACCCCGGCAGCGTGCCCTACACCGGCCCTGGAATCGGGGGTGTCGCAGATCCTGCCAACAGCGAAGTGGATGCGATCACCGCGTTGCAGAAAGCTGGCTACACTACGCTTTGCTCCGCCTCGAACTCGACTAATTGCCTTAGCCAGCAGAGCCTCGACCTGCTCGGTTGCAGCGGTACGGCATCCGTGGTCGGCTCCTACACCTGCACGGGCGGCCTCATCGCCGGCGACCCCTCCAACTCCACGATCTACCCCTCCAGCCACCCCATCTTCCAGAACTCGAACAACGGGCTGGTGAAGATTGACTACACCATCAACAGCAAGAACACCATCACCGGAATGTTCTGGGACGGCTATTACACAGCCTCCGGCCAGGATCACGCCACGGTGAACTCGCTCTTCCTTACCGACATGGACATCTCGGGCCGATTCGCCGAGGGTGACTGGATCTACGTGCCCAATTCCCGGTGGGTCAATGACTTCCGCTTCGGCTTCGCGGAGGCCAGCTATGGCGTCACGGTGGCGGATCAGGGCACCTTCGCCAATGGCCAGGGCGGTCTTTGCACCGCCACCGGTTGCGGCAGCGGCGGTTATCCTCTCAACACCGGAACGGAGGCGGCCGGGCCCACCGGAGGCGGCATGCCACCGATCGTGCTTGGAACCTTCTCCGACGGTTTGGGCAACCAGAATGCTGGCCGACCGGACAACGAAGGCCCCAGCCCGTTCCAGGACTATCAGGACAACGTCTCCTGGCTGCACGGCAAGCACACCATCAAGTTCGGCGGAGAATTCATCTACGCGACGGCTGAGCAGAACGTCGATAACAAGCGAGGCAACGTCATCCAGTTCAACGGCAGCAGCCTCGGCAACGTCACCGATTGCGGCGGCTCCTCCTGCCCCCTGGAAGACTTTTTCGCAGGCGCTCCGAGCTTCGGCAATACCAACGTGGGTAACTCCTTCCGCCAGATGCACTGGAATATGTTCGCCGTTTACCTTCAGGACAACTGGCAGGTTCGCAAGAACCTGATGCTGAACCTGGGCCTCCGTTACGAGTATGCCCAACCGATCAAAGAGGTGAATAACCTTTACGCGAACTTCGATCCGACTTCCCCCACCGGCCTGATCCAGCAGGGCCAGCCGGGTGAGCCCGCTCTCTGGTCCGCCGATCCCAAAGACTTCTCGCCCCGCCTCGGCTTTGCCTGGAACACCAATGGCAAGGGGACCATGGTGGTGCGCGGCGGCTTCAGCATCATGTACAACCAATTCATCGGCCGGTATTTCATGGACAACGCGCCACCGAATGGCTCGGCCGGCAATGTGGGCCAGAATCCCACCGCAGCCTGCACCGTCTTCTTCGTATCCCCGCAGACCTGCGCTTCGGCCGGAGGAAGCACCCTGGGCGGTAACATTAACTTCGGCGCGCCTACCTTCGTTTCTCCACAGCTTAACTGGAACGGAACGGTCTTCCCGCAGGGCGGCCTGGCCTGCACTTCAGCTTCACAGTGCAGTCTCTTCGCCGTGGATCCGACGCTGAGCACCCCCTACATGGTCAACTACAACCTTGGCATCCAGCGCCAACTTGATGCCAACCTGTCCGTGGATATCGAGTATGTCGGGAACATAGGCCGCAATCTGCTCTCGCCTTCCGATATCAACCAGTGCGCTCCCAACACTACCGGGGCCTGCAACCGTCCCTACGGTACCCAGTTCCCCTATTATGAGATCATCAACCGCCTGGATAACTTCGGCATCTCCAACTACAACAGCCTTCAGGTCACGTTGACCCAGCGCACCTCGCACGGTCTCAACTTCCTCATCGGGTACACCTACGGTCACGGCCTCGATACCGGTTCGCTGAACCTGAATGAGGTGCCTCCGCAAAACAGCCTGAATCGCATGGCGGAGTACGGCAGCAGCGATTTTGACGTGCGCAACCGCCTCACCGCGGCGATTACCTACGATATCCCCGGCAAGGCCGGCTTCGGGCAGATGCTGAAGGGCTGGGAGATCAACGACGTGATCACCCTGCAAAGCGCCATGCCCTGGCTCGTGCTGGACAAGGTGCATGGCTTCAGCACTGGTGGAAACCCGCTCTCCGATTTCTCTGATCGGTGGGACTTCTTCGGCAACCCCGGCGACTTCAAGTCCGGCCCGCGCTCCATCATGTTCTGCTCCGGCCCCGGAGCGGGCGGCTGCTCGCAAACCTCCGGTCGTACCGGCCAGGTATTCTGCGACGGCTCGTCTGGCCCGTGCAGCGCTGGAACCTCGACCACCCTCTGGGCGAAGTGCCTGGCAGCTGCTCCGGACATGAACACCCTCAATACAGGCGGCTGCTTCGTGGCCGGAAACTCGGTGATGGTGCCTCCCGCTCTCGGCACCTACGGCACCATGGGCCGCAACATCTTCCGCGATTCGGGCTTCAAAGACATGGATATGTCGGTCTTCAAGAACTTCAAAATCCATGAACGATACACCGCCCAACTCCGGCTTGAAACCTTCAACACCTTCAACCACCCTATCTACGCCAACCCCTACGGCTCAACCAACCTGAGCTTGTTGGGCAACGATCCGAGCAACACCGCAACGTTCGGCTGTGGATGCAACACTCCCGACGTGGCCGCCGGTAACCCGGTCATCGGTTCCGGCAGCCCACGCGTGATGCAGCTCGGATTCAAATTCACCTACTAGATTCACGTGCCTGTGCGAGGGAGACTCTTCCCTCGCACGCGCCGCTACCAGAGCCCCCGGCATCCGCCGGGGGCATTTTTTTGGGCAAACCGGCATTGCGGAGGACAGCGAAGTATCCGCGTTTTTTTCAAGATCAGGCTGCGGAGCCGGGGACAGAGGGAAACTATCTCCCGATGTATCGAAGCTCAACTCCCCGGGACGGGAACGCTTGTTCTGGGCTGTGCCTTGCGGCGGGAACGCAGGTGATTAGGCTGCATTGATGCCTGCCTTCAGCGTGGTCCAATCGGCCAAGAGCTCACGCTGGACGCGAGTGCCGATGAGATCCGGAGTAGTTCCGGGTGGTACTGTTCCGGCGTTGTCCCCCCGACCCGTTGGAACTGCCGATTGAAGTGGCTCTGATTGCGTTTCTCTGGTCGAGCTATCGCTGCATCTGCGCAGCTCCGTGGCTCGCAGTCTCTTTTCGGAGGAGGTCGCGCAACAGCACGAACGCGTTGCCTAGGCAGAACATTCCGGCAATGTGCAGATTTCTGGGCACCGTGACGATTCAGAGATTCTCCCGAGCGCTCGCCTCGCTCTGCTTGCTCCGGGCCCCGCGCCAGTAGAGAGCGAGGCCCAGCAGGATGGACACCAATGTCCCGCCCACCAGCTTCATCTCAAAGCCCAGCTTGTCCGCGGAGTCGCCGGGCGGAATGAGCGAGACCACAATGCCAAGCAGCACGATCAGGAAGCCAAGGCCCCCGCAGATCCAGACGCCCGCCTTGCCGCCCGGCACCAACACGGCGTGGGGATTCTGCCTGCGGTCGGGCCGCGATGCAAGCTTGATGACCGCGGCGAACATGTAGAGAAACGGGATGAAGTAGAGGATGATGGCTGCGTCGATAAGGAACTGGTAGGCGCCGCGGGTGGTCTCGTTGATCTGGCTGAGCAGCAGGATGGCGCCGGAGATGCCTGCCTGCACCAGAATTGAGATCCAGGGTGTCTTCCATTTGGGATGAATCTTGCCGAAGGCGGCGGGCAGATAGCGGTCGATACCCACCATAAAGGGTACGCGGGCGATCCCGGCTACCGTCGAGCCTACGCCGCCTGCGTTGCCAGCCGTCACCAGCACCGCCGCAAGGATGCCGATGAAGCCGATGCGCAATGCCATCGAGCCGACCGTGATGGCGTGGAAGACACCACTCTGCGGATCAATGGCGCCAGCCGGCACCAGCGCCAGCACGGCAAAGGTTCCTACGATGTACATCAGAGCGATAAGCGCGCCCGCTCCGAAAACAGCGCGCGGGAGGGTGCGCTGCGGGTCGCGGACCTCTTCGCTCATGGCCGAAACCAGCTCGAGACCGGTGAAGGCAAAGGCGATCTGGGACCAGAAGTTCACGGTGCTCCAGTTCCATCTGGGCAGCATGTTGTGAAGCGTGAAGTGGGTCACCGAGCCGTGGCGGAAGACCACTACGGCCGCTACCCCGGCCAGGATCAACAGCGGCACATACGTGCCGACGCCGCCCGCATTTTGCAGCCACTTGCCGATGTTGAGACCGATGATGTTGAGCAGGACGGCAACCAGCAGCAGCGCCATCGAGACCCAGATTTGAAAGGCCCGATCCTGGGAGAGCGCCGAACCGCGCCCGCCGAAGATATAGGCCGACATGGAGGCGCTGGCCAGCAGCAGGCCGGGAAAGTAGAAGACGGTGTAGATCCAGTAGGTCCAGCCGGCGATGAAGCCATGAAAGGGCCCGAAGGCATTGCGAGCCCAGGCATAGAGGCCTCCTTCCTCGGGAAAACGCGAGGAAAGCTCGTTAATAACGAAGGCACCCGGGACAAAAAACAGCAGCGCAGCCAGTACCCAGAGGCTGATGGAAGAGGAACCGTTGTGGCCGGCAGCAGCGATCCAGCGTGGTCCGAGGACGGTGGCGATATTGAAGAGCAGCACGTCCCAGAAACCCATCGTCTTGCGCAGTTGCGCGGTCGTTTCGGTCTTCTGAGCCGGGGCGCTGGTCATCGCGCGCTCCGGGCCGCGGGAAGTAGGTTGTCCTGCATGGGCCCATGATATAGGACGACTCCGGGGTTCTGTTGCGACGCTTCGCTGCTCCTCCCCAGCCCTTGGCTCCCTTCTTTTTCCTGCCTTTTCCGTCTAATTTCGCAGGAAGATGCCCGTGCGACCGAAGACGATCCCTTACCTTGCCGCCCTGTCCGCCGCCGTTATTTGTCTTGTTACAGTATTCGTGTTGATCCACTCGCCCGCCGCGCGGGCGCAATCCGGCAGCTTCCTGGTTTCGCAGCACGGACATTCCGTGGGCACCGCCAGCTTCAAATTAACCCCGACTGCGCGGGGCTACGCCTCCAGTTCGCTGGTGCGCGTGGCAATGCAGGGGCTGACCTACGCGCTTTCAAAGGACGAGCGCCTTACTCGCGCCGACCACCTGGTCCAGGCGCAGTTAAGCGCGACGGTAAATGGGACGGCGGTAGAGTTGATCGCAAGTCCCCAAAAAGGGCAGGTCGTGCTTGATTTTTCTGCCAATGGGCGCAAGAACACAACGCGGCTGGCAGAGCATCCGAGCGCAGTTCTGCTGCCGGATTTCGACCCCGGAGCGCTACAGACGCTGTTGGATGTGGCAGTGCGCCAGAACAGCCGCGATCTGTGGGCCATCGTGCCCAAACACGCCGGCTCCATCGATCCGGTGCAACTGGCGACCTACGAAGATATGCAGGGCACCCTGAACGGGAAGCCGGTCACCGTGCATCATTTGGTGGCGACGATCGCTGGCGCCAAGACCGAGCTGTTTTCTGGCCCGCAAAATCAGCTATTGCAGGCGGAGCTGCCGGAGGACGGATTTGCGCTGGTGCGCACTGGATTTGTGCTCAAACCTCCGGCAAAGGCTCCGGCGCCGCCTCCTCAGCCTGCGTCGCAGACGCAACCATCTCCTGCGCAGTAGGTGCTGCACGAATTGCTACAGAAAACGAAGAGGTCGCGCTCCTATGGACTGAGCGCGACCTCTTCCCTGTTGGGCCTTGTGCTGGCTAGAAGATGAACTTTAGCGCCAGCTGGCCGATGCGTGGGTCGCCCGCCGATTGGATCGCTCCAAAGGTCGGAGACTTCGCCGTCAGGTTGGGATTGCCCAGGTTGGTGTGGTTGAGCACGTTGAAGTACTCCGCGTGGAACTGCAAGCGGGTGGTCTCCGAGGAACCGAGGGCGAAATTCTTGAGCAGGCCCGCATCCCAGGAGACGAATCCAGGGCCGTTGAAGGCGCCCTTGCCCACATTTCCGGCGCTGCCCAGCGGAAAGCTGGTCGCCGTGTAGACGGTGACGAAGGCAGCCGGATTCAGGTAGTTGATGCAGGGGACGGCTCCCTTGCAGGCATTTCCCCCATAGACGTCCGGCGAGATCTGCATGGCGCGGTCACGGCCGATGCCGGTCATCGAGCGATCCTGGCCGGCCAGCGGCGTGAGCGCATAACCGGATTGATAGCTGATGATGCCGGTCGTCTGCCAACCGCCTGCAATCAGCCGCGCAGCATGGTTGAGACCCTGGAACTGGGGCAGATCCCAGACGTACGAGGTGGTGACGATGTGGCGGTGGTCGAAATCCGAGCGGCCATAGTCGAACTGGTGGCGGTTTGGATTGGTCCACGGCAGCGCGGAATCGCTTTGCGAAGCAATACCGGCGTTGCCCTGGCCGACCGGGATGTCATCGAGAGTTTTGGAGTAGGTGTAGTTGGCCAGCAGCGTGAGGGAATTCATGCGCCGTTGCGCACTGATCTGCAAGCCGTTGTAGTTGGAGATCAGATCGTCGGTGCCCTGCCCGATGGAGCCGAAGCCCTGGAAGATGCGGCGCTGATCGGTATTGAGCGTGGAACCCGGAATGTAGACAGCCGGATTCAGCTCAATGGTTTCTGTCTGGTGGCGGGAGAGTGAGCCAACATAGGAACCGCTGAGAAGAATCTGCTTCGGGAACTGGTGCTGCACCGTCAGGTTGTAGTTATAGGTGACAGGAGGAAGCATCCGCGAGTTATGCGAGGGGTCGTAGGTGACCGCCAGCACCGGAGAGGGAAAAATCGAGTTTTTCGACGGCACCGCGGGTGCCGGGAAAGGATTGGTCATGCCCTGGTAGGGGTTCGAGAAGGTTCCCTGCGGAGTGACCACATCGACCTGAGTGCTGAAGGGCGAAACGTCGACGAAGCGGTTGTTTTCGATGCCGACCTGCTGGGCGTCATAGAACACACCGAAGCCGCCGCGGATGCTGGTCGTGCCCTTGCCGGTAGGATCGAAGGCAAAACCAACACGGGGTGAGAAGTCGAACTTCGTGCTGGTGACGCCGTGCTGGGGCATTCCCTGATCGCCGGGGAAGAGCAGGCCCGCCGGGGCGTTGGGGAACTGGGTGGACTTGATCCCGGCATAGTAGTTGGAAGCGCGGAACTGCTCGACACGTCCATTGACCTCGTACCAGGGAATGAAGGGCGACCAGCGCACGCCTGCGTTCAAGGTCAGCCGGGGCGAGATGTGGTAATCGTCCTGAATATAGAGGGCGGCAATCCAATCGCGATCATCCTTGAACTCGCCATTGCCTTGCTTGAATTCGCGGAGGCTGCCCAGCAGAAACGAGGACATCGCGTTGCCGGTGTTGTCGGCGGTGAAGTAGAACTCGCCGCCAGCGAGATAGGCATCGCGGAGGATCGTCTGGCCGCGGGCGATAACTCCGCCGAAGGCCACAGTGTGTTTGCCGTGGGTCCAGCTCACGTCGTCAGCGAGCATGTAGTTGGTGCGGTTCATGATCGACGGCGGGAAGGAGCTGGTGGCAGAGAAATAGCCGGTCACCTGGATGCCATCGAGCGCTTTTGCGAAGTTGGCCGGCTGCGTGACGGCCACCCCCAGATCGGCCACGCTGATGGATGCCGCGGGCGGACCAGCATTGGTGCTGACGCGCGAGAACGAGAGGCGGATGTCGTTCAGCAGGTTTGGAGTGAAGGTGTGCGTCTCACCGATGATGCCGTTGTGCGAATAGATCTGCGAATAGCTCACCAGCGCCAGGTAGTTCGACGGATCAAGCGAGGGGTTGTCGTTGTACTTGTCGAGATAGTAGCGCGCGAACAGATGATCGTTCTGGGAAAGGTTTTCATCCCCGCGAATCAGGTATTCGTTGAACGACTGGGACAGCGGCAACGCGTAGGTGATTTCCCCGTTGGGAAGATTTGAATGCGGCAGGTACTGGGTGGCAAATTTCACCGCGGCGGGATCGAAGGTGCTGGGATCGATCTGATTTCCCGCGTAGGGAGCCTTGGTGGTGGGATTGTAGATCTGTGTATTGATCGAGGAGAAGTCGCCATTCAACTCCGCGGCCGTAGGCACAAAACCGGTCTTCCCGTTCTGCACGTCGCGGATCTGAGTCTGCTGATAGCCGCCGAAGAAAAACAGCTTGTCGTGGAGGATGGGACCGCCCAGCACTCCGCCAAACTGGTTGCGCTTCAACGCATCGACGGTCTTGCTGTTGGTGGTGGGGTTGTAGGAGAAGTAGTTCGCGGCGTTGAACACGGCATTGCGCACAAACTCAAACAGGTCGCCGTGGAACTGATTGGTGCCGCCCTTGGTGATGGCGTTGACCACAGCGCCGGAGTTTCCGCCGTAGCGAGCGGAGTAGTCGCTGGTCTGAACGCTGAACTCCTGCAAAGCATCCGGGAACGGGAAGGGCTGGTTCACGTTGGTGTAGATGTCGTTGTTCGATGAGCCGTCCAGATTGAAGGCGGTCTCGTTGCCGCGGGAGCCGTTGGTCGAGATGGTGATAGCCGCCGGAAGCGTCTTGTACTGACCCTGGTCTGCGCCATCGGCCGGCGCCTGTGTGGTGCCCGGCACCAGCAGTGCCAGCTGCACGGCATTGCGCCCGTCCAGGGGCAGGTCTACGATCCGCTTCTGCTCGACGACCTGGGAGAGAGTCGAACTGCTTGTGTCCACCTGGACCGGGGGCACTGAACTCACCGAAACCGTCTGGGAGGATCCGGCCAGCTTCATCTGGAGATTCACTGTCAGGTGCTGGTCGGCGAGGAGCGTGATGTTGGTCCGCTTCAAGGTGTCAAAACCGGGAGCAGCCACGGAGATCATGTAGACCGAGGGCGGCAGAGAGGGTGCGACAAAGTACCCCTGGGAGTTGGCCTTGACTTGGCGCGCCGCGCCGGTGTTCTGGTCGACGACATTGACGGTTACGGAAGGGATCACCGCTCCGGATGGGTCGGCGACGGTGCCGACGATGGTTCCGGATCCGGCCTGCGCATACGCGAGAGTTCCGCTCAGGCCGATCATCACGCAAAGCGCGACCAGACTTTGATAAAGCTTGATTTTCAAGTTCCGACCTCCATTAGAAAACGTTTACGGGGTGAAGCGGGCCCGCCTGCCCTTAAGGGGCAGTGGTATTGTTTTCGCAAATTAAAGAGCAGGAGGCAGGACTGTCAAGCTAAAAATGGAAGTTAATGGTAGAAGCGGAACTTACTCCGAAACGATACCCGCGCCCAAAAGAGAGTATGCCCCCCTGCCGAACGTCTAAGCCCGAGGCTGGCAAGCTGGCCAGCCAGAGCGACATATTGAATTTTCAGCTAAGAGCGGATTCCGCCTGGGCCACGCGCTGGGCAGCTTCGAGCAGGGCCTGGCGAATCTCCTGCTCGCGCTCCGGGGTCATGCGCAGCACCGGCGTGGAGACGCTGAGCGCGGCCAGGACGGGCTTGCCTGCAGGCCGGATGGCAGCGCTCAAGCAAATGCCGCCAAGCACGGATTCCTCGCGATCGCAGCCGATGCCGGTGCGGCGAATCTCCTCAAACTCCTGCATCAGCCGGGTGTGCTCGGTGATCGTGTGCTCGGTACGACGGGAGAGACCGTAGACCTCGATGATCCGGTCGGCGAGCTCAAATTCCTGGAAGGCGGTGATGGCCTTGCCCATGGCGCTGCAATGGGGCGGGAGAACCCGGCCCACGCGGTTTGTGGCGCGAATCTCGTGAAAGCTCTCGATCGATTCGAGGACGTGGATACGGTCTTCGAAGAGGTACGCCATGCTGGCGGTCTCGTTGAACCGATGTCGAAGCTGCTCGAGTTCGGGGTGCACCAGGTCGCGCATGGCGTTTCCCTGCTCGACTAGCCAGCCGAAACGGAGCTTGGGCGCAAGCTGATACGTGCCGTCAACCGCCTGCTGCAGATAACCGTGCTTTTCGAGCGTAAGGAGCACGCGAAAGAGCGTGGACTCCGGCAGGCCAGTGCCGATGCTGACTTCTTTCAACCCCAGGGGAGAGTTGCCGTCGAAGCAGTCGAGAACTTCGAGCGCCCGGCCGATGGAACGCAAATAATATTGCTGGTTGGAAGCAGCTCCGGTTGCAGTTTGCAGAGCCCATTTAGGAATCCGTCGCCGGATCGTTTTTTGCCGGCTCTTTACCTCGGAATTAGTGCTCATCGCTCGGTGCCGCCTTCGCTTAAGTATGAATCCGCATTAGAACAGGTTGAGGGGGAAAGGCACAATAATTTTCATTTCTGTTTTTATTTTCAATTTCCTGCTCTCCTGCTCAATCTGTAACTGGAAGGGGGAGCGGCGCGACGGGAATGCGACGCCCATGCATGCTGATTTTCAGGAATTCCACCAACCGTTTTTCAGGCAAACGGCCAAACCTGCTGTGCGGTCTTGCCCAGGATCCAGGCCTTGTCTTCTGCGTTGAGAAACTTCATCTCGTCTCGAACAACGCTCAGCGTCTTGTCGTAAGTCGTCCACTTCAGATCCACCGGCCAGTCAGACGCCCACATCAGCCGCTGAGGACCATAGGCGGCATGAAGACGCTTCACGTACTCCTGGGCGTCGAGCCACGGGTACGGCTGGCGGGAGATCGACCATGTATGGGAGATCTTCACAAAGACGCCCGGAAAACGGGCGAGCGCGACCAGCTTTTCCAGCTCCCGGGGTTGATCGATGGGGCAGTCGGCCATGTGATCGATCACCACCGTCAGCTCGGGACACTGTTCGATGAGGGGTTCCAGGTCCGGCATGCGGGTGATGGGCGCGTAGACCTGCATGGGAACACGAAGCGATTGGGCGCGTTTCCACAAGGGCGGCATGAGAGGTCCCTTGATCCAGTCACCGCTGGCATCGCCAGCCGGACTGATGCGCACCCCGTGGAAGCCCTGCGCGGTGAGATGGGACAGGCGATCAGGGGCGGCGGGATCGGTCGGGTTGACCCGGCAAACTCCGCGAAAATAGGGGGCATAGCGCCGGATGGAATCGAGGCAGTAGCGATTGTCCCACTTGTAGCCTATGTACTGGGCAATCACGGTGCGCTCCACGCCGTTGGCCCGCATCAGTTCCAAAGCCACGGCCGGAGTACGGTTGTCCTGGGGATGGTCCTTCGTGCCCGGCGCCCAGGGGTAACGGGGATCGTTGATCCAAACATGGATCTGAGCGTCGATGATTTTGTATGTTGGCGCGGGGCCTGAGATTGCCACCGCTAGCCCTGCAAAGGAGAATTCCCGGCGTGTCATCCTCATCGGTAAAGGGGCTCCAGTCTCAGGTGGCCTCGCTCGACTCCGAATATCGAGTTTCTTGCGATCTCGGATAACAGTCAAGGAGAGTCATTTCCCGGGTACGCCACTCGGCCATCAGCTCCAGCACCTCGGGTGCCGGCCTCCTGGACTAATCTGAAGTTCCAGATGAGGTGAGGCGACAATTCCTCGTCGCGGCCCAGGCTGATCACCTCACGGTTCTGAAACAATCGTCTTGAGAGCGGACTCAAGCCAAAGCGAAAGGGAGAGTTGGAAACCAAGGTCGCCATCATTGGAGGTGGGCTCGCGGGGCTTTGCGCAGGTAAGCTCCTGCACTCTGCGGGCATCAATTTTCTCTTGCTTGAGGCACGCGAGCGCCTCGGCGGCCGCATCCTTTCCGTAGATCAGAACGGCTCGCCGTCTGAAGATGGTTTTGACCTTGGCCCCTCCTGGTTTTGGCCGGAGATGCAGCCCGCCACCGCGGCCGTGGTGAAGGATCTCGGGCTGGACACGTTTCCTCAGCATAGCGAGGGTGACGTGATCTTCCAGCGAATGTCCCGTGAGACTCCGTGGCGCTACCGGCCGACACAGCAGGAGCCGCGGTCGATGCGGATTGCGGGTGGAGCAGGGACGCTGGTGAGATCTCTTGAAAAGGAGTTTCCCCGCGAGCGAATTCTTCTGGGCGCACGCGTTGAGCACGTTAAGCTTGGCTCGACATATTCAACTCTGACATATTCGATGACGGACGGCGCGGAACAAGGAATCGTAGCCGAAC
>JAJZCY010000097.1 GCA_021828835.1 Acidobacteriota bacterium | reverse complement strand
TTGTCGGGATCGAACTCGAGCGCCTGGAGGGCGGTGGTGGCGGAAGGAATGTAGAACCAGACGTCGTCGAGGAAGTTCGACACGGAGGTGCAGCCGGCGGTGGGACACGGAGGCTTCAGATAGCCCAGCGTGTTGAAGGCCGGCCCCGTCGAGGTCTCCTCCAGCGAGGCGCCTGTGAGCGTAGGAGCGTTGGTGGCTGCCTGGGTGATGGTGCTGCTTCCGCTGCCCGCCGAGCCGGAGCAGGAGCCGTTGCAGATTTGCCATTTCCCGTTGCTGCCAGTCGCCGATTGCAGGTTGCTGTAGACCGTGGCGCTGGATGGAGGCGTGGGCAGCGGCGAAGCCACTACGTTGACCGTCACCGCAGTCGATTTGGGCGTGTAGCCCTCTTTCGCGCCCGGCCATACATTCACTGCGATCAGGTGCGATCCCGGCGTAAGGCCAGTAATCAGGCCCACCCAGTTCTCCGTCGAGGTGTAGGCGTTGGGGGCGGGGGTGGTTACGCCGTTGGGGTCCACCTGATTCCCATCGACGTAAACGTGAAACCCGTTGATGGTGTCGGGGGCTGTGGCCATCACCGCAAGAGGCACATCGCCGTCGTAGGTTGCGCCGTCGACCGGCAGGTTCAGGCACACCTGGAAGGTCGTGCCATCCCCGCATTGCGTGGTTCCGCCGCCACTGGTAATGGTGGCATTGCTGGTTCCGCCGCCGGTACTGGCGGCCGGTCCCGAACCGGTCAGCGCCACCGGATAGCCTTTGCCGTTGCATGCGGCCAAGCCCATGAGAAGCAAGCTCGTCATCGCGAGCGTCACACCTGTCTTGATACTCGTCATTCGAATCCTCCTGCAAGCTGCCGCCTTTCTGCGGCGCTTTCGCGGTTGCACTCCGCAGTGACGCGGCGCTCCCGCCTGGCAATCCTGGGAACCGGCAGGTGGACGCAAACTCAGCAACAGTCTGCGTCCCACCCGTCCGGAGGTGCGCTAGAAATCAATCCGCAGTGTGGCCTGGCCCTGACGCTGCCCGCCGCCAGGGTGCGGACTGGTGACCCGCCCGTAGGTTCCGTCGTTGATGTTCATATCGACGCCCCACGGAATGTACCAGCGGTTCAGCGGATTGAAGTAGTCAACCCGGAAGATCACCTTAGCCCGCTCCGTCGCCGAGAACTCCTTCATCATGCCTACCTGCTCGTTCGCGTAAGTCGGATCGCGGAACTCGCCGTAAGCTGCCTTGGAATTTCCGGGGATGAATTGCCATTGCGGTGAACTCGTCGAGAAGCCCGCCGCTACCGCGGGATCCACGAATGCTCCGTTGTTCTGAATGATGGTGGGAGCCGCTGCCGCACTGGCGCCCGCCTCCACCCACTTCTTAATGGTGTGGGTGTAGTTGCCATTCAGCTTGATGGGCGTGGTCGCGATGCGGCTGGCCATGTTGCCGTTACCGAAGGGGCTGCCCCACGCGCTCACGCCATGTGGAGAGCCGCTGCCGTAGTAGAGTCCCCAGCTCAGCTTCCAGCCGCCGATCAACTCGCCGGTCAGGTGCTGATTGTTGAACCAGCGCCTCCCAAGGCCGACCGGCAAATCGTACGTGCCGGCGATATTGGTCAGCCACACCGGACCGGTGGGAGCGAAGGCTGTCGACGGGTTATAAGGATCGACCGCTTTGCCGGTCGCGCCTTCCCATCCCTCCAGATCGCCGGCATTGGTGATCTCGCGCTGCAAGGTGAAGGCCGACAGCAACGAAAGGCCTCCCGAGTAGCGCTTGTCAACCTCCGTCTGCCAGGCGTTGTAGCTCATCTCGCCGAAGCTTTCGTAGTTGTTGTAGATCCCCGTGTACTGCGGGAAGGGCTTGAGCGCCTGCGCAACCGTGGCGCTCGATCCCATGAGCTGCGCGAAGTTTGCGAATGGAGCGGAGATGCCAGCATTGAGGGCGGCTTGCGACGTGATACCGTCCTTCAGCATATTGCCGTAATGCTGGGGCGTTCCCTCCGGGAGCAGGTTCATATCCTGCGGCGTGCTCGCCATGTGAACGCCGCGCTGGCCGATGTAACTGGAACGGATGAACCAGTTGTGCGGCAGGGTGCGCTGGATGCCGAAGTTCCACAGGAAATAGTAGGGATTGCGACCCGCCACTTCGGGATCGAAGTAGCCCACGCTCTGCCCGGCCAAGGCCGTGTTCTTGAAGGGCGCCGGCGGGGGGAAGTTCAACTTGGCGGTATCCCAGTTGCCGAACCCGGGCACGTTGGTTCCGGTGCCGTTGATGTAGTTCGAAACGCCAAACGCGTTTCCGTCGTTGTTATACCCCAGCGAGTTCTCGAAGCTGTTGGTCTGCTGCCAGAGCACCGAGGCTCCGCCGCCGATCACGGTCTGATGATTGACTGCGTAGGAGAAGCCGAAGCGAGGTCCCACTTCGCCCCAGTGGATGGCGGCGCGGTTGAAACCGGCGCAGTCGGTGGTGCACATGCCATAGTGCGTCAGCACGCCCGGCTGCCCGCTGGCCGCCGCATTGGCCACCAGCAAGGACTTGGGAGTGACGAAATCCTCTTTGCCGTTGTTAGTCGACAGCGGTACCTGGATATCCCAGCGCAGCCCATAGTTCAGGGTCAGCTTGGGCGTGTACTTGAAGGCGTCCTGAATGTAGAAGCCCCAGGAAGAGTACTTGATGTTGGTCGAGGGAGAGTAGGAGAGGCCTGCATTATCGGCTTCGCCAATCATGAAGCTGGCGAACGGGCTGCCTGCATACGGATTCAGACTTGGACCGCTGGCGCCGTTCACATAGTTGTCGGTGGTAGCGCCCAGAAAGGCGAACGTTCCGGCGCAGTTGCCGCAGTTGAAGCCATACTGCATGTACATCATGCCCTGGCCGCCGAAAGTGAAGTTGTGCCGGGCCTTCGTCCAGTCCAGATCGGCATGGTAGGCGTAGTAGGGCCGCTTGAGATCCCAGCCCAGGATGCCCGAGCCCTTGCCGAAGTTCTGCGGCTGATCGATGCCGCTGAAGGTAATGGTGGGGAAGCCGGTGGCCGGAGCGCCCGTGAAGTTCTGCGCAGGGATCGTCATGCTCGATTCCAGTCCCTTGCGGACATAGTTGTAGTCGAAGGGGATCGAGGCTCCGGCCGTGAAGATCAGCGAGGGATGAATCGCCCAAACATAGTTTCCATACACAAAGCCACTGGGCCAATCCTGCTCGAGCAGATCGCTCAGCGGATTGGTGCTGCCCGGGCCGCCGAAGATCGGCGCTCCGTTATAGGCGGCGATCTGCGGGCTGGGTGACTGCGTGATGGCCACATTCATGCTCTTGGTGTCGCTGAAGTGCTCGTCGAGCGAGAGCCCCCAGCGGTGCGTGCTCTGGTGAATCGGAACGTTGTAGTAGTAGTTGTCTTGCAGGTTGCCGGGACCTTTGCCGGTGGTGTTGGGGTCAGGCAGGTACTTGATCAGCGCCAGCGCCGTCGCGCTCATGTCGCTCTGGCAGATCACGTTTGCATTGCCATTGCACGAAAACTGGGTGGGGTTGTTGGGATCGCCGCCCAGAGCGGGGATGGTGTTGTAGATCGGCGCCTGCACCACATTGGCGTTGGCGTCATAGGTCATCAAACCACTGAAATCGCCCTGCTTCATGGCCTTGGTGGGCACCGTCGTGTATCCGGAGGATTGGCCGCCGGTGGCCTGGTTGTTCTGCGTGAATCCCTCCCAGGAGAAGAAGAAGAAGGTCTTGTCGTGCCCGTTATAGACCTTGGGGATCCAGACCGGCCCGCCCACCGAGAAGCCGTAATCGTTCTCGTGATCGGGTGGCACCGGGAGCGGCGCCGGATTGAACGGCCCGCGCGAGTCGAAGAAATTGTTGCGATTGATCTCAAACGCGCTGCCGTGCAGCTCGTTTGTCCCGAACTTGGTCTGGAAATCCACCGCGCCGATCGCCCAGCCGTCCTGCGCGTCCATGGAGGTGGTATCCACGTGGACTTCGTTCACGAAGTCGTAGGGCGGGGTCATAGTGGCGTTGGAGTTCTGCGGCAGGCCGTTGAAGTAATTGAACTCGGCGCCGTTGGGGGAACCGCCGATCCAACCGTACCCGTAGTTGTCGAACCGGACGCCGGGGATGTTGCTCAAGGCCACGGTCCGGATATCGCGCATGCCGCCATTCACCTTCAGCGGCATATCGTTGAGGATCTGCGGCTCGATGGTGGTGCCGATGTCCGGCGTCTGGGTCAACAGCGGCGTGGCCGCGGCACTGACCTCGACCGTTGCCGAGGCTGAGCCCGGCTTCAGGCTCGCCATCAGCGCGGCGGTCGCTCCAATATCGACGCGAAAGTCTTTCTGCACAAACCGCTCGAACCCGGTCGCTTGGACGGTAATCACGTAGCTCCCCGGAATCACGTTCACCAGCAGGAAGGTTCCTGCCGATCCGGTCGTCGATGTATAGGTGACCCCAGAGCTGGGCATCACCACCACGACCTTGGCCCCGGGGATCACCGCACCCGTGGTGTCGGTAATCGTGCCGTTGATGCCGCCTAATTGCTGAGCATGGAGATGTTGAAATGCCGGGGCCGCCAGCAGAAAGAGCAGCACCCACAGCCAAGCACCAGACCACTTCCGCAGCGGTTCGAGCTCGGCACTTTTGCCTGATTGTTTCCTAAACCACGTCACTTGCAGCCTCCAAAGCATTCGGAGAGATCTCCGCGCAGACAGCGCCCACTTTCGGCTTGGGGAATCTGACGAACGGCTTGCCTGGTCGCCGGAAACCCTTGCGTCTGAGGAATCTTGAGCGAGTCTCGAAGATAACCGTCTCGCCGCCAAGGGCTTAGCGCTGAGAAAACTCGGTGAAATCTTGGTTTTCACCTTCTCTATTTAGCTCTAGGTTAGAGATAGTCCCCGCAAATATGAACGGGATGTGATTTAAATCACCACATGACACTCCGAAGCCACATAATCTTTTTGTCGAATCTGCTGGTTATCGTGAGGGCATACGGCCGATCGTCTTCGGAGCTCCGATACGGTGTCTATCAGCGAAGCTGCGGTGGCAAGACAGATTGGCCGAAGACCGCGTTCCGCATCGTGACACGGCATCCTTCCAAGCCACGCGAATGCAGGAGGTGAAGTGGGATGTATATAATTGTTTTTCCGGTATGACTGCCCCAGGGAAAACGCCTGGCGCGCCCGACGGCGCCGCGCCAGCATTCGAGGTCAGTAGCGATCCCCGCTGGCATCTTGTCGAACGGATCCTTGTCACCCTTCCTTTTCAGAAGTCCGTCAACCTGCACGCCCTACTTTCCTATCTTGCCCGGTCTTCGATACAGGGCAAGACCGAGGCCATGACGGAGCGGCAGATTGGCATCGCCGTCTTTGGAAAACCTCCTGGGTACAGTCCCGCAGAGGACAGCGCGGTTCGCGTCCACGTGCGCCAGCTTCGGCTCCGGCTCCACGAGTATTTCGCCCAGGATGGCAGAAACGAACCGCTCCGGGTGGATATTCCAAAGGGCTCCTACTCACTCGAGTTCCATGCGGCGGGCACAGAGACTCTGCCCCACCCCAGTCCCCCCACAGCCCAAGCGGCCCCTGCTGAATCCCACCGGCCGCGGACTCGCGATCTGCTTTTCTGGGCCGTGCTTGTCTGCGCCTTGATTTGCGCCGCTGGCTGGTATCGCGCCGCGCATGTCGGGGTGCACACTTTTGTGCCCTGGCCGCTCAATACGGTCATGCAGCCTGACCGGCAGACGCGCATAGTCGTCTCCGATGCCAATCTCTCGGCCCTTCGTCTCCTCGTCCCGAAGGAAATCACGCTCGAGCAGTATCTCCAGCCGGGTTTTCGCCAAAATCTGAGGCCCAAGCACTTGGACGAGGGTATGACGCGCATGATGAACTTCATCTCCGAGTCGGAGCTCACCTCGTTTGCCGATGCGGCCGTGGTGGCCACGCTAGCCAAACTCGCCGGCCCCGCCGCCGACCAGGTGTCACTCTCCTGGGCGGGCAGCCTGGACCGCCGCGACCTGGAAGACGGCAACTATATATTTGTAGGAAGTTCCGTATCCAATCCCTGGGTGGCCCTGTTTGCCGACAAGCTGAATTTCCAAGTGGTTGAGGAAAGCGTCGGCGGACGCATGTACTTCCGCAATCGGGCTCCGCAACCAGGCGAGCAGCAGATTTATCAGGCTCTGGTGAGCACCGGTTCGATGGGCGACGATTACGCCACGATCTCAGTTTTGCCCGGGCCCGCAGGGCAGGGTAACGTCATGATTCTGCAAGGCCTTCGCCAGGAAGGCACCGAAGCATTGAGTATGCTGCTGACGGATTCGGGAGACCGAGCCGCACTGAAAGCCGCCGTGCAGAAAGTAGCGGGCAAATCGCCCTACTTTGAAGCTTTGATCCGCGCTCGGGCAGTTGCAGGCGCGCCGGTTTCGTCCATCGACATCGTGGCCGCGCGCCGCATTCAGCCTTGAAGGCTTCTAGGGGCCGACTACCAGTAATAGACGGCTTCGATACTCGGCGTGCCCGGCTCGCCGTTGATGATCTGCGTACTCAGAACCACCTCGACATTTTTGGCCTTGGTTGAGGGCTGCTGCGCACGCACCTGTTCGAGGAGGGCCGAGTTGGTCAGAAACTCGCCGGCCGCGATGGTGCCCCCGCGCGCGATACCGGCCGCAATCAGCATCGGCTCGCCGGTAATCTGGTCGGAGAAGCGCGCCACGATGGCATAGTCGCGATAGTTGTTGGTTTCCACCTGCTGACGCCGATCCAGAACCCAGCGCGCATTATCATGCTGGGCGCTGTCCACGATGCTGAACATCGTCATCTCGGGGTTGTTGGCAAAGTGGAAGCGCAGCGGCTTGAGCATGCGCAGCGTCCAGGCATTGTCGTAGGCGCCGATAACGATCGAAGGGCCATTGCGCAAATCCATCAAATTGGTGGCATTTTCGCCGCGCAGCGAGTAGTGCTTGCCTGCCGATTGCAGTACCCCGGCAATCTTGACAATGGCGTTCAGGTCGTCGATGACCACTGCGGTCAAATTGTCATTGAGCGTCACCTGGTGGGAAGGATCGGCCGCATCGCGCAAGGAAATCGCGGTGTACTCGGTCTGGTCCGCCACGCACAGCAGTACTGGGTCAGGCGAGCTGAGGATGGGGTTCCAGAACTCGGCAAATGCCGAACTGTGCGAGGTCCTCCAAACCAGGAAGCCTGCTGCGGCCGCAATCACGATGAGGGCCAGCGCGACTGCCAAAACCCACCGCCATCGGGCGCCCGATGCCTCGCCGCCCTGCACCGCAACTGAGTGAAGGGCAACCGGTTCGGCAGGGGATAGCGCAGCGTCACCCGGATCAGGATCAGAATGGACCTCAGGAAAATGAAACTGCGGAACGTATGATCCTGGCGTGAGCGAGAGCCGTACCTCCCGCTCATGTCCGGGTTCCTGATAGTACTGCGCGATGCGCTTGCGCACCTCGCCGGCGGTGACGCGCACGATCGGGTCCACCGCCGTATCGTAGTCGGCGCCCTTCCCGAAGATCTCTATGCCGATCGTTCGCTCCTTCAGCAGATCCGCCTGGCCGTCGACGGTGGCCCGGACGATGTAGCGAAGGAACGCCGGAAACCGGCGGCTATGACTGAAATAGGGTGTCGCGAGCAGACGCTCGAGCTGCGCCAGAATGACAAACTTTTCCTCATCCCGAAGTGTTTCGGAGGTAGCAGCGGATTCCGAGGAGACTGTCATAAAGAGGAGCAGTAGGGATTATAACGCTTCTCCAGGTAAATTCCTTCATCTTTTAGCAAGTGACAAACTCTTATAATGGAAGCAATTAGCCAACGCTTACCTGTTAAGACAATCACCATTTGCCGCAAAGCACTGCCAGTCCCTGCGCGGGATGCCTATAACGGCTACTGTTTTCAGGGTCAAAGGCGGAGCACAAGGCGGCGGCGTCCGCCATGAGGGTCCGACGCCTGAAGCAAATTTGGAGGCTACTGCATGAATCTCACATTACGAGGTATTCCGATCCGGATTTGGGTCCTGATGGCATGCCTGGCGTTGGTTCCGGCCGCGCTGCGAGCCCAGGTGGGCAGCGCCGCATTGAGCGGTGTGGTCCAGGATACAACCGGCGCGATTGTGCCCGGCGCCACCGCGACTCTGCTCAACGTGCTCAACGGGGCACAGCGCGTATCGGTCGCCAACGGAGAGGGTCTGTTCAGCTTCTCGGCGGTTCCCGCCGGGGATTACGCCCTCACCATCAAGGCTCACGGCTTCAAGGACTACCAACAAACCGGCATACACCTCAATCCGGGCGACAACCAGGCACTCGCGCAGATCAAACTGGCCGTCGGCTCCGCCAATGAGACGGTGACCGTGCAGGAGAGCGTCAGCGGCATCCCGCTCGACAGTGGGCAGCTCAGCTCCACCATCTCCTCGGCGGATCTTCAGCGCCTTTCCATGGTCGGCCGTGAGGCCGGCGAGCTGCAGCGCACCCTGCCCGGCTTCGCCATCCGCAGCCTGGGTCCGCAGAACGCTGCGCCGGACTTCTCCCAGGTCCAGGTGGGCCAGCCGACCCCCTATGCCTCCAATGGCGCGCCGGTGGCGGGCATCACCATCAAGCTGGACGGCGCTAACTTGACCGACGCCGGCAACTTCGGCGCCAACCTGCAGAACATCAATCCTTCGTTCGTCAGCGAAGTCCAGGTGCAGACCTCGAACTTCGGCGCCGATCAGTCGAACGGCCCGGTCGTGATCACCGGCGTCACCAAGTCGGGCACCTCCAAGTACCACGGTTCGCTCTATACCTTCGCGCGTACCTCCCAGCTCAATTCCAACGATTGGCTGGCGAACTACAACCACATCGCGCGTCCGGACGATCGCTTCATCTATCCCGGCTTCACCATCAGCGGTCCTGTTCCCCATCTGAAGAAGCTGACGTTCTTCGCGGGTGGCGAATATGACGCGCAACGCAATATCTATGCCTACGGCAGTTCCGGAAGCGCCATTATTCACGCACTGGTACCCACCGCAGCGTTGCGCCGGGGCGACTTCAGCACCGCGGCCCGGTCCAATTACCTGGGGCCGATGCTGAACAACGGCAGCTACGCTACCTTCAACACGGCGCCCACCGTGGGGGACGACGGCTCGTCCTTAAGCAACGGCAACATCGCCGCCTTCCTAAATCCCGGCGCCATGGCGCTGGTGAACGGCACCTTGCCGCTGCCGACGCGCGCCACCGGCACCGACGGCTATAACTACGACCAGCTCGACCTGGTGAACAACAACGTCACCCAGATCGCCACGCGCGTGGACTACGACATCAACCCCAACAACATCTTCTTTGTGCGCTACAGCTATGAGAAGGGCAAGCAGGGACAGCCGCTGGTGCCCTACTACGCGCCCACCAGCGTCATGGGCGAGGTAAACACGCCCGGCTACGGCGTCAACAACAACACCTTCACGCACAGCGCCTCGGCCAATTACGTGCACGTATTCTCGGCCACCATGACCAATGAGCTGTATGCGTCGCTCACCAAGTTCCGCGAGTCCTTTGCCGCTCGCACCATCTCGGCGCTGCAAAAGTCAGCCATCAATTATCCCTACAACGGCGCCTTCGACAACAAGGACACGCAATATCCGCAGCTCGGCACCTATACGACCTACGGCGGTTTGCCGCTCGGCCTGTGGCCTGACTACTCCAACAATCCGCTGGAGCTCAAGAAACTGCAACCCAACTTCGGCGACAACCTGACCAAGGTGTGGGGCCAACATACCGTCAAGGTGGGCTTCTTCTCGCAGCGCACCACCAACAATCAGACGGCCACCAATCCCGCCACCAACGGCATCATTCAGAACTACTACTTCGGCCCCGCGGGCGCGCAGTTCTTCGACTATAACGGCACCTATCCAGATGGCTCGCCCGCCTTCGGCAACCCGCATTACAACAGCGGCAACGCGCTGGCCAACTTCTTCGAAGGCCAGATTCAGGACTGGCACCAGCAGAACTTCAATCCCTACACCAACCTCTATTTCTGGGATACGGACGCCTATGGAATGGACACCTGGCGCGTGACGCCGCGGGTGGTCTTCAGCGTCGGCGTGCGCCTGAGCAAGATGAGCGCCTGGGAGGATGCGCACGGCATCGGCGCGGCCATCTGGGACGCCAGCCTGTACAACACCCCCTACGACGCCACCAAGAACCCGCTGCCCGGTCTCACCTGGCACCAGGTCACACCATCGGTTCCCAACGCCGGCGTAAAGGCGCCGCCGCTCTACTGGGAACCGCGCGGCGGCTTCGCTTTCGATGTGTTCGGCGACGGCAAGACGGTGCTCCGCGGAGGCGCCGGCATGTATCGCTTCCACGATTCGGTGGTGGACGTGACCAACGAGTTCTCCGAAGCCATGAACGTTCGTTATACCGATCTGCAAGGCTTTGGCGGCAACACGCTTGAAGGCGTCAACAGCCTGCACCTCAATCCCAGCACCTACGGCAATGCCGGTCCGGGAAGCACCGAGACCTACATTCCGCCTTCGACCATCTACGGCCTCGACCCCAAGGACAACAAGGAACCGGTCACCAACAATTACTCGCTGAGCGTGGCCCAGCAGATGCGTGGCAACTGGATACTGCAAGTGTCCTACGTAGGCAACAACAGCAACTCGCTGATGGACAACGGCACCACGCAAGCCGTCGTGCTCGACAACATCAATGCCCTGCCGGTAGGCGCGCTGTTCACGCCGGCGGCAGCCGCGGCCATCAACGCCAAAGCCCCCGGCGCCTGCGATCCCACGGGCTGCACCCCGTGGCAAGCCGGCAGTCTTGACACCATCTACAATTATCCGGGCGACAAGTCCATCCAGAACGCGCGCACCTACAACCGCTACAACCAGATTCTGGTGCCCGAACACAACACCTACGCCAACTACAACGCCTTGCAGATCGAAGCCGTCAAGCAGGCCGGGCCGCTGAACTTCAACGCCAACTACACCTTCTCCAAGGCGCTCGGCATCCTCGGCTCCTCGGCCGACTTCAACTGGACCGCGGGTATCGATCCCTTCGATCTGGCTGCGAACTACGGCCCCATGAACTTCGATCGCACCCAGGTGCTCAACCTGAGCTACTCTTACCAACTAGGCAAGATCAGTTCTGAGCACCTGCTTGGCGGCCTCATCAACCAATGGCTCATCTCCGGGATTACCAATATCCAGAGCGGCCCGAACATGCAGACTGGCGTCAGCGCTTCGCCCGGCTATTACGTGCAGGGCAACATCGGCCAGGGCGCGACAGCATATGGCGTGAGCAACACAACGATTCTGGGCACGCCCGATGTCAACCTGCAGCCCACTCTGAAGTGCAATCCGAAGTCGAACCTCGGCTCCCATGAGTACCTGAATGCCTCGTGCTTTGGGTTACCGGCAACCGGCACCAACGGCGTCTACATTGAGCCGTACGCCCACGGACCGGCCTTCTTCGACAGCGATCTCGCCATCGAGAAGGGCTTTGGTCTGGGTGAAGGGCGCAACCTGCATCTGCGCATCGCCGGCTTCAACTTCCTCAACCATCCGCTCAACAGCTTCGGCACCGGCTACGCGTCGCAGACCACGTTGCTGCTCAGCAACACCTCCCCGAACGCCACGCCAACCTCAGCAACGTACGTTCCCTCAGGACAGTTCGGCTCCGCTCCGCAAAAACTGGGCCGCCGCCTGATGGAAGTCTCAGCCAGATTCAGTTTTTAGCTGGAGAGGGGCGGCAGCCACCGCGCTGCCGCCTCGCTTTTTCGTTCGTAGCATCACCCGTCATTGCACGATTCCATCACACCGTTGCATAATCGATCGGACTCATAGCCATGCGTGAACGTTTTCTGCTCTCCTGTGCGGCGGCGCTTCTTTGTGCGCTGCCGATATCTTCCCGGGCTCAGGAGCATTCGCTCGGCTCCCTCGCCAGCGCCACTTCCCTGCCCAACGGCATCCGCATTCAGGCCAGCAGTGGCGGCGTGGAGCAGATCGTGGCACTGCGCGGCGACATCATCCGGGTTCGCGCTTCCGCCACCGCTACACTTCCGGAAGACGCCTCCTGGGCGGTTGCGGAGACCACCCGCAAAAGCTCGGTTCCCGTTGAGCGCGAGGACACCGCCTCAACGGTTGGATTCCGCACCGGCGCCGTCCACGTCAGCGTCGCGCGCGCCGATCTGCGCCTGACGGTACGCAGCAACCACGGCCGCATCCTTTTCGCGGAATCCGCTCCACTCAGTTTCGATGGCGCATCCTTCCGTATCTCCGAAGCCATGCCCGCCAACGAGCACTATTTCGGTCTGGGCGACAAGGCCGGTCCGCTCGATCGCCGCAACCGCGCTTTCACGCTTTGGAACACCGATTCCTATCGCTACCAGGAATCGACCGACCCGCTCTACAAATCCATTCCCTTCTTCCTCACCTTCCGCAGAGGCCACGCCGCGGGGCTCTTTCTCGACAACACCTGGCGCTCCAGCTTCGATTTCGGCAAGGCATCGGCGACATCCTACTCCTTTGGCGCGGCCGGCGGACCCGTGAATTACTACATCCTCGCCGGTCCCACGCCGCACCAGGTGATTGAAGCTTACGCGTGGCTGACCGGCAAGCCGCCGCTGCCGCCGCGATGGATGCTGGGCTTTCAGCAGTCGCGCTACTCCTACACGCCGCAATCGCAGCTGATGGAGATTGCCACGCGCCTTCGCACCGACCGCATTCCCGCCGACGCCCTCTACCTCGACATCGATTTTCAGGACCGCAACCGCCCCTTCACGATCGACACCAAGACCTTTCCGGATATGCCGGGGACACTGGTCAAACTGCATAAGATGGGCTTCCATGTCGTAGCCATCACCGACCTGCACATTGCCAAGGTCCCCGGTTATGCGCCCTATGACAGCGGCATCGCCGGCGACCATTTCGTTCACAATCCCGACGGCTCCGTCTACATCGGCTCGGTTTGGCCCGGCCCCAGCGCGTTCCCAGACTTTACCCAAGCCTCCACGAGGGTGTGGTGGGGAACGCTGTACAAGCACTTCGTGAACATCGGCTTCGATGGCTTCTGGAACGACATGAACGAGCCCTCCGTGTTCGACTCGCCCACCGGAACCATGCCGCTCGATGTGGTGCATCGCATCGATGAGCCGGGCATGGCGAAGCGCACTGCGGCCCATGCCGAGATTCACAACGTCTACGGCATGGA
>JAJZCY010000096.1 GCA_021828835.1 Acidobacteriota bacterium | reverse complement strand
ATGTGATGTATCTGATCATGACCGACCGCTTCGCGGAAGGACATTCGGCCAGCGACCCGTCCGACGACAATCGCGCTGCGGTGCGGGGTTGGCATGGCGGGAACTTCGCCGGTATCGCTGAACACATCGGGTATCTCAAGCAACTCGGCATCACAACCTTGTGGACCACCCCGATCTTCTCGAACGCGGGCATGCCGGAGTCGTATCACGGCTATGCGGCCACCGACCTCTACGCGGTGGATCCGCACTTTGGCACGCTCGACGAGTATCGCCATCTCTCCGATGCCGTGCACGCCCAGGGAATGAAACTGGTCATCGACTTGGCGCCAAACCATATTGGCATCGCGGATCCGTGGGTGAAAGATCCGCCCGCGCCTGATTGGCTGCACGGCACTCCGGCCCATCATCTTCCGGTGAGCGCGGATTTTGAAGAACTCATCGATCCCCATGCCCCGCCGCAGGCCTGGCGCAACATCACCTCCGGCTGGTTTACCGATGCGATGCCCGACCTCAACCAGTCGAATCCGCTGGTGGCCCGTTACCTGATCCAGAACGCTATCTGGTGGGTTGAGACGGCCAAGCTCGATGGCATCCGCCTCGATACGTTTCCCTACGTTGACCGGGCCTACTGGCATCAATTTGATGCCGCCATGCATCGTCTTTACCCGCACCTCACCATCGTGGGCGAGATCTACAATCGGGATCCTGAAATTACCTCCTTCTTCGCCGGCGGCGTGACCCACAAGGGGGCCGATGGCACTTATGACACCGGCCTGGACACGCCGTTTGATTTTCCCGTCTACTTTACTCTGCGCGACGTGCTCGCGCAGGGGAAGCCGATGACCGAATTGGAAAGCGTACTGCGCCAGGACGAGCTTTACCCGCACCCCGCGCGGCTGGCCACTTTTCTCGGCAATCACGACACTTCGCGCTTCCTCACCGATGCGGGTGGCGATCCCAAAAAACTCGAACTGGCTTTCGGGCTGCTAGCCACATTGCGCGGTATGCCGCTGGTCTATGCCGGCGACGAGATCGGTATGACGGGCAAAGGCGATCCCGATAACCGGCACGACTTCCCAGGAGGATTTCCAGGCGACCCGCACGATGCATTCACCGCAGCCGGCCGCAATGCCGAGCAGCAGCAGCTCTTTGACTGGACCTCACACCTCATGAACTATCGTCGTGCCCATCCTGCGCTGCAAACCGGCATGGAACAGAACCTCTTTGCCGATGCGCATGAGTTCGCATTCGTTCGCGCGGAAGAGGCAAGCGGCTGTACGCAGGCTCACACGAACCAGCACTTTCTCGTGGTGGTGAATGACGGCAAGCAAAACCAAACCGTGAATCTCAACCTGGACCATACCGCCCTGAGCGGATGTACTGAATTTCGTCCCGCTCCGGTGGGTGCAGCGGCGGCGCTGAAGACGGATGGCAGTCAGGTGCAGATCGTGGAGCCGGCGGAATCGCTGAGCATCTTTACTGCGCGATAATTGCCGGCCCCGACCTGAGGCAGATTAGGCTCTGCTGCAGGCGTCGGAAGTGAGGGCAGCGAATTCCAGACTACTCGTGCGCAACCACCACCATTGCGTAGATTGCCTTAATAGACACTCACCGGCTTAGGCATCACAAAGGGGTTCCAGTTATCGTTGCCCCGGAGCCACACTGCGGGCGCATACCTCTTTGCCTGCTGAGCGTTGAGAATGTGAGCGTGCGGCTCGCGCTTGCCCGGATCGGCCCCCGGGCCGCTGGAGTTGTATTCGGCGAAGAACGCGGTATTGAGCGAGTACGTCTCTCCCGGATGCCATTCGCGCCAGCCGGCGGCATTGATCTGATCGCCCATCTCCGTGTTGAGATAGATCACCGTAGCATAAGGGCGCCACGGACGGCCGAGGTAGACCGTGCCGGCCAAGCCGGGCTCCGCGGTCAGCTTGCAGTGATCCAGAACGAAGCCGGAGTCTTCCGAGGGGTAGTGCTTGCCCTGCGCGGTAAGGAATCCCTCGCTGTGCTCGGTGCTGTGAATCTCACAATTTTCGAACGCGGTCTTGCCGTTGCCGAAGATGAAGTCCACGTTCCCGGCAATGTAGCAATCGGAAAAAAGCTGACGCGCTACTTTGCAGTTCTGTCCGTCGGGGGAACAGTTGGGGCTGCCGGCGTAGAGAGTGTCCTGATTGCCGAGCAGACGCACGTGATGAAAGACGTCGCGATCGCCCTTCACCAGCAGGGCCAGCGCCTGCGATCCGGTGGGCAACTGCGGATGCGTTCGGTTGAAGTCGTTCTCGAAGGTGATATTTTCGGTGAAGAAGTTGTCAGCTGTCACATTCACGGTAGCCGAGTGCAGCGTGCCCCCATTCGCTCCGGCGCTGCGGTCGTCCACAATCACCGTCTTGCTCGCGTCGGGATTGGCGCTACGCAGTTGGATATACGGTTTGTTGATGGTGAGCACCTCGCGATAAGTGCCAGGCGCAACGGATATCACAGCATGGCCTGAAGCAGGGATAGCGTCGATCGCCTGCTGGACCGAGTAGTAATCGCCGGTCCCATCGGCGGCAACGTAGTAAGTAGGATCCACCGGCGGCGCCTTCACCGCCATCGCTGGTGCGGTCGTGTCAGCAGGGAAGGGAACGAAGCGGGCCGTACAGGCCATGGGTGTGCCGGCGGTGGAGTCGTCGGTCTGGGCGATCGACACGTCGTCACCCGTGGGCTCCAGATTGCCGCGCTGCTTCCCGATCGTGATCACTGCGTCCTTGGCGATTATGCGGGACTGTTGCAAGCCATCGGCAAAAACATTGTCCAGGGAAATCTGCAGCTTGTGTTCCGGATCCAGTCCCATGAACGTGTACGTGCCGGGCGTCAGGATATGGATGTTCTGTAAGCTGATATCCCGATAGAGGGGCAGCGAACTTCCTGTGAAGTTCGTGTAGTGTGGCGTGAAGACTAGCGGATTGGCGACATTCCGAATGCAGACGTTGCGGTAAACCAGGTGCTGGACGAGCCCGCCGCGGCTGGGATCGGACTTCACGCGGATCCCGTTGCTGGCGCCATCGATAGTCAGATCATCCACCAGCATGTGATCCACTCCACCGCTGGTTCCACTGCCGATCGACATTCCATGTCCGCTGTAGAAGTGATTGTGCAGGATGGAAATGTGCGAGGACGGACCGCCCTGGTTGGAGGAAACCGCAACATCGTCATCGCCTGCGTGAATCGAGCAATGCTCAATGGTCACGTTGCGCGAGGAGCGGGGGTCGATGCCGTCGGTGTTTCGCGCCGTCGCCGGCGTCATGATCTTGACGCCCCATGCCGTGAATCCGTTGGTAAGGAACGTGGCCACGTGATAGTTGGGTGAGTTGCGCAGGGTGATGCCATACATTGTGAAGTTGGTGGCGCGCACAATGCTGATGAGCGAAAAGACGCTTTGATACTGATCTTTGACCTTGGCCGCATGGGCCAGTTGCCACCAAGTGACCTTTTGGCGCAGCATGGTGGCGCCGCCGCGCCCATCGATGGAGCCGGCTCCCATGATGCCGCTGTTGTTGAGATTCTCGGCGGTGATCAAAGGCTTGCAACCGTGGCCGTGCGCGGCGAGAATGCCACAACTGCCGGGCTTCAGGTCATAGAGGCGCGGATCGCGCGAAGCTACCAGCGCGGTACGCGCCGCGACCACCAGCGTGACCCCGGAACGTAAATGGATCGGCCCGATCAGGAAAACATTCTTTGCGCCGTCCGAGTGCAGGACCACCGCTTTGCCTGGGGTGCAGCGGTTGATCGCATCCTGAATCCGCGCGGTATCCAGAGAGCGCTCCTCTTGGGCCGGAATCACGCCATTGACCGCAGCGATCCGCGCCTTCAGCGTGACGCAGGCGGCCGGAATATGTGGCTCCGTAACAGCACGTGTGTCTTGGGCAGGCAGCGTCAAGGCAAAGGCCAGCGCAGCAGCGACAACCAGCAGGCGGAAGGCAACAGAACGCATATTCCCTTGGACTCCGATTGTTTGTGCAGAATGTCTTCCGGCAGGCAGATCTCGGCGAGGAGGCCTGACCACTGGCAGACCTCACTGTACACGACGTAAGGCTTGAGGCGTCAAGCGGAGAGGCCGCGGCGATGGATGTCTGTGCCGAGCAAGGAGAGTAGGGGAAATTGGTCGTTTCGTGGAAAGAGATTTAAACCGAGGGTCCAAGGAGGCGGGTACGCTGGCATTTCTATATGGTGCTGTGAAATGCACTAAATCCCCAGAAAAGGCAAATTGCGGGCTTATCCGAGGTCATGCGCAATTCCCTCCTGGAAGCTTTATTTCGATGCTGAGGTTGCAAATTCCCACGCGGAATCAGCTTCCTGCCCAGAACTGCTCGTGCGAACAACGGTAAGTTACCGGTCTCATGTAGCGCGCGGCATCAGGTATCGAGAGCGCCTGTCCATTTTTCTGTTGACAATCGTGGTCTGATCGATGAAAATGGCTCGAGCGTGTGGTCTGACCACTGGCGTACGATCGATAGATAGCCCAAAACGTCAGCCACCGCCATTCATCGCAGCCCCATGGCGATGATTCCGCTCCAAACCAGGGCCCTTAAGAACCAAGAATTCTGATGGCAGCGGCGCGATGCAAGGTTGCGTCGCCATAGTCCCTGTAGTTAGGGCATTGGCGTTTGCCCCACGGCAAGAAATCACGTCCATGCGAGATCTGACAGTAAAGCAGATGTAACCAATCTTTTGGGAGGTAAAGCATGAGGAAGTCCCCAGGCGGGCAACAGAGCCGCCAAATTTTCACATGGTGGATCGCGATCTTGGCGATCCTGGTACTGACGCCGTTTGCGGCCAAGGCGCAGATCGGTGCCACCGCTACGATCCAGGGCACGGTTATGGATCCGACTGGCGCAGTCATCCCGGGCGCCACCATCAAGGTGACTAATGTGGCCACCGGTGCCGTGCTTCAGCAAACATCCACCAAGGCCGGCTTTTACTCGATCTCTCCTCTTGATGTCGGAGACTATAGCCTTGCGGCTACTGCCCCCGGCTTCAAGACGCTGGTCCGTAATAATATCCACCTGAATGGCATGCAGGTACTTGGATTGGACCTGAAGTTGGCCATCGGCCAGACTACACAGACGGTTACCGTATCCACCGCACCTCCACCCCTAGAAACGCAGGATGCGACGCTGGGAGCGGTTTTGCAGAGCAAAGTCTATGATGCTCTGCCCCTGGAAATGGGTTCGGCCGGCAGCCCCGATCAACAGCGCGTTACCGACTTTGCCGCACTGATGCCGGGCGTATCCTCCAACGAAACCAAGAACAACGAAACCGACGAGCCGATGATCGTCGAGGGGAGCGCCCACGCCACTTCCATGTACATTGAAGGCATCCCCTTCTCCTTCCCTGGCAGCCCCGGCGATCCGCGTTACATTTGGCCGGCGTTCGGAGTGGGAAATATCAGCCAGTTCCAGTTGAAGACCACCGCGTATGGAGCGGAATACTCCGGCCTGGGAGTCGAAAACTTCACCGTCAAGTCGGGGACCAATGAGATTCATGGCTCGCTCTACGTCATCGATCGCAACACGGCATTTGATTCGTATGGGTTTATTCCGGCGACCAACATCCTCACCGGCAAATCCTACAAGCCGCCTTTGCATATGAATCAATATGGCATCGACGCAGGCTTCCCGCTGCTCAAGAATAAGCTCTTCTTCTTCGGCGCATTCGACGGTTTCCGCTATAACACGGTCACCTCGCCGGTCTACAACACCATTCCTACGCAGCAAATGTTTCAGGGAGATTTCAGTCAGGCGAACGTAAACATCTACGATCCCACGACTGAGACCTGCTCCCCGACCGCCTGCGCACGCTCGCAGTTTGTTTATAACGGAACTCCCAATGTTATCCCCCCAGGCGAGATCTCGCCCATCGCACAGAAGATGGCGCAATTCTGGCAGGGCATTCACTACGCCAACTCAAGCCTCACCAAAAACCTTCTCGGCTCCTATGCCTATGGTTTGAGCAACTGGGATGGAAACGTCCATGTTGACGCACACCTCAGTGACAGGCACACCATTAGCGGCCTCTTGGCCACAGGTCGGCAGGGGCTCGTGGGGCCGTCGGCGCAATCCACCGATGTAGGTCCCTTCCCATACCGTGCCGCGAAGTATTACCGCCCGATCACGCGCGTGGGTATCTTCGAGGACACGTTCATCATCAACTCGAATCTGGTGAACCAATTCAAATACGGTGCTGCGCAATATCACTCGCCCGATTTCAACCCCACATACCCGATCAACGCTTGGGCTGCGGCGACCATGGGCATTCAGGGTCTCCCCAGCGGTCAGGCGGGGGAAGGCTTTCCTGAAGTCAAGTTTAGTGGTGCCTTCGCTCCCGCTCAGTGGGGAACGGACAACGGCACACAGGACAACGCAGACAACTTCAACCTGGTGGACAATGTGCAGTGGGTCCACGGCAGGCATTCACTCGCTTTCGGCGCTGATATTCAGTGGCTCGATAACAACGTCATCTCCGCTATGGGAGGAAGCACACCGGCTATCCTCCAGTTCAGCTACGCTGAAACCGCACAGTTCGAGCCGAACTCTCTGAAAGTCAATAGCTCCACTGGCTTGCCGTTTGCCAGCTACATGCTGGGAGCTGTCGATTCGGGAAGCTATACCGTCTACGCTCCTATCGCTCAGGAACAGGGCGTTCGCAATCGCGATTGGGCGTGGTATATCAACGATGACTTCCGCGCAACCTCCAAACTGATGGTGAACGCCGGCCTGCGCTGGGATTACATGCCCCCCTACCATGAGGCGCACCAAAACTGGTCGTTCCTGAACACAACTGCAATCAATCCGGTAACCGGCACGCCTGGCACGTTGGAATTTGCAGGAAACGGACCGGATAGTTGCCACTGCGTTACTCCGGTAAAGCCTTACCACGGTCAGTTCGGCCCGCGTCTTGGGCTGGCGTATCAACTCGATCACAAGACGGTCATCCGTGCCTCCTACGGCATGTACTACACCATCGGCGGCGGCACCAGCGGCAGCACTGCCAGTAATCTTGGCTTCTCGTCGGCGCCCAGCGCAGTGGGACCCGGTTATGGGCTCCCTGCGTTCTATCTGAACGGCAACCCCGGCTTCACCGGTGCTACAACCGTCCAGGGCTATTCCAACGACCCCACCAACACCACCTTCGGCGGCCAGGGATTCTCGCCCACGCTGCCGCCGATCTACAACCCCGCCTACGGCACCTACTATGCATCGAATGCCGTTGCGCCGTATAAGCTGTCCACCAACCTCACCTATGCGGACCCATATTATGGCGCGCGCTCTCCGGAATTCACTGGATGGTCCTTCGGATTCCAGAGGCTGCTGACCCAAAACATGACTGCAACCGTGAGTTATGTGGGCAACGAAGGTCACTTCCTCCCGACCACCTCGGGTGGAGCCCGCGGTCTTTATAGCAACGGGCTGAACCCCATCTATCTCTCCTTGGGAGATACGCTCAATCAACAGGCCACTGCCAGCAATATGCCCAATGGGATGGGATTGCCGTACGCGACGTTCAACAACACCGTTGCCCAGGCGCTCACACCCTTCCCGCAATTCAAGGGCGTTTCGGACCAGTGGGGAGATGTGGCCAACTCAAGCTACAACGCGCTGCAACTATCGATCGTCCAACGGACTACCAAAGGTCTGACGTTCATGCTGAATTACACCTACAGCAAGAACATCGACAACGATGGCACGTACCGCTCGGGCTATGCTCTTCCGGCGGGTACGGTGGAAGGCTCCACCCGCGCCTACAAGATGGATAGCATTGACCGATCGTTGAGCACAATCGATATCCCGCAGAATCTCGTCTTCACCAGCGTCTACAATCTGCCGTTTGGCAAGGGACACTTGGGAGGAGGCAACCCCGTCGTCAGCCAGATCGTCAGCGGCTGGACTCTGTCGGATATCTTTACCTACGTGTCGGGCAATCCGCTGGCGATTACCAGCAGCAGTTGCGAGACGCCGGGGCAGGGTCAGTGCATGCCATCCTATAATCCCAACTTCACGGGATCGGCGCGTCAAAACGGCGGGTGGGGCCACGGCGCCACTGCGGCCACGTTGGCGCATATCCAATACATCAACCCCAATGCCTTTGCTGCCACCAGCAATCAGGCCATCTTCTCCAACCCCTTCCTGATCGGCAACGCCGCCCGTACAGCACCCTACGGCCTGCGTGGCCCCAGTAACTACGACATCGACGGAAGCCTCCGCCGTACCTTCAATTTAATGTCCAATGACCGGTTGCAGTTCGTGTTCGAGGCGGACGTGTTCAATGCAGTCAATCACGTCTGGTTCGGAACGACATCGAAGAATGCTGCCGGTGGTTCGATTGGCCAGGAGATTGCCGGAACCGCGGCGGAATCAACCAAGCTTGGCTTGGTAAGTGGCCAGGCAAACCTTCCCCGCCAATGGCAGTTCTCTGGACACATCAACTTCTAGGGCAGTGCCACCAACGCTGCTCTCCAACACGCCGGGCCAGGCAGATCGCTCTTCTGAGCGGTCGCCTGGCCCGGCTTCGTTCTGCTTGTCGATCGTCAAGACTGCGCGCTGTGGGAACGCTACCTAATGCAACGTGTACGCCTTCTCCGGCGTCGGAATCGGCTCCGGCGCCTTCGGCATCTTCGCAGGATCGAGTTTCGCGGCACCCTGCAGGCCGATGCCGGTCACGTTCTCGGTGGCGATCAGAGGCCCGTCATAGCCTGCTACCTTGACGTTTCGGATCACCACGTCTCGCATATTCGCCAGCCGGATGCCGCTCTTGCACGTGCCGGTCACGTTTGTCAGCGTGAATCCCACCAGCGGCTTTTGCGGATGAATCTCTGTCGCCTGCACCAGCGTGGCTTCATCCGTGACACGGATATTCGAGAAGTGGAAGTTGCGGAACTCCGGGATACCTCGCACGCCGGGCACAGGAAAATCATCCTGCTTCCCGCTGTTCAGATTGTTCAGCCGCAAAAATCCCAGCCGCGCGCCTGAAGCTTCGAAGCCGTCCACGGTGACGTTCTCAACGTATGCGCCGCGCCCCGGCCGGCTCTTGATGTAGATCGCATAAGATCGTGCGCCGACGCATTTGCAGTGTTCCACAACAACATTCCGCACGCCGGCTGAGGTTTCGCTGCCGATCCCGATGCAGGCAAAGAAGCGGTCGCTGAAGGTGCAATTCGAAATGCGCACGTCTTCGCACGGACGATTGATGGTGTAACCCTCTTCGCCGCGCCCTGACTTCAGCGAGATGCAGTCGTCGCTGGTCTCGAAGGCGCAGCCATCGATCACAACCCGCCTGCACGAATCCACGTCAATACCATCCGCGCCGCTATGGACGGTGAGGTCTTTGAACGTCACGTTCTCGCAATACACGGGATGAATCGACCACATCCCGGCTTGGCTGGTGAAGCAGTTCTGTACCGTCACATTCCGGCAATTCGTAAATTCCAGCAGCGCCGGCAGACGCATCCCGGTACTGCGCTCCACGCGCCCCCGGATCGCTGCACTGGCAACGATCTTCCCCGGGCCGGTAATGCTGAAGTTCTCGCTGTCTGCGGCGGAGATGAGCGCACTGTAGCCCTTGATCCAGCGTCCCTCCCAGCGCACCTCGGCAACTGGATAATCGGCCATGTCGCTGCTGCCCAGCAAGCCCGCGCCGTCCTCGATGCGCAGATGCACGTTGCTGCGAAGCGTTAGTGCTCCGGTAAGATAATCGCCCGCCGGGATCAACACTTCTCCGCCGCCCAGCACAGCGCAGCGCTCGATCGCCAACTGAAGCGCCTGCGTTTCTTTTGTCGTGCCGTCCCCAAGCGCCCCATAGTCCTTCACGTTCAGGCTCGCCTTCGGCCCTGCCGGGGTGGCAGCAGCAGGAGGATGCGCTTCGCCGGTTGCATGATTCGTGCTCTGGCCCCAACCTGACCTGCTGAGAGAGGCAGCCATCGGGACTGCCAGAGCCCCTTGCGCTGCTGCCTTCAACAGGCCCCTGCGATGGATCAATCCGTTCGTCATTCTCTGCTCCCAAGGGTGAGCTGCTCGCCGGCTTGCGGCAGGATGAGAGGGACGAGAAATCTTCACCTCATTTCTCGATCGCTGCACGAGATCACTTGTTCGAACGAGCGCTGCAGTAGCCGACTGTACTCTACTTTGTATCACCGATGGCGGCGCGGGCAGGCGCTCTTGTTGAGAGCGCCTGCCAATGGTGCACTGTCGGATTGCGGGGGAGTGGTCCGAGGCTGGGAAGGGAAGAGATCAGTGGTTCGGGTGCGCAGCCGGCGAGTCGTCTTTCGGCATCGGCATCCGCACTACCTGCGGATAGTAGATCTTTAGATCGGTTGCCAGCTTGGGGACCGCCATGGTGTTGCACACATAGGTGAAAACCAGGTCGCGGTGCTCGAACTCGGGATGCTCCTTGCCGGCATAGCAGAAGGTATCCTTGTCGTACCCCGGAGTGCCGGGTTGCATCTCCGGAACCCGGTAGATGGTTTGTCCCTCGCTCCACGGCCCGGTGAGTGTGGGCGCTGTGCGCAGCAGAATCCTGCTGGAGAATGCCTCCGGCGCAAACATGACCGCCAGCCAGCGATGTAACTCGGGATGATAGCGGATTGAAAGCTCCGTGCTGCCCTGCTGCATCACCGCCTTTGCATGCTGCGGATCAAATCCGCTGCGCCACCTCCCATTCGCTTCAAGGTACTGCAAATGGGCGGCGGGGTCGCTGAGTCCGGCGAACGGGATGCGGGTGGCCAGCAGCGGACGGGTGCCCGACTCTTTCAGCGCGAACAGATAGGCATCCTTCTTGAAAACGACCGCGCTTGCTGAGGGGTACGCATGCGCTCCGTCCGCAACCAGCGGAAACACGCGGATCTTCCATTGCTGGGGATCGGGGCCGGGAGAAGAGATACGCGCGAGATCGGTGCCACAGGTTGCAAATCCCATAGCCTGCGATTTGGCGGGAGCGTTGCGCATGCAGAGGAGTGTTACCCACAGGTCACGTCCGCTTACGAATCCATCCAGCGCCCAGTACCAGGTATTCGGTAGGCGGGGTGTGAAGAAGCTCTGCGGGCGTCCCTCGCTGTCCTTCCGGATCACGTAGGTCAGCTTCCACTGTCCGGCCTTGCAGGTTGAGATGCCAATGCTGTTACGCACCATCTTGGGATCGTTGCCATTGACAACACGTTTCGCACCGTAGAGTGTATCCCCAAAGATCCACACGTCGCGGCCGTCGGGCAAGGGGATTGAATATGCCGCGTCGGCTCCCAGCCAGCCCTGTGATTGTCCGAACTGGAGTGGAAAACGCGGCGTGCACGCGGAGTCTGCTCCGGCAGCCCATGCCTGTGAGGCAAGAAAGGCGCAGCAGAAAAATACAGCCAGCAGCCTTCCGGCTGTTGGCTTTTTCAGATGCATTTGCATGGCTTGTATCCTGGCTGAAACTGGTTGAACGGCCTGAGGCCGACGGTTTCTTCGTACCGCCGGCCTCGCGCCGGGTCAGAAGATAATTCGCAGCGAAAGCTGCGTCTGGCGGTTGGTCCCGTTGCCGATCTGGCTGCCATTGGCTCCCGCAACTGTGGCGCTTGCCGTTCCAAAACCAGCCCAGTAACCGTTGTTGGTCAGCCGGCGAGTATTGGGGATGCAGCTTGCGGAGGTGGCGGAAGGATAAGCAACAGCGCTGCAGATGCCGGTGTCCACATTGGAAAAATTGGGATGATTCAAGAAGTTGAAAACATCCGCGCGGAACTGCATCTGGATCCCTTCCGTGAGGGCAAAGTTCTTCATGCCCGACATGTCCCACTGGAAATATCCCGGGCCGCGCAGCGAATTGCGGCCGATATTGCCCAGAGTGGAGGGATCGCCCCACACGCCATTAAAGCCCGGCTCCAGACTGAATGCGTCGATGTTGTAGCTCTGGTTAGGCCAGCTCACGCTCTGTAGCCTGACTCCCTTTCCCGGAACCAGGTTGGGCCGCATGTAGTTTCCGAAGAACCCGTTCGTGACTTCGACGTTCTGCGAAAGTCCGGACCGGGTCTGCAAAATGCTGGAAGCCTGCCAGCCGCCCACAGTCTCCTGCACCACCTTGCGCGAGCCCTTCATCTCCGGGAAGTTATAAAGCGCGCTGGCGGTGAAGTTGTTGCGAGTGTCCCAATCGCCGTTTCCGATGTCGTACTTGGGCGTCATCGGATCTTCGAAGCCCGCGAATACATTCACCTCGTCGTCCATTTCATGCGACCAGGCGTAGTTGGCCTCGAGCGTCATCTTCTGGGTGGTCCTGCGCAACTGCACCTGCATCGCGTTGTACTTGGAGAACAGAATGTTGGGCAAGTAATACTCGTTTTGGTAGGGCACTCCCTGAGCCGCCAGTGGGCGTCCCACGTTGGTGTTGGGGTTGGAGGGATTCATATTGATGCTCTGGAACGCTACGCCCGCCTGCGTGTGCTGCACCCGGTTCCCGGTGTAGTTCATGGTCAGCACGGTGTCTCGAGCAACCTGCTGCTGAATCCCGAACAGCCAGTTGGTCGACACCGGATCGCGCGGATTGGTGGGGTAGATGTAGACGTTTTCGTTGCTCGGCAAGAGCGGCGGGTTAGGCGTGGGATAGGAGATCGAAGGTACCGAGCCGCCAAAGAGGGTCAGGTTAAAGAGCGTATCGGAGATGGTGGCGTTCTGCGGCATATTGTCTGCCAGCGTGTTGGGAGACGGCTGCATGGGCATGTAGAACAAACCTGCATAGCCGTGCACCACAGTGGTGCCGTGGCCATAGGGATCCCAGGCAAATCCGATGCGCGGCGCAAAATCCGTCTGCGGCGCGCTGTACGCATTCTGACCGGTGGGTCCGAAGCTTTGCGTCGCGTAATCGAACTGCCGCTGATCGCCGTGCGCGACGTTCCAGGTGGTGTTGTAGTCGTAACGCAGACCCAGGTTCAGCGTCAGCCTCCGGTTGACGCGCCAGTCGTCCTGTCCGTAGGCATCCCAGTTGGAATTGGCATTGCCGATTGTTCCTGGTGTTCCTTGTTTGGTCAACGAGAAGGGAAAATTGGTTTCCAGGCTTTGGAAGCTGTAGTAGGCATAGGTTTCGATGGGTTGCAGCCAAGTGTTGAGCCGGTTCAGGCGGATCTGGACACCCAGGTTCAGGGTGTGATTGCCCGCCGTCTTGGCGACGTTGTCAAAGATCTCGGGCAGTGTGTTGGCGTTCTTCTGGTTGAAGCTCTGCGCGCCAGGCAGCGAGCCCAGGTTGGTGAAGAAGGCGGCGATTGCAAAATACGGCTGCGGTGTGTTCGACG
>JAJZCY010000095.1 GCA_021828835.1 Acidobacteriota bacterium | reverse complement strand
ATCCGATCAAACGCAAAGGCGGCGTCAAAGCCCGAAGACTCATCGCCGCCACTTCCGACAACTATCGCGCCGAACTCCTCGGACTCAAATGATGTTCATGCGATTGCCCTGTGGCGAACTGCGAGCGGTCGGTGCAGGAGGTCCATGCACGTTATAATCAGCGTAATCGAGTTGTTTCCTACACCCCCGGAGGTAACGATTCATGCACTCTTCTATTCGGCAGTCCGCGCGCGTGCTCACCGCCGCCGTGCTGGCTGCTTTGATGGGCTACACGCAAACCGCACGTGCCCAGGCCACCCAACATCTGGTCAGCCCTCAGGACCTGCATAAGGCTACTCAGGACGCGACCCAGACCCGCGAGCAGAACCAGAAGACGCTGCGCGACTTTCTGTCTTCGTCCGAAGCGCAGAAGGCGCTCGAATCCGCGCACATGAACGCACAGCAGGTGCAGAGCGCCGTCGCCGGCCTCAGCGATCATGAGCTGTCGCAACTGGCGGCGCGCGCCCGCAACGCGCAGAACGACTTCGCAGCAGGCAACATGTCGGACCACGACCTGCTGTTGATCCTGATCGCGATTGCTGCGCTGATCCTGATCATCGTGGCCGTGCACTGAGGACCGACCGTGGCGCGCCGCCTGCTTCAAGGCGTAGCGGTGCAGCTCGTTTTGTGCTGCTGCGCCTTTGCCGCCGCGCCACCCAACCCCACGCCGCTGAACGTGTGGATCGATGTTCCGTTCGTACAACAGCCGAAGAACGCCTGCGGCCCGGCCAGCATTGCCATGGTGATGCAGTACTGGAAGAAGCAGCCGGGCATGCACGCGCTGGATGCCGGCGAACTGCTGCAGATAGAGCGCAGCCTTCAACCCCACCACCAGGATGTGCGCGCCTCCGCAATGCTGCGGTATTTCAAGCAGCATGGCTATCGCGCCTTTGCCTTCGCCGGGCAGTGGGCCGATCTCGAGCAGCAGATTGCCAAGGGCCGGCCATTGATTGTGGCGCTCAAGCCGGCAGGCGATAATTCTCTGCATTACGTGGTCATCGCCGGCGTGGATGACCCCGAACACGTGGTGTTGCTCAATGATCCCGCACAACGCAAGCTGCTCAAAGAGGACCGCAGCGAGTTCGAGCACGAGTGGAAAGCCACCGGCAACTGGACGTTGCTCGCCGTGCCCGCGGTGAAAGCCCATTGACGCAGCCGTTGACCCGCGCCGCACACACCCTGCTATTCGTCGCGTGCTTGTCCTGCATGGCGTTCGCCTCAGGTCAGAGTCTCCGTGGTTCATCCTCTTCACAGGCTCATCGTGAAACGCGTGGGAGGCCCACGGACGGTGCGGCCCAGACAACTCCGCCCCCGCAAAGGCAGTTGGACGCGCTCGCCAATGCGCAGCGCTGGAGCGAGGTCGTGCGCCTGCTCGCTCCTCTTACAGCGCGCTCCGCGCAGATGAACTACGACTACGGCATGGCTCTGGCCCAGTTGGGCCGCTGGGCGGAGGCGCAAGCGGCACTCGAGCAGGGCTGGCGGCAGGCGCCACGCGATGCGCGCTTTCCCATCGAGCTCGCCGGCGTCGCCTTCAAGCAGAAGCAGAACGGCCGCGCCGAAAAGCTGCTGCGCCAGGCGCTGCGCATCACGCCGCACGACGCCTACGCCAACGACTTCCTGGCCACCCTGTATTTTCTGGACAACAACCTCGAAGCCGCGCTCAAGTACTGGAACCGCGTAGACAAGCCGCAGATCGCGGCGCTCACCTACGATCCGCAACCGCGCGTCTCGCCGGCTTTGCTCGATCGCGCCTTTGCCTTCGCTCCGGCAAGCACTATGCTGCTGCCGCAGTATCTCGCTACCGAAGCGCGGCTGCGCGGCCTCGGCATCTTCCCCCGGTTCCACCTAGATCTCAATGCGCGCGATGACGGCCGCTTCGATGCGGAGCTGCACGCCCGCGAGCTCAACGGCTTCGGCGGCAGCGGTTGGACGCGCCTGCTGGTCTTCACGCGCGGCCTGCCCTTCCAGGAGGTCCAGCCGGCCTACTTCAACCTCCACCGCCAGGCCATCAACATCGACTCCATGCTGCGCTGGGACGCGCAGAAGCGCCGCGTCTTTGCCGGCATCTCGGGCCCGCTCGTGCACGGCGCAAAATACCGCTGGCAGGCGTGGACCGATCTGCGCAATGAGAACTGGGCGATCCTGCCCAGCTTCACCGGCCCCGCGCCGCTCGAAGCCGCCTTCAACATGCGCACCGAGCGCGGCGGGTTCAACGTGGAGTCGTTCACCAGCGGCAGCCTCGGCTGGCGCGCCGGCGCAGAGCTTTCCCATCGTGACTTCCGCAGCGTGAATGCGGGAACCGTCCTAACGCCGCAGATGCTCGCCTCGGGCGTTGAACTCAAGCAGCGCGCGCAGATCGATGGAACGCTGTGGCGCGTGCCCGAGCGGCGCTTCGCCCTGCGTGGCGGCGCATCTGCTGAAGCCGCGCGGCTGTGGTCGCAGCCTCGCCAGACCTTCGGCAAAGTCACCGCATCACTCGGCTGGCAGTGGTTCCCGCAGCGCCAGGGCGATGATTACGCGATGACGCAGCAACTACGCGTAGGCCGAATCTTCGGCCAGGCGCCCTTCGACGAGCTCTACATTCTCGGCCTGGAGCGCGACAACAACCTGCCCATGCACGCGCACATCGGCACCCGCGACGGCCGCAAGGGCAGCGCTCCGCTGGGCCGCGCGTACCTCCTGCACAATTCGGAGATGGACAAGAATCTCTATTCCAATGGACTGGTGGCCGTGCGCCTCGGCCCACTGCTCGACATCGGCAGAATCGCCGATCCCGGCGCCCAACTCGGCTCGCATGAGTGGCTCTTCGACACCGGCGCCGCGCTCAAGGTGAGTGTGCTGGGCATGGGCCTGGTGTTCTCGTACGGCCGCGATCTGCGCACCGGCAACAATGCCTTTTATGCGGAGCAGTTGGAGTAGCGAAGCGCACCTGAGAAGCTGTTTCCTGCCCACCAGCTTTACATACGCGAGACGTCTGTACGTTCTGGTCCGGATCGTTCGTCCAAGACACCGCCTTCTGCCGTCCCCTCGTATCTTTTCGCGCATGGCAGAGGTAAAATCAACCCACCGGTTCCCGACAAACTGAGTGTTTCCATGCTCTCGCCTTCAGGCCATTCCGTCGCGGTGCGCGCTCGCCAACTCTCTCGGTCGAAGAGCCTGGGCGCGGTCTGGGCCTTCTGGTTTCTGCTGGTTTTGGCAGGAGGGGTTTCTTGTGACGCGCAGGATGATGTCACAACTCAGAACGCATCGAGCGCCATGGACGGAGCCTGGATCACCGGTCCGGCGTCGAGCCCCCTCAGCTATTTGAATGGCCCCGCTTACCGCACCTGGGGCTCGACAGAGCCCTACGCCATTGCTGACTTCCATCCTGCCGCCGATCTGGATGAAAAGCTCCCCGGTTGGATGGTGTTTGAGACGGAGGAGCGCTTCCGCGGCGAGCAGTTCAGCAATGCGGCATTTCAGGCGGGCGACAGCGACTCTTACCTGCTCAACCTGTTGCGCGTGCAGGCCGACCTGCGCGCGAGTTCCTGGTTTCGCTTCAGCGCGCAGTTGCAGGACGCGCGTCCCTTTTTCGAGCAGCCGCCGATCGGCCCTCCCAACGAAAACCGCTGGGATCTCAAGCTCGCCTATGCCGAGATCGGCGATCCCTCGCGGCAATGGTTCAGCGTGCGTGTGGGCCGGCAGATGATCAATTACAACAACACACTGATCGCTAACTCCGAGTGGCGCAACCAGGGGCGCTCCTACGACGCCGCGGTCATGAATCTGCAATCGCACGGTTATCACCTGGGAATCTTTGCAGCTTCGGTAGTCAAGCCGCTGCCCTCCGGCGTCAGCCATCACCAGCAGGGCAATTACGTCTACGGAATGTACGCATGGATGAAGGGGCCATTCGCAAACACATCCATTGAGCCGTTCGTGCTTGGTCGCGTACAGCCCAGCGCAGTGATAGCCACGGCCGGCTTCAGCGCTACCGGCAAGCAGAACATGAAGGCCTGGGGTCTGCGCTGGAAGGGCCAGACCGCAAGCGGGATCGAGTATTCGGCCGAAGGCGTGGCAGAAAACGGAGTCACCGCAAAGGTTCCGATCCGCGCGTGGGCCACCACCGGCGGCGCAGCCTATCGCTTCGATATACCCGGCCATCCGCGCCTCTTCGCGCAGTACGACTTCGCCTCGGGGGCCGGCGCGGGCTCCACAACCCACGGCACATTTGACTCCATCTATCCCACCGCCCACGACCGCTTCGGAATTCTCGATCTCTTCGGCTGGCAGAACATTCATGCCGTCCGCTCAGGCATTACCGTCGAGCCGCACCATCGCTGGTCGGTCAGTACCCAGGGACTGGATTTCCGGTCCGCAAAGTTGACCGATGCCGTCTACGACAGCTCCGGCTCTCCGCTGGCACGCAATGCCACCCCCCGCAGTTCGCACGTGGGCGTCGAACTGGACGCCTACTCCTGGTATGAGCTGAACCGCCACTTCAACATCGGTGCAGGATACGGGTGGTTCGGAGGCGGCAATTTTCTGTCCCGGCCGGGCGGCAGCCACGCTTACTCCAGCTCTTACATCGTGGTGAACTTCAAGGATCATGGCAGGGTGGAGCGGGAGTAGACCAGCCGCTCTCCCGTCCCCGCGGCTGTTAAGGCTCGAACATTTGTTGAACCCATCGCTCCTGCGTCCACATCCAAACACCTGTCTTGTGAATTCTTTCTCCTGGAGGTAATGCCCGAATGTCCGCATCCACCGCTTCTCCGGCTTCCGTCACCACCTGGAACCTCGACCCCGCGCACTCCTCGGCCGAGTTCAAGGTCAAGCACATGATGATCTCCAACGTGAAGGGCAGCTTCCGCGGTCTCAAAGGCACGCTGACCCTGGACGAGAGCAACCCCAGTCGCTCCAAGATCAGCGCCACCATCGATGTGAGCACGCTCTCCACTGGTGACGACCAGCGCGATGCCCATCTGAAGAGCGCCGACTTCTTCGATGCCGCCCAATTTCCTCACATGACCTTCGAGTCGACCGGCGTGGAGCGCCTAGGCGAGGGCGAACATAAGGTGACGGGCAGCCTCACCATGCACGGCGTCACCAAGCCGGTGACATTTACCGTCGATGGCCCGGGCTCGCCCGGCAAGGACCCCTGGGGCAACACCCGCATCGGCCTCTCTGCCACCGCCAAGGTCAACCGCAAGGACTTCGGCCTCACCTGGAACGCAGCTCTCGAAACCGGCGGCGTCCTGGTCGGCGAAGACGTCGCTCTCACCATCGACGCCCAGTTCATCAAGCAGTGAACATTGGACAGTGGACAACGGAGGCGCATCGGAACCGGTGCGCCAGCCTCTTCCTCCCTTGTCGGCCTCCCCGTCTCTGAATCCTCCGGGCCCTCCGTACATCTGATAGTTATCAGGTAGTCAACAGCACGTCCCCAGGAGGTCGGCCATGTCTCTGCGCGCGGTCCAGGAGATCATTCAACCCAAGCCCACCATCGAAGGCGCCGGCGTTAAGCTGCAGCGCGCCTTCGGCTTCGGCAAAACGCACCAGTTCGATCCGTTCCTGCTGCTCGACGACTTCCGCAACGAGAACCCCGCGGATTACATCGCCGGCTTCCCCTGGCATCCGCACCGCGGCATCGAGACCATCACCTACGTGCTGGCCGGCGAGGTGGCGCACGGCGACAGCCTGGGCAACAAAGGCCGCATGACCGCCGGCGACGTGCAGTGGATGACTGCGGGCAGCGGCATCCTGCACCAGGAGATGCCCAGCGGCGACGCCAATGGCCGCATGCACGGATTCCAGCTATGGGCGAACCTGCCCGCGGCGCTCAAGATGACCGAGCCGCGCTACCAGGACATCCCTTCCGCCGCGATCCCCGAGGTCACGGAGGACGACGGCAGCAAGGCCCGCATCATCTGCGGCGAGTTCTGGGGCCAGCGCGGTCCCGTGGAAGGCGTGGCCGCGGACCCGCGCTACGTCGATATTTCCGTACCGCCCGGCAAGAAGAAGCGCATCGCCGTCGAAACCACGCGCAATGCCTTCGCCTATGTCTTCGCCGGCTCCGGCACCTTCCGCGACGCTTCCAACCCGCAGGCGGTGCTGACGGAATCCGCCGTCAATCCCAACGCTGCTCCGGTCTATGACGCGAAGAACCACTCGCTGGTTCTCTTCGACCGCGGCGACGAGATCGTGGTCCAGGCCGGCCCCGAAGGCATTCGCTTCCTGCTGGTCAGCGGCAAGCCGCTCGAAGAGCCGGTGGCCTGGTACGGCCCCATTGTGATGAATACCCAGGAAGAGATCCGCCAGGCCATGGCCGAACTGCACACCGGCGGCTTCATCAAGCACCGGTGAGGCAGGGAGCAGGGCATAAAGACTGGGAGCGTTAGCGCAGGATCCCGTACATTACGCCGATCTGGAAGCCATTCGGGGTCAGCTCATGGTTGGGTTCGTTGGCATAGCCCGGCGAGCTCAACCACATCTGGTACTCGTACTCGACGCGCAATCGCCACCGGTGACTCAGCCGGTATTCCGTGCCTGCTCCCGGCGCGAGCGCGAAGTAGGTTGCATCCCCGATGGCAAAGGGGTAGTGAATCTTTCCGGCGCCGATGAGCAGCTTGCCATAGGGCCGAAATCGTCGCCGCTGCAGAAAAAAGGCCTTCGGGCCCACAAGATAGCTGGTCTCGGTAGATCCCTCAAATCCTCCGAATTTGAGCCAGCGTGCATCTCCCTCCAGACCTAGGTAGTGATTGGGATCGAAATCGATAAAAGCCCCCACGCCTCCCAGCCGCTGACCGCTTTGGTAGGGAAACGAGGCGCTCATATTGGAGAATTCTGTGCCCACCCAAACCGAGCTGCCAGGCCCATAGGCAGACGGCGCCGCCTGCGCGCCGGCCGGAATGCTGCCGAGCGCTGCGGAGAGTGCCGTCAGCGTGGCCATCCAGCCGAGGAATTTCCGTATCTGCATTCGATACCTCAGAACAGAGATTTCACGGTGAGCTTCACCGCCGCCCCATGCGTGAGCGTCGGCCCGGCGCCCGATGTGGTTGCTGTCACCTCTACCTGATACACGCCAGGTGGCGTGCCCCCTACGATCGGGGCATTGGTTGCGCATCCGGAGATTCCGGCGCTAGCCAACAGGACGCAGAGCAGGACAGAAAGGCGGCCAAGGTAGGTGCGGCGATCGCGCTTGCCCGGCAGCAGCAGCAAGGTGAGCGCAGCCAGCAACCCGGCGGAGCCGGAGACAAAGGCCGCCGCCGATACCTTCTGCGGAGCGGCGGTCTGGATGACCAGCTGTGCAGCCCCCTGTCCCTGGGCCAATGAATCCGGAGTGAAGCTGCAGGTCGCATTTGCCGGCAAACCCGAACAAGTGAGGGCAAGCGCCTGAGCGAAACCACGCAGACTGGCTACGCTCACCTGAACTGAGACCGCCTGCCCGGTGTAGATGCTGGCCGATCCCGGAGTTACGCTGATGGTGAAGTCGCCCGCCTCAATCGTCTCTTGAAATACGGCCGAGGTACTCGTGGAGAAATCCGCGCTGCCATCGTAGACTGCCGTCAGATTATGTGTTCCAAGTACGGTGAAGGCGGTCGTGAGGCTGGCAGTGCCGGTGGCGGAGACTGGCGCCGAGCCAAGCGAGGTCGTTCCGTCGTAGAACGTAACCGCCCCGCTGCCCACCGGCGTTGACTGCGAAGCGATACTCGCGGTCAGCGTGACTCCCTGGTTGAGATCGCCGGGATTAGGAGTGGCGCTGAGGTTTGTCGACGTCGGTGCGGGGGTGATGACTTCCTTCAGCGAAGTCGAGCTGGCCAGCAGATCGATGGTGGCTGCAAAGCTGGCGTCGACCGGATAACTGCCGGGCGGCAGAGCGGGAAGTGCGTAGCTGGCCGTGCCCGTGGCGTTGGTCGTCAGGTTGACGATCTGCCCATTCAAGCTGAGACGGATGAGATTGCCGGCTCCGGCAGACTGTCCGTTAACGGTCAGAACCGCGTGCAGGGTCACAGGGCTCAGATAGGCCGCTGGATCGCTGCTTGCTGTGAGCTTGAGCGCGGTGGGTGCGGCGCGAATGACCACGGGCGTCGGACTGCAGTCGCTGCTGGAGTAAATGGAGCTTCCGCTGTACATGCAGGTGAGGTTGTAACTTCCACCCGGCAGCGAGCTCGAAACCAGCGTCGCCACACCATTGACGAGCGTGCCGGTACCGAGGGCCGCCGCTCCGTTGTAGAAGGTGACCACGCCCGTGGGGGTGCTCGGTCCCGGGGGAGTGGCGGGAGCGACCGTGGCAGTCAGCGTGACCGCAGAGCCAAACGTAGCAGTCGCGGGAGCCACCGCCAAAGTTGAAGTGGTTGGAAGCGCGTTGACAACCTCGGAGCAGGTCGCCGAACTGGCGGCGAAGACGCCAGCCGGAGTGTAAGTCGCGACGATCTTGTGCGTCTCCGCAATCGAACCTGTATAGGTCAAGCTCGCGGCTCCGGCAGTCAGCCCGATCGTGCCCAGCGGCGCGCCATTATCCGTGAATGCAATCGATCCGGTTGGAGCTCCGGCGGCGGAGGTCACCGTGGCGGTGAGCTGCGCGGTCTTGAAGATGTCAATGGGATTGGGCACGCAGGTGAGCGTCGTGCTGGTGGGGTTGCCATTGATCACCTGGACCAGCGACGCCGTGCTCGCCTGGAAGCTTCCGGTTGGTTGATAGTTCGCAAGGATGGTGTGACTTCCCACAGAGAGCGAACTGGTGCTGAAAGCGGCAGATCCTGAGGGGGAGACCGCCTGCGTCGAGAGAAGGGTGCTGCCGTCAAAGAACTGAACCAAGCCTGTGGGAGTTCCCGCCACCGAGCTGAGTTGAGCCGTGAACGTGACGCTCTGCCCGGCCAGTGCCGGATTGGGTGAGCTGGTGAGCGTCTCGGTGATGTTGCCGCAATCGTTGATCGCGGCAGGATATTCGTATGCGCCCATATCGATAATGCAGCCCTTGCCGGTAGCGTCCTGAATGCGCGGGTTCCCATCGAGATCGGTTTTCAGATCGATGCCATAGGGCGTGAGCATTGCGAGTGCCTGATTGTTCCCGGTATCAATGGCGGGGGAGCCGGATTGAAGATGGAAGTCGTTGGCCGAGTTTTTGAAGAGCGGATTAGCGGAGATATTTCCGGCTACGCCTGAGCCATTGGCGCAAGAGGAATCATAGGCTGGGCCGGACGGATTGAACACATCGTTGTTCTCTACCAGCATGGGGCTGGGCGAGAGATAAGCGTATGCGTCATTGCATACAAGAAGCGGGTATGAGCCCGTCCCGTAAAGGATATTGTTGACGAAGGAGAACTTGCTTACGTCACCGTCGATGTAGACCTGGGATGCGCCTCCGATGCCCACCGATGTAGTGTTGTTCGCGAAGGTGTTGTTGATAATGATTCCATAGAAAGGTGGGGCACCGTCGGGGATACCTAGGTTAAGGCCACCCGCGCCTCCTGGACCCGCCAAAGTGCCGGAAAGAGAATTGCCGTAAACAAGGTTCTGGCTAAAAATTACACTTTCGGAGTTGGACATCTGAACGGCTCCGGCTGAGGAGACGTTGTTACGGATGGTGTTGCCGACGATGATGTTTCCGTTGGAGCCCCAAATGAAGATGGCAGCGCCATAGTCTCCGCCAGCGGTGTTGTTCTCGATGGTGTTCCCGATGACCGAGCTGAACATCGTTGGGCTGGATTGATTGCCTTGAAGGACGAGTGCGACTCCTTCCCAGCAATAAGCGTTCCCTGGAGCTGAGGTGGCACTGATAGTGTTTCCCTGAATCAGGGCGGCACCGTAGTAGACAACGATGCCATTACATTCGTTCGCAGTGATGACGTTGTTGAGAATAGTCGGAGACGCCAGAAATACGTAAACTCCTCCGCCAGCCTGTGACGTAAAGGTGGATCCCCCACCATTGCGAATGGTGAAGTTCGAAAGGACACTGGTTCGCTTCTCGTTGCTCTGAAAGATTACAACTGCGCGTCCGGGCGCTCCACCACCATCAATGATCGTGCTGGCCGCGCCCCCCGAGCTGGTCACCGTGATGGCCTTGCCCTTGAAGTCGATGTTCTCGTTGTAGGTGCCGGGGGCCACCAGAACGGTGTCGCCATTCTGGGCGGCATCGATGCCGGATTGAATGGAGGTGTAGGTCTGCCCGGGACCAACGTGAAGGGTCGTCTGCGCCAGACATACGCTGACCAACAGCGGAAGCGTGCAGACGGCAATGGAGCGCACCGCGGGGAACAGCTTTGAGAGCATTTGTGGCCCTGGGTCTACGGTGAAGAGATTGTATCCCACACAAATGAAGATCCGAGGCGGGATCTTCGAGTCTGGCAAGAAACTCCTCTCCTGCATTGCGAGTCATTGCCCGACCTTCGCTACACTGGTCTCGGAACAGAGAGCGGCTCTTGTCCCTCGTCGGGATCAAGAGAACCTAAGTTTCTGAAAGAAAGGATATTAGCTCGCAGGTCAACCCCTTATCCTGCTGACAGCAAGGAACTTCCGCACTTTTGGCAGCCCCCCCCGGGGGCCGAGGGGGGAGGGGGGGCAGGAACAGGCGGATGAGGATGCCTCGACAATCCAACGCGGGTTCAGCGCGTCTGCCCGGCCGGCTGTTGCCGCGCAGCTTCTTCGAGCGCGCGCCGGAGATCGTTGCCCCGCTGCTGCTGGGCAAATTACTGGTCCGGAAGGTGATGGGCCGCAAGACGCCGATGATGGCGCGGATCGTGGAGGTGGAGGCCTATCTGGGGCCGGACCATGCGACGCCCGATCCCGCGGCCCATGCGCATCGCGGACCCACGCCGCGCAATGCCGTGCTCTTCGGGCCGGCGGGCCACGCGTATGTCTACTCCATTTATGGGCAGTACTTCTGCATGAACATCTCCTGCGAGGCGGAGGGCCGTGCCGGCTGCGTGCTGCTGCGCGCCCTGGAGCCGCTCGCCGGCCTGGAGAGGATGGCGCGTAACCGCGGACTCGATGCCGACTCGGCGCCGGAGATGCTGACCAGCGGTCCCAGCCGGCTTTGCCAGGCGCTGGACATCACGCGCGCGGCGCACAACGGCGTGGATCTGCTGGCGTTGGCTGCGCCCCTCCAGGTGCGCGACGACGGCTTTCGCGTGACGGAGTGCCTGGCCACCCCGCGCATCGGTATCCGCCACGCGGTAGAGCTGCCGCTGCGCTTTCACCTCGAAGGCCACCGCTGCGTCTCCGGACCGCGGCGGCTGGCGGGCCGGCGCGTCTTAATCGGCTAGAATTCCGTCCTAGAAACAAAGAAGCGTCATCCCCGCATCAATCAAGAGGTCGAAGCCTGTGAGAATCTGCCGCTTTGTCTCACCCGCAGTCGCCATCTGCCTGTTGGCCGGCACGATGGCCGCCAGCGCCGCCGCCCAGCAAGGCCCTGGCGAACACCACTTTCCCAAGCCGAAAAACCTGAAGGTCCTGCCCAAGAACCTCACCGGCGAACAGGTGCGCAAGATCATGCGCGGCTGGGCCGGCGATCTGGGCCAGCACTGCGACGCCTGCCACGCCGAGTACCCCGACCACCGCAAGAACGCGCACGGCCGGCCGGAGCTGGACTTTGCCAGTGACGCCAATCCGCGCAAGGAGATGGCCCGCATCATGGTGAAGATGACCATGGCCGACAGAACCGACTACATCGCCAAGGTGAAAGACCTGGACGAGAAGGCAGACAAGGAGAAGCAGGGTCCGCCGCCGGCGCCGCTGACCTGCGGCACCTGTCACCGCGGCCATCTGAATCCGGAGGCATATGTTCCGCCCAGGCATGAGGAAGGCGGACCGCGGCCGGGATTCTGAAGGACAGCCGGCAGCCTGTAGCCGGTAGCTACTCGCTACCGGCTTGCAGTCTTAAACGGCTGTGCTGATGTGGTTGGGATCGCTGAGGCGCGCGGTCACCCGCTCGGCATCGCGCAGGCGGGCCGCGTCTACCAGCATGTTGCCGGCCCAGCGGTAGACGTTGAACTGACTGATCAGGGCGCGCATGGAGCGCATGCGGTCGCGCTGCTCATCGGCGGGCATGGTGAGGGCCAGGGCCATGGCCTCACTGCTGGCCTCCAGGTCGTAGGGGTTGACGATCAGCGCTTCGGTCAGTTCGCGGGCTGCGCCGGTGAACTCACTCAACAGCAGCACGCCCTTCAGGTCGGTGCGCGCGGCCACGAACTCCTTGGCAACAAGATTCATGCCGTCGTGCAGGCTGCTGACGTAGCAGAGATCGGCGGCGCGGTAAAAGCGGAAGACCTCCGGCGGCTCGTGGTGCCTGCGCAGCAGCAGGATGGGCTTGTAGTCGCCGACGCCCCAGCGGCTGTTGATATGCTCGGCAAGCCGCTCGACCGTGTCGTTGAGTTCCTGATAGCGCGGGATCTTGACGCGGCTGGGTGCGGCGAGCTGGGCAAAGCTGAAGCGGCCGCGAAACTCGGGGAAGCGCTCGAGCAGCCGGTCGACGGCCAACAGCCGCTCCTCGACCCCCTTGGTGTAATCGAGGCGGTCGACGCCGATGCCGAGGAGGGCGTCGGGCTTGAGACCAAGGTCCTGCCACACGCGCTTGCGGCACTCCTCCACGCTGTCCGCCTCCTCGACCCAGCGCACCGGCCACTCGATGGCGATGGGATAAGGACGGATCAGAGTCCGGTGGCCCTGGCGCACCACGGCATTGTGTTCGCGGTCGCGGCGGGTCTCCAGGTAGCGGTCCACCGAATCGAGGAAGTTGTTGCAGTGCAGTTGCGTGTGGAAACCGAGGATGCTGCTGCCTAACAAGCCTTCGAGGAGTTCGTTGCGCCAGGGGCAGATGCCGATGCGCTGATCGTTGGGCCAGGGAATGTGCCAGAAGACGATCACGGTGGCGGCGGGCAGGCGCTTGCGGATCATCGCCGGCGCCAGAGCGAAGTGGTAGTCCTGAATGAGGATGATGGGGTCTTCGGAGTCGACCTCGCTGCAAACGGCATCGGCGAACTTCTGGTTGACGGACTTGTAGTGGTTCCAGTCGTCGACGCGGAAGATGGGGCGGGCATGGGCCACATGGCAGAGCGGCCATAGGCCCTCATTGGCGAAGCCGTAGTAATAGCCCTGCTGCTCTTCCTCCGTGAGCCACACGCGCCGAATGTAGTAAGACTCCTCGCCGGGGGGGACGCGCACGTGATCGCGGCGGTCGACCGTTTCACGGTCGGCAGTACCGCTGCCATGCGCCACCCACACGCCGGAACAGGCGCGCATGATGGGCTCGAGGGCGGTGACCAGACCGCTGGCGGGATGCTGCACCTCGATTTCGCCGTTGGCCGTCCGGTGATGAATGTACGGCTCGCGGTTGGCGAGAATCACC
>JAJZCY010000094.1 GCA_021828835.1 Acidobacteriota bacterium | reverse complement strand
CAAGGATCAGCTGAGAGACCCGATCCAGGATCGTGACCGCCTCAACACGCAGGATACCCTGCTCACGGCCGACCAACTGCTGACCACAGATCAGCTGAAGACCAAGGACCAAACCAAGGACCAGATCAAGGACCCGACGAAGGATCAGCTGAGAGATCCCGACCAACTGCGCATTCACGATCGCTGATCACAGCGGACCAGCTGCAAATGAAGGATCCGCTGCAAGCGCGAACGCAGCAGGAAATCCGCGCCCGCACCGCCGGTAACAACCCGGCGGGAGCGGGGACTGGCGAACGAGAACAAATCCCGAGCAAGCAAGCGGGGGAGTGAGAGTAGAAAAAAACGAAACGTGTCTTTTCCTATCGTTGCAAAAGCCCGCTGGAAACAGCGGGCTCTTTTTTTTCGAGTTTTCGGGCTCGAGTCAACTGAGCGCGCGTACCGCAAAACGACTGCTCCCAAAGCCGCGCTATGCTGGAGCATAGACGATGCAGTCGCAACATCCATCGAAAGCGCCGCAGTTGTGGCTGGCCTATCCGGCCGATCTGCGCGATCCGGGTGCGATCGCGGAGTGCCGCGCGCTGCTTAGCGAGGAAGAGCAGGCGCGCGCGCAGCGGTTTCACTTCGAGCGCGATCGCCGCGCTTTTGTGGCTGGTCGCGCCCTGGCAAGAATCGCGCTTTCCCATGCGCATCCGCTGCCGCCGCATTCATGGGAATTCAGGAATAACCCCTACGGAAAGCCCTCCGTTGAGCCGGAGTGCGGATTGCGGTTCAATATTGCCAACTGCGCAGAACTGGTGGTCTGCCTGCTCGCGCCCGACTCCGAGGTGGGCGTGGATGCGGAGCCGTTCGCGCGGGCCGAGCAAATCATCGGCATCGCGTCGAAGGTATTTTCCGCGACAGAGCTGGCACAGATGACGGCGCTCCGTGATTCGGAACAGCCGGACCGCGCTCTGTCGCTCTGGGTGTTGAAGGAAGCCTACGTGAAGGCGTGCGGTCGGGGGCTTTCCCTGCCGCTAGAAGAATTTTCGTTTGTCTTTGAAAGCGACGGCTCCATCCGGCTCGCAATGCACGCCGGTCTGGATGACCGGCCGGAACGGTGGCGTTTCTGCCTGTTCGATCGCGCCGATCATCGCGTGGCGTTGATGGTGGAGAACGCGAGCAGCCAGGCCCCTCGTTTGAAGGGATTGCACTCCGCGGCGGCTGGCGTGCAAGTATGGGAGGCGCGGCCGCCACACAGTCCCGGGATGCGTCAGAGCGTTCCAGGACCGCAATGGTTTTCCGCCGCGCCCTGACCAGCGCGAGAGTTATTTTGCAGCTGCCGCTTCCTGCTCCGCCAGCAGCGCCTTCAAAGTCCCGGCAAAGGTCGTGACGTACGGCTCGAACAGCATCACCATGTGCTGGGTGGGCACCTCGATGATCTCCACACCGCCCAGCGCGAGATCCTTCCAGCCCAGGGTCGGGTCGTCGATCCTGCCCAGAACCTCGGGGCCACGGTCGGCGGCGCGCACCTGCGTGATCTTTCCGGGGAATGGCTTGAAGGTGTACTTGTCGAGCACGCGCCAGTGGATGCGCGAGATCCAGTGAAAACGCAGCGCAGGCGGAAGCGTGCGGCCCAGCTTGCGATACACCTTGCCGGCCATGGGAAAGACATAGGCGCTTGTGAACTCGTCCCAGAAATAACGCGTCTTTTCGCGCATCTTGCGCGACAAATAGCGATATCCTTCCCGGCGAATGTTGCCCCAGAACTTTTGCAGCTTCACCTCAGTACCAAAGTGTTGCCCGCTGCCGGGAACGCGCACATCGAACATCAGCACGGCGGCCGGCATGATGCCCTGCTCATGAAGCTGCCGCGCCATCTCGTAGAGAACAAAGCCGCCATAGGAGGCGCCCCCGAGCAGGTAAGGTCCGCTCGGGTAGAAGTCGCGCATCTCCCGAATGTAGAGCGCGGCCATCTCCTCGATGGTGAGGTCCTCTCGGTCGGGCTCCGCCACCAGCGGTGATTGGAAGGCATAGAAGGGCTGATCGGCCCCCAAAGCGCGGGCCAGTTGCTGGTAGAAGAGAACGTCTCCGCCCACCGCATGCACGCAGAAGAGCGGCGGCCGGCCGCCGTTGGGCTGAATGGGAACCAGAGCCTTCCATGCCTTCTTTTCCGTGGGGGCATGATCTGCGGAGGGCTTGCGCGATCGATCGATGACAGCGGCAAGCTGGCGCACGGTCCGCGCCTCAAACAGCGTGGCGAGTTCAAGGTCTGCCCGAAATGCCTTTTTGATCTTGGCGATCAACCGCACGCCGGTAAGCGAATGACCGCCCAGCTCGAAGAAGTCGTCGTCTGTGCCAACCTGCTCCACACCCAGCAATTCCCGCCACCACGTTGCCAGCGTGGCTTCGGTGCCGCCCAGCTCGATCTGCGTCGGAGATGCATCCGTGCGAGAGGCGGGCAAGGAGAAAGCTGGCGATGGCGCGGGACGTGTTAGCGGCTCGCCCAAAGCAACCACGGCCACTGGCGTATGCGCCTGCAGGATGCGGGTGAGTACCTGAACGCCGGCATCCGGAGCAATGCCGGTCCGCACGGAAACGTCGAAGGGGCGATCGGCGAGCGCGTGTGCCGAGCGCTGCTGAAGCAGCATTGCCGGGTCCACGATGCGCCGCATCGTGAAGCCCTCGATCTCCGCCAGGATTTCCCCCTGCTCGTCGAAGACGGTGATGTCGAAGGTCTCCACTTCGCTGCGCCGGCCGCGGCTCTCGCGCGCGCGGATGTGACTGAACAGGCGCGCGGGAAGGCGCCGGTAGACGCGCAGACGGCGATAGGTGATAGGCAAGAAGAGATCGTCGCAGCGGTCGTAATCGTGGGTCAGATACAGGCATGCGCCGGTGGCCATATCGAGCAGCGCCGGATGCTGGCGAAGGTCGGCGACGTCGGCGGCGAACTGCGGGTCGAGCTCAACCTCAGTCAAGGCCTCGCCCTGGCCGAGATACAGTTTGCGCAGCGAATGCCAGCGCGGGCCGAAGCTCAGGCGAATTTCCTGGCGGGTATGTCGATCGCCGCAAAAGACAATCTCGCGATTGCGGCAACGCGCCGCGATAGTGCTGCGATCGACAAGTGATCCTGGGCGGGTGCGGCACGCGGCCACGCTACCGGTGGAGTGCTGAATCCAATCTTGATCGCGCGATAGAACGGCAAACCGGAAGCTATGGCCACCCGATCCCTCTTCTCCATCGCGCTGCAACTGCACCCGCACCTCCCTGCTTTCGCCGTCGGCAACCGCCAGGGGCGCCTCGAAAAAGACATCGCGGAATTCGATGGCGCGGTGCGCGGAGTGGCGCGCCAATGCGCCGGCCACCAACTCGAGCTGCGCGGTGCCAGGCATGATCGCGGGGCCTTCCTTGACGCGGTGCTCGGCGAGCGCCCAATGATCGCGGCTGGAAAAACGTCCGGCAAAGACCATGCGATCGGGCGCGTCGAGCAGGCGCTCCTGCAGCCAGGGATGCGGCGAGAAGGCGCGCGCCGCCATGCCCACCTCGCGCCATGCGCCCCAGTTCACAACCTGGACGGGTCCCTTGCGGCTGAGCACGAAGGCATCCAGGAATGCATTGGCCCCGGCATAATCCACCTGGCCGGCAGGCGGATCAATAGAGCTGATCGAAGAGAACAACACCAGGCAGCGCAGCGGAATGCCCTGAAGTGCCTGCTCCAGCACCAGCGTGCCCTGCACCTTTGGCGCAAGCACACGGGCTGCGCTCTCCGCGGATTTGAGCAGCAGCGGAGCGTCTTCAAGAACTCCCGCAGCGTGCAAGACGCCGTCGATGCGGCCAAAGCGCTCCTGCGCCAGCGCCACCGCGGCGCGCATCTGGGCCAGATCGGTCACATCGGCTTGCGCGACGGCAAGGCCACCGCCCAGAGACCGGAGCTCAATGAGCTTGCGCAGCCGCTGGCGGTCCTGCTCGCTCAGCCCGGGAGCCTGCAGTGCCGTCTCCCATGCGGACTGCGGCGGCAGGGGCGTGCGCCCCACCAGCACCAGGCGCGCCTGGAAGGTACGAGCGAGGTGTTCGGCAACCGCCAGGCCGAGTGCTCCCAATCCTCCGGTGATGAGATACACGCCGCCTGCCCGCAGGCGCGGACGATCGATTGCCGTGCCCAAGTCGTAGCTTTCGAGCGTTTCAACAAAACGCTCGCTGCGGCGATAGGCCACGGTCAGGTTGCCGGCAGCGCAGGTCTCGGCGAGAACGGTCTGCGCATACCGGGCGGGCTCGGCTTCGTCCCAGTCCAGATCCACGGCCTGGCACGTGAAGCCCGGCAGCTCCTTGTGCAGGGTGCGGGTCACGCCGAACAGCACCGCGCGCTCCGGCGTGTCGATCGTCTCATCCGCCACCTGTTGAAGCGCATTGGAGACAATAGTCATCACCACGCCGGATGCATCGTTGGCGGCAAGGGCCTGAGCGAGAAACAACGGACTGTAAAAGCATCGTGCGAGCGTGTCGTCGAGCGGCGCGTCGTTGCCGCACGCAACAACCGCCCAAAGATGGACGATGCGTGAAGGCGAGCAGCCGGCGTTGGCGAGATCGGCGGCGAGGGCTTCATAATCCCCACGTTGACCGGGCCGCAGCGTTGCCTTTCCGTCTTGGAGCGGCTGATAATGCCCCCCGGCATCCACCACGGCTACTTGTTCGCCCCGTTCCCGCAGCGCGGCAGAGAGCGCCTCGCCGAGACCGAGCGCATCTTGGAAGATGAGCCACGAACCGGCGATTGCCCGTCGGCTATCGGGCCGCGGCACCGCCTTCCAAGTGCGGCGATAGAGCGCGACCGGCTCTGGACCATGCGCAGGTTCGGCCGGCGGCGCGGTGGCCGGCGTAGGCAGTTCGACGCGGTCCGGTTCGATCCAGAATCGCTGATGCTCGAAGGGGTAGGCGGGCAAGGAGACGCGCTGCACGGAGCAGGGTGCATGCAAGCGCGCAAAATCGAGATCGACGCCCGCGGTCCAGAGCTGGCCGAGCGTCTGCAATGCAAAGCGCAGGGCGGGCGCATTCTCGCGAGGATGCGGCAGGGTTGCGTAAGCGCGCGTATGGGCGCCCCCCTGCATGCGCGCCAGGCTGGTGAGCACGTTGCCCGGGCCGCACTCGATGAGCACCTGGTCCGGATTGCGCAAGATCTCTGCGAGATTCTCGCTGAAGCGCACCGTGGAGCGGACATGCCGCGCCCAGTACGCAGGATCGGTGGCCTCCGCCGCTTGAATCCAGGTACCGGTCACGTTCGAGAGATAGGGGATGCGCGGCGGATGCAGCTTCACGCTCCGCAACCGCTCCTCGAAGTCTGCCAGCATCGGTTCCATCATTGCGGAGTGGAAGGCATGCGAGGTGACGAGGCGGCGGGTGGCGATGGATTGCTTCGCCAGCGACTCCTCGAGCGCGGCGATCTCCGCAAGCGGGCCGGAGACAACGCACAGGTCAGGATGGTTGATGGCGGCGATGGAAAGCGAGCCGGCGAGCTGCAACTTCTCTGGCGCGAGCGGAACCGAGAGCATTGCACCGGGCGGCAGGCCGGCGATCATGCGGCCGCGCGCGGCAACCAGCGCCAGCGCGTCTTGCAGCGAGAAGACGCCGGCAAGGCAGGCAGCCACATATTCACCCAGGCTGTGCCCCCCCATCGCCGCGGGCTGAACACCGTGCGCCATCCACCACTGTGCCAGCGCATACTCCAGCGCGAAGAGCGCCGGTTGCGTGAGCCAGGTCTGGCTAAGGCGCCCGGATGCAGATTCTCTCTCCGTCTCGCCGGGATAGATGGCTGCGCTCAGGTCCAGGCCAAGCGGTTCGCGCAAAATGCGCGCGCAGGTGTCGAGTGCATCCCGAAAGACCGGCTCGTGCTCGTACATCTCGCGGCCCATATCCACGTACTGCGATCCCTGGCCCGAGAAAAGGAAGACAGTGCCGGGCGCGGTGCGCGGCATGACTCCCTTTGCAATCTTGCGAGGATCGAGACCGGCCAGCTCGGCGCGCGCTTGTGGCGTATCTTCGACCACTACCGCGCGGCGGTGCGGAAATGCCTGGCGCCCGCTCTGGCAGGTGAAGGCGACATCCGCAAGGTGCACATCCGGATGTTCGGCAACGTGTTCGGCCAGGCGCGCAAAGGCGCGATCGGCGGCAGATTCGGTTTTGGCCGAGACGGTGAGAAGTTGATACGGCTGCTGCGTCCGAATGAGCTCCGGCGGCGGGGGTGCTCCCAGAACTACGTGCGCATTGGTGCCGCCGATGCCGAGCGCGGTCACGCCGGCGCGGCGCGGCCGGTCATCCGCGGGCCAGTCGTGAAGCCGGTCGTTCACATAGAACGGGCTGTCCGCGATCTCGATCCGCGGATTGATGCGCTCGAAGTGCAGGGTGGCCGGCATCTGCGCGTGCTTCAGCGCGAGAGCTGTCTTGATCAGACCGCTAACCCCCGCAGCCGCGTCCAGATGGCCGAGATTGGATTTCAGCGAGCCAAGCCCACAGAACCCGGCGCGCGCGGTGGAGCGGCGAAAGGCTTGGGTGAGCGCTCGAACCTCGATGGGATCGCCCACCACAGTGCCGGTGCCGTGCGCCTCTATGTAGCTAATCTCGTCGGCGCCGACGCCCGCGAATTCGAGAGCCTCGGCGATGACCTCAGCCTGGCCCTCCACGCTCGGCGCAAGATACCCAACCTTGCGCGCGCCGTCGTTGTTGATTGCCGAACCGAGAATGACGGCGTGAATCTGGTCGCGATCGGCGAGCGCCTCGTCGAGCCGGCGCAGCACCACGATGCCCAGGCCGCTGGCAAAGACAGTGCCGCTCGAGGACCCGTCAAAGGAACGGCAATGGCCGTCGCGCGAGAGGATCTCGCCCTCACGGTACATGTATCCCTGCCCGTGCGGTACCTCGATGGTGACGCCACCGGCGAGGGCCATGTCGCACTCGAAGTTGAGCAGGCTCTGGCAGGCCAGGTGGACGGCCACCAGCGAGGTGGAACAGGCGGTCTGCACATTGATGCTGGGACCGCGCAGGTCGAGCTGGTAGCTGACCCGCGTGGACAGCACATCCTTATCGTTGCCGGTCTGCTTGAGCTGGAAGAGACCTGCTGAAGCGACCAGCCCGCGATTGGCAAGCAGGTTGTGGATCAGGTAGCTGTTCAGACCAGAGCCGGCAAAAACGCCGATGGAGCCGCCCGCCCGCTGAAAGGCGCTGGGGGGATGGCCGGCATCTTCGAGTGCCTCCCACGCGCACTCCAGAAAGTGCCGGTGCTGCGGGTCCATGATGGATGCGTCGCGAGGACTGAAGCCGAAAAAACCGGCATCGAACATCGGCACGTCATCGAGAACGGCGGCCCGCTTTACATAACCCGCAGTGGCAAGTTCTTCTGGCGCGACGCCGTTGGCAAGCAGTTCCGCATCGCTGAGGTCACGGATCGATTCCACGCCGTCGCGCAGGTTGCGCCACAGCTCGGCGACCGAGCGCGCCCCGGGGAAGCGGCCGGCCATTCCAACGATCGCGACTGCGGAAGACTTCATCCCAGCTCCTGTCAGGACTCCTGACGCGCCATGCGGCGGCGCGCCGCGCGATCGGAGAGCGAACTGGCTGGAGAGGCGGATTGCGATCCGGCCAAAGAACGTGCCAGCGTGCTCACGGTCGTGTATTGGAAAAGGTCGACCAGCGGAATCTCGCGGCCCAGGGCTTGCTGCAGCCCCGCGTGCGCTTCGGCGACGGTGAGCGAATGCGCGCCCAAGTCGAAAAAGTTGTCGCTCAATCCTACGCTCGGCACGCCCAGCGCCTGCTGCCAAACGCGTGCAACAAGCCGCTCCATCTCATTCGCAGCAACATGACCGTCGCTCGGCGTGGTCTGCGCGACGATTGGCGCGGGCAGCTTCAGCAGCGCCTTGCGGTCCGTCTTCCCGTTCCCGGTCAGCGGCATGGCGTCGAGAAACACGAAGCCCGACGGCACCATATAATCGGGCAGAATAGACGCGAGCGCAGAGCGGAGGGACGCCGTTTCATGTGCCGCCGCTCCGTCGGCCACGCAGTGGGCAACTAGGCGCTGATCGCCTTCGCGGTCTTCGCGCAGCACCACCACGGCCTGGCGAATTCCCGGTTGCTTTTCGAGCAGTGCTTCGATCTCGCCCAGTTCAATGCGGTGGCCGCGCAGTTTCACCTGAAAATCGGCGCGGCCCAGAAACTCGAGGTTGCCATCGGGCAGAAAGCGCGCCAGATCGCCGGTGCGGTAGATGCGCTGCGGCGAAAGCTGCGGGAGGGTAAGAAAGCGCTCGGCGGTAAGCTCGGGCCGTCGCCAGTAGCCGCGCGCCACGCCCGCGCCGCCGATGCAGAGCTCGCCGGTTTCGCCTGATGCGACCGGCTGAAGCTGCTCATCGAGAATATAGATTTGAGTGTTGGCGATGGGCTTGCCGATGGAGACGAAGCCATCTGCCTCCGCTACCGCAAAGCTTGTGGACCAGATGGTGGTCTCGGTGGGACCGTACATGTTGTGAATCGGACCGCGGAAGACCTGGCGCAGATGGCGGATCAGCGCGGCCGGCACCGCCTCGCCGCCCAGCAGCATCTGCCGGAGCCCGCTCAGCGCGGCAAAAGCCCGCGGATCGAGCGTGAGCATGCGCGCCAGCGACGGGGTCATCTGCAGGTGGGTCACGCCATAGCGCAGCATGTCGTCGGCGATGGTCTGCGGACCGGCGTCGTCATGCAGCACCACGGTAAAACCGCGCGTGAGCGTCCACAGCAGCTCCAGCACCGAAATATCGAACGAGACGCTGGTCACCGCCAGCCACACGCCCGGCGCGCAGCCGATAGCGCGGTCCATGCCGGTGAAGAAATTCACGACATTGCGGTGCTCGATCATCACCCCTTTGGGGCGGCCGGTCGAGCCCGAGGTGTAGATCACGTAGGCCAGATTATGCGGCGCGGCAGCGCACGAGACGCGCCCCGAGTTCCCCGTCGCAACCAGAAGATTCTCGGCATCGACTACCGTTGTATCCGACTCCGGAATGCGGCCGCGCGATCGTGATGTGGTCAGCAGCAACGGCATGCCCGAGTCTTCCATCACCAGGGAAAGGCGCTCCTTGGGAAAATTCAGCTCGAGCGGCACGTAGGCGCCGCCGGACTTGAGAATTGCAAGCAGACTCACCACCAGGGTCGCGGAGCGCTCCATGCCCACGCCCACCAGGGTATCGGGACCGACGCCGAGGGTTTGCAGGCGATGTGCGAGACGATTCGACTGCGCATCGAGCTCTCGATAGGTGAACTGGCGCGGGCCGGCGATCAGCGCGATGGCCTCCGGCGCGCGCGCAACCTGAGCAGCAAAGCAGTCCGCGATGGTGCTGGAACGCGGATACTCAGCTTCCGTCTGGTTCCACTCAAGCAGTTGCGCGGACAACATGAAAATTCTCCAGGAACAGGTGTTCGATGCCGGTGCCGAGAAAGGTCTCAATGGCCTCTTCCGGCGTGTTGACGATGGGCTGCCCCTTCACGTTAAAGCTGGTGTTGAGCACCATCTGCCGGCCGGTGGTCTCGCCTACAGCCTGGAGCAGCGCGTGAAAATCGGGATTGTCGCTGCGACTGACCGTTTGCAGGCGCGCCGAGCCGTTCACATGCGTGATGGCCGGCAGCAGGTTACGCATCTCCGCGCGCACCTGCACGATCGAGATCATGTACGGAAACTGCGCGCCCTCGGCCACTTCGAACCAGCGGTGCGCCTCTTCCACGGCGCAGGCCGGGGCAAAGGGGCGGAATGCCTCGCGCTTCTTCACCATAGCATTGATGCGGTCGCGCATCTCGGGATGACCGGGATCGGCGAGGATGCTGCGATTGCCGAGCGCGCGCGGCCCGTACTCCATGCGCCCGCGGTGCCAGGCCAGGACGCGGCCGTCGGCGATGAGCCGGGCCGCGCATGCGCAGGTATCTTCCAGCGACTCGTAACGCTTCCAGGTGATGCGGCCGTCGAAGCGATGAAGCGCGGCCACCACCTCGCTGGGATCGTATTGCGGTCCCAAGAGCGGCGCGGGAAAGCGCTTGTTGGGCACCGGGTGTTGCAGAGAGCTGCGATAGAGAGCGGCGCCAAGAGCAATGCCGTCGTCGCCGGCCACTGGCTGAACATAGATTTCGTCAAACAGCCCGGAGCGAACCAGCTTGCCGTTGGCGGTGCAGTTGAGGGCCACGCCGCCGGCCAGGGCCAGCTTGTTCAGCCCGGTTTCGCGCGCAAAGTGCTCGCAGATGTGCATCACCACCCGCTCCAGACACTCCTGCAGCGCGGCGGCCACGTCTTCGTGATTCGCGTTCACGCTCTGCTCAGGAGCCCGGCGCGCGATGAGATTCTCATCCAGATAAGCCCGCGTGGCGCTGTAGGTCTCGCGCTCCTCGCGGGTGCGGTTGAGCTTCAGTATGGGAATGCGAATGGTGCCGTCGCGACAAAGCTCGACAGCCTTCTCGAAGAAGCCGCGATAACGGGCCGGATCGCCGTAAGGCGCCAGACCCATGATCTTGTACTCGTCGGAATTGAAATCGAAGCCCAGGTGCAGGGTCACCAGCGAGTAGAGCACGCCGATCGAGTCATTGGCCCCGATAGTGCGCAGCTTCTCAAGCTGGCCATCGTGAAAGTCATAGGCGGTGAGGCTCTCGGTTTCGCCCATCGCGTCATTCACCACCACCAGGCACTCGTCCCAGCCGGAGGTCCAGGCCGCACTGGCGGCGTGCGCCAGATGATGCCCAACCTGGTGAACCCGCTCCAGCGGAAACCCGGGCAGATCGCGTGCCACCTGCCGCAACAGCACCTCCTTTGAGAAGACATGCTCGTAGAGGGCGTTGGAGGTCTCATCCTGCTGGTAGAGGCCACGGTAGGGCGCGTAGTCGAAGCCGTGCGCGATCTCATCGATCTCCTCGAGACCGATGCCAGCCTGCTTCAGGCAGAAGTGGATGGCGTTGACCGGAAAATCGCCGGTGTGCTTCCTGCCGGTGAAGCGCTCCTCTTCGGCCGCAGCCACCACCTGCCCGTCAATGACCAGCGCGGCGGCAGCGTCCATGCCCTGGGCGATCCGGTACTCGCGCGGCTCCAGCCCGGGGAAACGGGCGCGCTTGAAGCTCATCGCGTTTTCGAGGCCGCTGATCCCAATGATCTTCATGATGTTTCCTCGTGGCAGTGCTGGCGCCTGAAGAATTCAGCCCTCATCCACCCCGGAAGGCCAGGGGCCCGCACTTGCTCTTCGCTGCTGCCCGTCGCCGCCCGGTAATCCGCTGCAAGGAAGAAAGCAGACGAAGGGCTCCACTACACAGACTAGATCGGCCTGAGAGACGAAGATATAACCTCTTCGCGCCAATCAAATAACAGAAACGGCATTCCGGCAAGGGAACACTGGTAACTGAAAGTAACATGCGGGGGTAACGAAGGCCGAGTGGTCCTCCCTGCTCCCCAGGGGCTGCTGCAGCGATCGGGTCTGGGCTTCAACCAGATGGAATCGCACATGATTCCTTACGGCTCTTGGTGCATTGCCGCAGGTCAATTTCGGCCCTTCACACTCAGATTCCCGTCGACAGACTGGCAGGGTCTTGCTCAAAGGAAGCCGTTCACCAAAACCCGCGCCTACATGCGCGACATCTTTGAAGAGGCAGCGGAGCAGAATCTCTTCTCCCAAAAACCCGTCGGCGCAGGGCAAAGGGTTCAGATGGAACCTGCACAAAACGGATGCAACAGGGCTCTCATCTGGATCAGCTGCGCATAGCATTCAAGCTTCCTGATGCTTTGCACGCGAGAAGGCATCGTCAACCCGTGCCCAAAAAACCGACACCAATGGACGCCAATCGCTCACGGGCAATTTCGGAGCTCTTGGCCTAAGCGCTTGATTTAATGTGGATTACTGATTGCTGGACTTGGTCGGGATCGAACCGTTCAGGAACTCAAGGTGCTCTCTGGTCTCCACGCGTGAGTATTGAAAATGGATTTCAGAGGGACAGCACAGGCAGTGTAAGCTAGCCGCCGAGGAGAGCGGCTGGCGGGTCGGGATTTGGGGGTCTGCAGTCTGAAGCGCGATTCTGTGATTCGGCTGCGTGCTCCTTCAGCACGGCACTCTCCGTCGGCGAAGTAACCGCCCTTGCCTAGCGCGCTGTAAGAGCGAAATATTGGACATTCGGTTCGGCCGGAATTCGTGGACGGGTTCCGCTTTCCCTACCAGGAGGCACTGGCACGGTCAGAACAGGAGGGCATCGATCCTGAGAAATTCGTTGCCTTCGCAAATTGTCGTTCAGCGTATGGCCTGAACCGGAATTTGCTTTTTTACGGGGCTTTTTACGCCACAAGGCCTACTCTGGCCCCAGCAACTGGGGGTGCTCTTCTGAGAGGCTCCCGGGCCCTGCCGGGGGCACAGAGCGCCGACAGGGCCGCGCAAGAGTTCCGGCGTCGCTTTCGCAAGGAACGAGAGGGACAGGCGCGGCGGTGATTCTGCTCCTACGGTTGCTGCGCCCAGAAGTCGCCGATCCAGTCCAGATTCTGCTCGTGATTCCCCGAGGAGTTCAGGACACAGGTGGCATCACAGAAGAGCGGGTTCAGCACCCAAGGCTGAATCGCATAGGGGCTAGTGGGATTGCCGCTCGACAGAATATTTTTCCGATTCTGTACCATTGCATAGGTCGCAACGCTGAAATTATTGCTACTGAAGAAACTCTCCGATTGGGCCAGGAAGTTCTTGACGCCGTTTTGAGAGAGCGCGCGGTCGGTGAAATACGTCGGGTGCTCGGCATCGCCGAACTTGAGGAAGTCATACCACTCGGTATTCGGCACGCCTCCGGAGGTGATGGCGCAGTTGATGAATCCCAGCACGGACTCGCTGCCTGTCACATCGACGTAACACTGCCCCGGATCGGGATAGTCGGCCAAAAAGGTTGAACTGAGGCTGTCGCTCAGGTAATTCTCAAAATAGTTAACGAGCGAGAACTCCGAAGTCATCATCATCTTCTTGGTTCCGAATACCGATTGGGCGTATTGAACAGCCGCCACGAGACCACCCGTCGGATCCGTTCCTTCCGCGCCGTTGTTCCCATTGAACGACGATACGTGGAGATGCAGGTCGATGCCGGTGACTCCGCTAGTGTTTGCGGCATACTGCATGAGTTCGTTGACCGGAGTGGTCTGGAAGCTGGCTTTCTCCAGATTGTTGAAGGCTCCCACGTAAAGCGGTATCGCGGACCCAGTGATGCTCTTGCCGGCATTGGCATGGTTATAGGCGATGTCGCTGTTGGTGATGTTCTCGTAAAAAGTGGTGACAGCCTGCGAGGTGGGCGCATTGGTGGAGATAACCGGCCAATCGGCTGGGCGACATGATCGTGGCTTGCAGTAAGAAGATATATTTTCTTTCAGTTGGATTTCTTCAGGAGGCGGGGCCCCGCTTCCAGCCAGCATCTTGGCGG
>JAJZCY010000093.1 GCA_021828835.1 Acidobacteriota bacterium | reverse complement strand
TGCAGGGGGAACGAGTTATGCTCAAGAGAGATGGCCGCATCATTCCAATGGTTGGCCGCTGTGGGAACACGGAAAAAATGAGCTCGCATACGATCGCTGTACACCTGCCTGACGGATCCGTTCGCGAAGTGCCGGCCGGCACGACGCCTCTCGACATTGCCAACTCGATCTCTCCGCGCCTGGCCGCGGCCTCCGTGGTGGCCCGGCTGACGCCGGTCACCGCCGCCGCCCAGACGACGCCCGCAGGCGAAGGGCAAGAGTCGGAGGCCAGCATGTACGCCGCCGACCAAGCGGGCGCACCGCGGCTGGTTGATCTCTCCACGCCGCTCACGGAAGACACGCGCCTGGAACTGGTCACGGAGAAGGATCCTGAAGCGCTGAAGGTCGTCCGCCACTCGGCCGCGCACGTGCTGGCCACGGCGGTGCTGGAGCTGTTTCCGGAGACCAAGCTGGGCCACGGCCCCGCCACGGACGCCGGATTCTTCTACGACTTCTACCGCGAGAAGCCGTTTACGCCCGAAGACCTGGCCGCCATTGAGGCGAAGATGGCGGAGGTGGTGGCCCGCGACGAAAAATTTGTGCACGAGTTCGAGCCGCGCGAGAAGGCACTCGCGGAATTTGAGCGCGATGGCGACTTTATGAAGACCCACTTTGTGACCCGCTTCACCGAACCGGGCTCCGAGGTGAGCTTCTACCGTAACGGCAAGTTCGTGGATTTTTGCCGCGGTCCGCATGTGCCCTCCACCGCCCGCGTGAAGGCCTTCAAGGTGACCAACCTGGCCGGCGCTTACTGGCTGGGCGACGAAAAGAATCCTCAGCTCCAGCGGGTTTATGGGACTGCGTTCTTCTCCAAGAAGGAGATGGACGAGCACTTTGCGCGGCTCGAAGAGGCTGCACGCCGCGATCATCGCGTGCTGGGCAAGCAGCTCGACCTCTTCAGCATTCAGGACCTGGCCGGGGCGGGGCTGATCTTCTGGCACCCGAAAGGCGCCATGATCCGCAAGATCATGGAGGACTGGATGCGCGAGGAGTGCCTGCGCCGCGGCTATCAGCTTGTCTACACGCCGCACGTGGCGCGCGTGAACCTGTGGCAGACCTCCGGCCATGAGGGCTTCTACGCGGGCAACATGTTCACGCCGATGGAACTGGACGATGCGATGTATCGCATGAAGCCGATGAACTGTCCGTTCCACATCCTCATCTATAAGAACTCCCCGAAGAGCTATCGCGACCTGCCGGCGCGCTACGCCGAGCTGGGCAACGTGTACCGCTACGAGCGCTCGGGCACCATGCACGGACTGCTGCGCGTGCGCGGCTTTACGCAGGACGACGCACACATCTTCTGCATGCCCTCGCAGATTGAGAGCGAGGTGGCCGCCTGCATCGACTTTGCCGAGGCGGTGCTGCACACCTTCGGCTTCAAGGAGTTCAAGGTCGAGCTCTCAACGTGGGATCCGAACGACCGCGCCCACTACGCCGGCTCCGACGAGAACTGGAACCTGGCGATTCGCTCGCTCGACAACGTGCTCAAGGCGAAGGAGATTCCCTACAAGACGATTCCCGGCGAAGCCGCCTTCTACGGCCCGAAGATCGACGTCAAGCTGGTCGATGTGCTGGGCCGGCTGTGGCAGCTCTCGACGGTGCAGTTCGACTTCAACCTGCCGGCGCGCTTCGAGCTCGAATATGTGGGCGAGGACGGCGAGCGGCATCAGCCGGTGATGGTGCACCGGGCGCTGTTTGGCTCGGTGGAGCGCTTTTTCGGGGTGCTCATCGAGCACTATGCCGGCGCGTTCCCGCTGTGGCTTGCGCCGGTGCAGATCGGGCTGGTGCCGATCAGCGAACGCCACGCCGAATATGCAGCGAAGGTGGAAGCCGAATTGAAGGCCGCCGGCTTCCGCGTGGAGACAGACCTGCGCAACGAGAAGATGAACGCGAAGATTCGCGACTTCGCGAACCAGAAGACGCCCTACATTCTCGTCTTTGGCGACAAGGAAGCCGCGGCGGGCGCAGTCAGTGTCCGCACCCGCGGTAAAGGTGACCAAGGCTCGATGCCGCTGGCCAACTTCATTGCCAAGGCCAAGGAGTTGGTGGCAAGCCAATCGACCGAGCTTTAGCCAGTGCCCGCACGCGCCTGATCTCCGGGAGGGATTCACGATGAAGCCGCAGTTGTGGAGCATTGCATTCGCCGGGTGCCTTTTGCTGGCTGGCGCTGCGCAGGTTCTGTCTCAACCGCCCAACACGCTCACTCCGCAGCAACAGAAAGACGGGTGGAAGCTGCTGTTCGACGGGCAGGATTTGAAGGGATGGCACTCCTACCTTCAGGCTGGAGCGGGAAAAGACTGGTCCGTCGTGGATGGCGCCATCCAGCTCAAGAAGACCAACCTCGATCCGCACGAGGATTACGCCGACCTGGTCACGGATGGCGAGTACGCAAACTTCGATCTGAAATTGCAGTGGATGGCGAACCCCTGCATTGACAGCGGGGTCATGTTCTACGTGCATGAATCGCCTGAGTACCACAACACCTACAATACCGGCGTTGAGATGCAGATTGCGGACCTGGCATGCACGGTTCCCGACAGCCGCGTCCTGTATGAGCGTTCGGGAGATATCTTCGACCTGATCTCAGACAACGTGGAGTGGGTGAAGCCCGCCGGCCAGTGGAATCAGTTCGAGATCATCGCAGACAAAGGGCATCTGCAACTTTTCCAGAACGGTCATCAAGTGATCGAAACCAGGCTGTGGGACGATAACTGGAACAAGCTGGTGGCGGCCACCAAGTTTGCCAGAATGCCCGGCTTCGCCAAGTATCACAGCGGCCACATCTCACTCCAGGGAACCGAGCCCAAAGGTGACCCGGGCGTGAAGATCTGGTTCCGGAACATCATGATCAAGCCGCTCTGACCCTCGGATAGAAGAGCGCGCCGAAGCAGCTTCCGCATCGGTTGTGCGATCGATCATGCGATCGGGGGGTGCCTCAGTCGCGCGTCTCAAAGACCCACATCTCCGCGCCGCGATTGGCGCGCGGCGGGACCGCGAGATAGAGGTCGTTGTGCTTGCCCACCTGCCCAAAGTAGGCGCTGGTGCGCGCGCCGATAGCCGTGGGAATCTTCGCCACGCGGTCATATTGATCGGGCGTCACCTGCTGGTAGACGAAGATGAAGCCCTCGCCGCTGGGCTCGTAGATGCGGTGCCGCGTGGCGTCATACCACATATCGTCGGTGTCGTCGGCCCCGGGCAGACTGGCGATCAACTTGCCGGTTTCCATGTCCAGGACCATCAGTCTGGCCGGGCGGCGCGCCGCCACGATGAGACGCTGATCCTTCTCATCGAGCGCCATCGGGAAGTTCTGCCAGGCGCCGGGAAGCTTCCAGGTATCGACTTTGCCGCTGTCCGTGTGAACGACGGCGATCTCGCCCTTGGAGGCGATATTCACAAAGATGCGGTGCCCGGCGTCGTCCAGTTGGAACGACTCGGGATGCGCATCCAGCTGATAGGTCTGAGGAAGCTTCTGCCAGGTGCGCGTGTCGATCATTCCGATCGCGCTCTGCGCGTCGTCACCATAGCCGACGTAAAGGCGGTGCGCCGGAGCGTCGTAGCGAATCTGGTCGGCGTCGTCTCCGAACGAGACGGAGCCAATGCGGGAATAGCTGGTTCCGTTGAAGAAGGTGACGGTGCCCCCGATGTCGCTGGTAACCGCGATGCGGTTGGACTCGGGAAGGAAGGCGACTCCCTGCGGCTCGCCCAGCCCACCGCGGATCACCGCCATCTCGCGCGCACGGTGCACATCGAGGACCTCTACCGTGTCGTTGCCATACACCGCTGCAAAGATGCGGCCGGTCTCCGGATCCACGGTCATGTGATCGATGCGCCCCTGCACCGACGGCATGGGGATGATCCGGTCAAACACCAGCGGTTCAAATTCCTCGTCGCGCGGGGCCTGCTGGGAGCGCACCGATCCAGTCAAGACTGCAACCGCGGCAAGAGAGAGAGGAAGGAACAGCATCCCTATTCGGCGGCTCATGCGAAAGCACCTCTGTGTCTGCTGCGGCAAGTATTCCTGCTTGCCAAGCTACGAGATGACCACCAGCTTCTTCGAAGGAATCTGCTTGATGGCCGCCGGGGTGATGTTCAAGTGCGCCGCCACCATCTCCGGCGGCAGATGACGCAGCCAATTGTTGAGGGAAAAATCTGCGTATTGATTCGTGCGCAGAATCTCCAGGAATACCAGATCGGTATCGCCGGTATTTTCGATGTAATGGCCGGCCATCGAGGGCACAAAGCCAACGTCGTTAGGATGAAAGTCCATGGTCCGAGCATTGCTTGGCGAGACGAACACCGTCATGCGCGCCTGGCCCTCCAGATAGAACTGCCACTCCGAGCCCGTCGGATGCCAGTGCAACTCGCGCATGGCGCCGGGATGCAATGTGACCAGCGCTGCCGCGATGGTCGTCGACGGGGGAAAGTTCCGCGAGTCAACAATCCGGACATTGCCGCCCGGCCCGCTGATCGTCGGTTCCATCTCCATGAGGGGGAAGCTGAAGCGGGTGGTGGAAAGCGAAGATTCACCTCCCACGCTGGCCTTATCGGCGGCCAGAGAACCGGGCTCCGGGGCCGCAAAAATATAGAGATCGTCCTTGGGAAAGCGGGAGAGCGTTTGAGCATCGAGCTTCATGTTCTTCTGTAAAACATCGGGCGGCGTATGCCTGACCCAGTCAGAGAGCAGGAAGGTGTCTTCTTCAGAGAACTTGCCCTGGTCAAAGACGAGAAGAAACTCGCATCCGTCCTTCCCCAGTCCCTGAATGGAGTGGGGGAAGCCTGGAGGAAAGTACCAGAGATCGCCACGCTTCACATCGTCGAGAAACACCGAGCCGTCGGGCCGCAGCACGCTGATCCGCGCGCTGCCGTAGAGCATCATGGCCCACTCCGCCGCGGTGTGCCAATGGAGCTCGCGAAAGCCGCCGGCGGCGAGGCGCATGTTCACGCCCGCGACGTCGGTGGAGTTCGGCAGTTCCCGCTGCGTTACCTGGTGGGTCCAACCGCCCGCCGTTTGCCGCCGATGCGCGAGGTCGAAGGAGTACCATATGGCGCCGGTATCGCCGTGGTCCGTGGCGGGAGGGTTGTTGGAGCTGGGATTCTCCTTCAGCAAAGGAATGTTGTTCTGCCCTGGGTCGCTGACGCGCTTGAAGGTCTGCGGAGTCGCAGACTGCGCCGCGGCAATGCTGCCCAGGGCTGCGGCGGCCAGCCCTGCGGATCCACCTGCGACAAAGTTTCGGCGGGTGAGAGACGCCCTGAACCCTTGATCGTCGTTCTGATTTTTCACCGTGCTACTCGCTTTCCAGCCGAACTCCCGGAGTCCCAGGCTTGCTGCTTCATTTCATTTCTCCCAGCGCAGCCAGGTCCCGCCGCGGGGGCATGTCCAGGAAGGCATGCATGACATGCCAGAACTGGGCCCGGTTCCGCCCCATCGATGGAAGATGGGCCGCTCCCGCCATGATGATGAACTGACGATCGGCCGATGGCAGCTTGAGGAAAAAGTCAGTAAGATCTTCGAGCGTTGCGCTGTGGTCATATTGCCCATGAATCACTTGCACAGGCATGGGCAGCTTTTCCGGGTGCAGGATCGGCAACTTGGTGGTCATATCCAGATACGTTCCGGTAGGCGCATGGTCGCCGAACTTGAGTTCCTCATTGGCCATGGCTACGCCCACCGCCGGATCGGAGGTTCCCGGCTGATCGCGGGTAAAGATGCTCTCGATCATCGCGCGGTCGCGCAACCGGGTGTTGTGCGTGCGGTAGTAGGCGTCATTCTGCGCGCGCTTCTCGAGGGTGCGCGAGCCCTTGCCGGTGTACGAGAGCGCGGTTAGCACCAGTCTCTTGACCCGGGCAGGTTCGGCCATCGCGAAACTGCCCGCACGCAGGGCGCCAGCGGATTCTCCATAGAGGAAGAAGTTCTGCTGTCCCGTCTGCTTCCAGATCACCGGTGTGGCGGCCTGCAGATCGGCTACGCCATCGGCAATATTGGAGTTGCCGTGGCTGGGCGAGGAGTGCCCGTATCCTTCGAAGTCCATGGTCCACACGTCGTAGCCGTAGCGGGCGAAAACGTCCATGACCGAGTACTCTCCATGGCCGGGCACCGTGAGGTCAAAGGTGGGCCGCGAGGAGACGGAGGAACCATGGGTCAGAAACAGAATCGGCTTGGTGGAATGGCCGGAGGTCGCCGGTCCCACCAGTTTCCGGTACATATAAAGCCGGATGTCTCCGCGATGCGCCCAATACTCGTACGCATGAATCTTCTCTTCCTTCTGCGGTGCGTTGGATTCGCTCCATGCCAGGCTGCCTGCGCTGCCCAGGGCCAAGGCCGCACCGCCCAGAAAGCGCCGGCGCGAGCTCAACAATTGATCTGTCATGCTTTGTCGCTCCAATCCAGATTTCGACCCTCGGGAGCCGTCGCCCGGGGACTTCACTGCTGTGCTTCCATGAAAGCCTGCCGCAGCGTATCGGCGTCAACTTCTTTTTCTGAGCAGGCGATCACAATCGATGCCACGCCATTCCCGATCAGGTTGATGAGCGCGCGGAAGGTGCTCAGGAAGCGGTCAATTCCGAGCAGGAGCGCCATGCCGGCCACGGGGATGTCTGGCACCACCATCAGCGTGCCGGCCAGGGCGATAAAGCCGGCCCCCTGCACTCCGCTGGAGCCCATCGAGGTGAGCACGGCGACGCCAAAGAGCGATAGTTGCTGCATCAGGCTCAAATGGGTATTGGTGGCCTGGGCGACGAACAGCGCGGCCAACGTAATGTACAGACTGCTGCCATCGGTATTGAAGGTATAGCCGATCGGCACCACCAGGCCCACCGTCGCCTGGGAACAGCCCAGATTCTCCAGCTTCTGCATGAGGCTGGGCATCGCCACTTCCGACGAGCTGGTGCCCAGGACGAGCACGATCTCGTTTCCGATGTAGCGCAGAAACTTGAAGATGCTGAAGCGATAGAACGCGGCAATCGAGCCCAGCACAACGAAGACGAAGAGGATGCAGGTGCCGATAAAGGTCAGAATGAGGCGCAGCAGCGGCTCGAGCGAAGCCACCCCATAGCGGCCGACCGTGAAGGCCATGGCCCCGAATGCGCCAATCGGCGCAAGGACCATGACGAAGTCGACGATTTTGAAGACCACGCCCGTTGCTGAATTGATGACGCGGAGAAGCGGTTCACCGTGCTTGCCTACGCTGCCTACCGCGAATCCAGTGAGGATTGCGACCATGACGACCTGCAGGATGCTTCCGGTCGCGAAGCCGCTGAGCAAGGTGCGGGGAATGATCCCTTCCACAAAGGATGCGACCCCGGTGGCCCGAGCCTGGGTGGCGTACATCAGCACAGATTTGGCGTTCAAGGTGGCTGGGTTCACATTGAACCCGCTGCCCGGGTGCACCAGATTGCCAACGATCAGCCCCGTCAGAAGCGCGAGCGAAGAGACCACTTCAAAATAGAGCAGCGCCTTGCCGCCCACCTTGCCCACCTGCTTGGCATCCTTCATTCCCGCGATGCCGTTCACGATGGTGCAGAAGATGATGGCGGTAATCACCATGGTGATCAGGCGGATGAATCCGTCCCCGAGAGGCTTGAGCGCCGCTCCGGTCGCTGGCGCAATCCGGCCGACCGCGATTCCAGCCAAAATGGCAACAATAACCTGGAACCAGAGGCTGCGGAACGGGGACCGGCGCCGGGGGGTGGCATGTACCGAAAGAGTAGCCATATTCCTTTCTGTTCCAGTGTGCTGCGGTTTAGCGCAGGACGAGTCTGAGCGCCCCGTCCTGCGCGATTGGGTTATTTTTTAAGTCTCGACAGCTGTTCTTTTATCTGCCTATAATTCCACTCCGTAGTGGACTTGTATCTAATGTCCGCACGCTAACTTTCTGCGGCCCCAAAAGTCCTTTAGAAAGCACGAAAACGTTATTAAGGAATTCTTGCGAGCAGTAAGCTCCACAAGATGAACGTCTTGTATGAATTCGGCGAGTTCCTCCTGAACCCCCAGGAACGGCTTTTGCTCTGCGATGGCAAGCCAGTCCCACTCACGCCCAAAGCCTTCGAATTGTTTCTTGTGTTGGTGCAGCGCGAGGGGCGTCTGGTCGAAAAAGAAGAGCTGCTGCGCACCGTCTGGAGAGATGTAGCTGTCGAAGAGGGAAACCTCGCAGTGATGGTTTCCCAACTGCGCAAGGTTCTGGGAGATGACCGCGGAACGCACGCTTTTATCGAGACGGTGCCCCGGCACGGCTATCGATTTGTTGCCCCAGTCACGCGGCGGGAGGCGCCAGATCCTTCTCCGCCCAGCAGCAAAGAGAGTTCGCCGGCTCAACTCCCAGAAGCGGATGCGCCAGCCAGCCACTTTTCCTTGGCCGAAGCGCATCCCTCTCGCCTGCGCCAGAGCGCGCTGGCCGGTCTGGCCATCCTCGTGGTTTGCGCCGGAGCACTGATCGCCTGGCGGGCGGTCCGGCAAAATCACACCACCGCCGGGAACGTCGAAGCGATTCACTCTCTGGCCATCCTGCCCTTCCAGGAAATCGGGGTGCAGAGCGACAAGAATTATCTTGGCGAGGGCACGACGGATGCGCTGATTACGCGGCTCGGCCGCTTCAGCACTCTGATCGTCCGGCCGACAAGCGCGATCGAGCGCTATAACGGCGCCAACCTGAATCCAGTGCAAATCGGCCAGCAGCAATCGGTCGACGCGGTGCTTGAGGGGCTTATGCAGCGCGAAGGCGATCGCATCCGGCTCACCGTCCAGCTGGTCCGGGTTCACGATGGCGCGACGCTATGGGCCGATTCCTTCGACGAGAAGTCCACCGATATCTTTGGTCTGGAAGATGAGATCTCCGAGCGGGTCGCGCAGTCGCTGCAGATTCATCTTTCCCGTGCAGACGTGAAGCGCATGGCGCGCAAGCCCACCGAGAACAGCGCCGCCTACGATGCCTACCTGAAGGGCCGCTACTTCTGGAACAAGCGCACCACGGAGGGGGTCCGGCGCGGCCTCGACTATTTCCGCCAGGCCATTCAGCTCGATCCTCATTTTGCCGACGGCTATGAAGGTGTGGCCGACTCTTACGCCATCATGGGCCTTTACGGTTCCATGCCGCCCGCGCAGGCGTTTCCCGCCGCCCACAAGGCCGCGCTGAAGGCGTTGTCGATGGATGACTCGCTGGCCGACGCTCATGCCACGCTGGGGCTCATCTACTTCTATTACGACTGGGATGGGGCTGCCGCCGAAGACGAATTCCAGCGCGCCATCGATATTAATCCCAACTATGCGATGGCTCATTCCTGGAGCGGCGAGACGCTGGCCGCTATGGGCCGATTTCCCGAGGCCGTGAAGGAGGCAAACAGCGCCCTCAAAGACGATCCCTTGTCGCTCATCGTGAACACGAATGCCGGATGGACGCTATTCCTCGCCGGCCAGACCAGCCAGGCAGTTCAGATCCTGAAAAAAGCCATCGAACTGGATCCGAAGTTTCCGCGATCCCACTTCCGGCTTGGCCTGATCTATGAGGCATCGGGACGGATGCATGATGCCATCGGGGAATTCCAGCAGGCTGTGCAGTCTTCGAACGGGAATCCATATTATGAGGCTTCGCTGGCTGAAGCCTACGGGGAAATAGGGGACGCGCAGAATGCAACGCGTATGCTCAATGTGCTGAAGAGCCGCGCGCAGAACGAGTACGTGCCGGCCTTCGGCTTTGCACTGGCCTATGAAGGCCTGCACGATAAGCAAGCAGCCTTCCAGTGGCTTCAGAAGGCTTCGCTCGACCACTCCACTTCCATGGCCTTCGCCAAGATGGACCCGTCGCTAGCAAGCCTGCGCTCCGACCAGCGTTTCGCAACTGTGGCGCAGAACCTCAGGTTCTAGCAGGCCGTCGCGCCGGCTTTCAGCGTTCTGCCGATTACCAAGCCCTCGACCAGCGGCCGCCAGGATGCTGTTCATCGCGGAGGCGTGAATCCACCCCGGCCTCGACTTCAAGCAGCCGACCGAACAGCCAGATCAGATCGGAAAGGCGATTGAGATAGGCGAGGACATTGGGGCTGACCTGCTCCCCCGATTCAATGAATCGCACGAGTGTCCGCTCGGCGCGGCGGCATGTAGTCCGAGCCATCTCATACGCCGCAGCTTCCGGGAGCGCCCCTGGAAGCGACCAGTCGGCGAGGAGCCCCTCCGTCGCCTCGATCTTGTGGACCAGATCCGTCAGCCGGTCGACATCTTCACTGGTGATCGGCGGCGGCTCTTTCTTGCTGAACGGCGGGGTGGCCAGGTTCCCGCCGAGCCGAAACAGGGTGCGCTGGATCTCCTCGGTCCAGGCCTTAACCTCAGGGTTCTGACAGATGCTCCGCGCAAATCCCAGCACAGAATTCAGTTCATCCACCGTTCCGTAAGTCTCAACGCGGAGATCGGCTTTGGACACACGTACGCCGCCCGCGAGGCTCGTCTCACCGGCATCTCCCAATTTCGTTGCGATACTCATCCGCTTCTTCCCCCTGTTGCGACCTCCGGGCTCGACCTCTGCGGCGATCCCGATGCTTCGCCTAGAACGATCCTCGCACAGAAGCCTGAATGAGGGGGGTACGCCAGCGGCTGGGTGGCCCTGGGGGTCGCAGGCGCGGCTGGTCAGAATCGCTCTGCGACTCCGCCAGCCGCTGCTCCCTTCCTTCATGGGTGCGACGAAGGGGTATCCTCCTGGCCTTGATAGCGGCGATAGCTCTCAACCTGGTAGGTCGTAGGATAGGAGCCCGTCACCTTGACGTGAGCTGTCTGCGTGGCGGAAGGGCCATCCAATCCGTCGACTTCAAGCTTCACCGTGAAGGTGGCATCGTGGGTGTAGGCATGGGCCACGGTTGCGCCGGTGCCCGTTGTGCCATCCCCGAAGTCCCAGTGATAGGCCAGAGCCGGAACACTCGCAGCGCCGAGCACAGCACGGAACTCCACGTTCTGACCGGCTGTCGCCGCTCTCGGGGCGTCCAGGCTCACCGCCGGGGCGCGCGCGGACATATCGGAGTCCACCAGCTTGATCAGGCGGACGGAATGAGGCGCCTGGCCGTTGATGGTCAGCTTGCCGCCCTGAAGGTCCACGCTGCGGGCTGGCTCGAACACGTCGGTTGCTGCAATGCGGGCGCCGGCCGGGAACTTGGACATCCCCAAAGACAGAGTGTGAGAGGTGGGCGTATCGGTCCAGTTAAAGACCGCGAGCATCGCCTGGCGATCATCCTGCTGTAGGAAGAAGATGCTAGGCTGACCGTCTTGCGCACTATAGGTCATCAGATCCATGGGGCGCATGGCCCGGCCCAGATGCACCAGATGGCGCAAGTCAGGGTTCTTGATGAGCTGAACGCGATCGGGCTGCGTACCCAGGGTCGGCAAATCGTCGCCGATCTCGAACATGCCTCCGGCGATTGCCGCCAGCGTGATGGAAACCTGTGCCTCATCCTCGGTCAGGGGGGCTTTTGACTGGTGCCAGCTTTGATCGGTAATCAGTTGGCGCGACACCGTAAACGCGTCCGGATCGTCGCGGTAGAAGTTGCCGTTCATGTAGTAGCGGGCTGCGATGCCGGTGGCATCCTCCCGCATTCCGGCGAACGAGTGGCCGGTATCAGTGGAGATCCTGCCCAGATCGGTGTAGCCCACAGCCGGCAGCATGGGGCTGCCGTCCTTGTCGAGCAGCACATCCGGTCCAATGGCGTTGCGGATCGTCTTCAATCCGATCTGCAAAGCCTGGATCGCGGTGGTATTCGGACGGTAGTGATAGCCCTCGATTGCGGTGTCATCCATGAAGTCGGCCTTGATGTAGCGCACGTTCCACTTCTGGACCAGGGTGCGATAGGTCTTGCGCAGGTACTGCTGGGCGCCCGGATTGGTGGCATCCAGCACGTACAAGGGATCCCTGCTGCCTTCCACATAGCCGATCTGAATCGGCTTCCCAGCGGCGTCATGAACCAGCCAGTCGGGATGGTTCTGATAGACCCAGGCGCGCTCCGACACGCGGAACGGAGCCACCCAGATGCCGAAGGTCAGGCCCATCTTCGAGACGTCGTACCCCAGCCGGCGAATCCCCTGCGGATAGAGCGTGGCATTGGGGGTCGTGAACTCGCCATCTGCATAGGCATATCCCTCATCCACATGAAAGTAGTTGAAGCCATACGAGAGCAGATTGTCCTTGAGCCACTCGGCATTGGTGCGGGCCGTGCCGCTGGAGAGGCCGAAGTAGTATGCCGTCCAGCTCCACCAGCCCCAGGGAGCCGGCTTGGCAACGAGGGCGTGACGCAACTGCCGAATGGCCGTGCCGTAAGCATCAAGCTGCTGATGGTAGTGGCTGCCTGCGGCAAACATCACCCGCTCAGAAGACAACGTCGCTCCGGGGGCAACACTCAGGCTCAGTTCCACCTGCTGCTCAGGGGAATCGCCTTGCAGAGACTCTTTCTTCAGCACCTCCGTTGTTCCGGAGCAATCCACCGCATAGGAAGCAATGGCAGGCTTTCCGTCAGCGCCGGAGCGGGTCTTCAGGTGATAGAGGGTCAGCCATCGATCCGCCGTCATCGCCGCCAGAAAAAGGCTTTCGCGGCTGTTCCGGTTGTAGATGAGCTGGCTGCCCACCGCGAAATGGACGTTCGTGTAGTCCTTTGCGTAGGAGTCCTCGCCCTCATAGCGCAGCGCCTTGCCAAGATCGAAGATATGAAGCGGGGGGCGGTCTTCGCTGTAGCTGTCCGAGAGCACGCGGTCCGACGCTTGCGGTCCCTCCAGATTGACCACCGGCTTGTCGAGCATATCCAGGACACGGATATCCTGCACCGTAATCGGAGCGGCGCCGCTGTTTTTGACTGTCACCTGCACGGTGCCGTACGGGAGGCCGTCATAGAGCTCCAGCGTGTAGCTCAAATCCGGCTTGCCCGCAGCGCCTGATAGGCCGACGGTGATTCTGTGCAGGTCTCCCAGCACATCATGGCCGGTGGAATCCGTCACATGTTGCTTCGGATAATCGGTGGACCAGAGCCATTGATGATTCACCTCGGCGCCGACGCGGGCGGTGAATACCGGCGCCTGGAGCGCGGCAGCATGCACGGCGAATGCTGCCGCATGCTGCTCCAGTGTCACGGTCAACTGCTGGTTGCGGAGCGAATGAGAGCCCTGGGTCTGCGCAAGGCATGGAACGATTCCCAATGCCGCTGCAGCGAAGGTCATGGCGCAATTGCTGATACGCATCTTACGAATCCTCCTTGGTCCCGCAGCGCGGGAATACATGGTTTTAGCCGCTCAGGCCGCTTTCTGGCGGCACTCCGATGGCCCAAGCGGCGCCCCGCAGAACAGCGTCAGCCTGCCTGTTCCGCGGGGATTTCGAAGTTCACCAACTCACTGCGGAAGCCGCGCGTATTCCACGCTCC
>JAJZCY010000092.1 GCA_021828835.1 Acidobacteriota bacterium | reverse complement strand
GCGGCGTCGACCGCCAGCGCCGGGAAACTGGCCTGCACGGTGCCCCGCGGGTCGGACAGCAGCTGCGCCGGCTGCCAGTGCGCGCGCGCCGCGTCGAAGCGCGCGGCCAGCACCTGCAGGCCCTGCTCCTGGCCGAACTGGATGGTCACGATCTCCTGCTTGATGTGCGCCTTCAGCCAGTCCAGGTTCGATGCGATATCTGCATTCGTGAAATCCACGCTCTGCTCGCCAAGGAACTTCTTGAACTGGTTCATCACCGCGTCGTCCACCTGGAAGTTCTTGTCGACGGCGTGATTCGACAGATAGACAGGCGCAAAGTGGAAGAACACGTCCTTGTAGGTCAGTTCGTCCTGGAACTTATTGCTCTTCGGCGGTTCGATCTTCTCGTCGGGGGTGATGCCGCCGCCGCCGTAGACCGTGCGGCCGGAATCGGTCAGCTTTACTTCGCGGTTGGAGGAGTTGGCCGCCAGCGCGCCGGCGTGGTTGTAGTAGTAGTCGTACAGCGAAACGCCGTTATAGTTGCGCTGAATCAGACGGCCCGAGGGCGTGTAGTAGTGATAGGTGGTCAGCGCCAGGCCGGTGTCGTCGCTCAGGTTGTAGACGGTTTGCACCAGGCCCTTGCCGAAGGTGGTCTGGCCTACGATCAAGGCGCGGTCGTGATCCTGGAGGGCGCCGGAGACAATCTCCGCCGCCGAGGCCGTATTGTTGTTCACCAGCACCACGATCGGGAAGGTCTTGCCGCCGTTGCCATGGGTTGCGGTGTAGACCTGGTCCGGATAGGCGCGCCCGCGCTGCGAGACGATCACCTGGCCCTTGGCCAGCAGGTGATCGCACACATCCACCGCCTGGCTGAGCAGGCCGCCGGGGTTGCCGCGCAGGTCCAGAACCAGACCCTTGAGATTGCCGAAGCTGTCGATGGCATCCCTCATCTCCTGCCCGGTCGTCTCCTGGAACTGGGTGAGGTGGATGTAGCCGACGCCGGGACGAATCTCGTACTTGAGGTCGACCGAGGGGTGCGGAATCTCGGCGCGGACCAGGTCAAATTGCAGCGGCTTGGCCTGGCCGTAGCGAATCACGGAGATCTGCACGTGGGTGCCCTTGGGGCCCTTCAGCGCCTTGGCCACCTGGTCGCTCGACCAGCCGTCGGTGCTCTTGCCGTCCACCGCCGAGATGATGTCCCCGGGATGGATGCCGGCGCGGAACGAGGGGGTGCCCTCGTAGGGGGTGACCACGTAAACCTTGTTGTTCTGCTGCTGGATCACCATGCCCACGCCGTAATAGTGCCCGCGCTGATCTTCACGCAGGCGGGCATAGGCCTTGGGATCGTAGAAGTTGGAGTGCGGATCGAGCACGTGCAGCATGCCGGGGATGGCCCCATCGAAGATCACGTCCTGGGCCTTGTCGCCGGTGATCGGTTCGGCATAGTTCTGCTCGACCAGGGTGTAGACATCGGTGAACTGCTTGAGGCTGTCGCGGAGCTGGCTTTCGTCCGCGGAGGATTGCGCACCGACCTTGCGCTGCAGTACCGTGCCCGCCAAGGCACAGACTGAAAAGAAGAGAACGATGGCGAAAAATGCGCGGCGGGCGCGGGACGTCATATAGGGACGGACCTCCAGACGGTGACTGCGGCGGACGCTTCTCGGCCCCCAATCTTCCAGACCTGAAGGCCGGCTGTTCCGCCACCCAGGCTTGCTAAAAATTTGACCTTGCCCATCCTCCGGCAAGGCCTGGAACCATTGGAAGACCGCCCACGCCTTATGCAGGGCTGTCTCGGGCTAAAGTATAGCACCGAGAGATTAGACGGCCGCGGCCCCGAAGTGGGTAGCGGGAGCGCGCCGAGCTGCGCTGCGGGGTCTCGAACAGACGGCCGGTTTTTTACCCCATCTCAACCCCTGTTCATGCCATCAGCCACAGAAAATCGCCCTCCGCTCGCCTGCCATTTACAATGTCGTCTATGCAATCAGTGGCGAAAAATCCTGTCTCCAGGCGACTCTTCGCCCATGCGAACTCTATGAACCCAAGATTTCTCTCCTCTTCCGCGGCCCTGGTCCTGGGCGCCGCCCTATGCGCCCTGCCCATGGCGGCGCAGAACCAGGCCGCGCAGTCTTCCAGCCCGTTCGGCGGTACGGTCGTCGAACAGATCATTGCGCGCGTCAACGATCAGATCATCACCCAGACCGACTACGACACTGCCTTGCAGCAGCTGGATAACGAAGGCCGGCAGCGCGGCGAGACCATGCAGGAGATGGCGGACGCCCGCCGCAACCTGCTCCGCGACCTGATCGACCAGCAGCTCTGGCTTTCCAAGGGCAAGGAACTGGGGATTACCGGCGACACCGAGCTGATCAAGCGCCTGGACGACATCCGCAAGCAGTACCACCTTGCCTCGCTCGAGGACTTGCAGAAGGCTGCCGAAGAGCAGGGCGTCTCTTACGCCGACTTCAAGCAGAACATCCGCAACCAGATCATCACCCAGGACGTGATGCGGCAGGAGGTGGGTTCGCGCATTCAGATCACCCCCGGCCAGGCGCGGCAGTACTACGAGGAGCACAAGCAGGACTTTCAGCAGCCGGAGAGCATTCACCTGAGTGAGATCCTGATCTCGACCGGCGCGGCCGGCGCCAACGGGCAGGACGATCCCGCCAAGGTGGCGGAGGCGAAGGCCAAGGCCGACGATATCGAAGCGCGCCTCAATTCGGGCGGCGACTTCGCCGAACTGGCCCGCCGCTTCAGCAACGGCCCCACCGCAGCTTCGGGGGGCGATCTCGGACAGTTCCGCCGCGGCGCGCTGGCCAAGGTGCTGGAGGAGAAGACATTTTCTCTGAATGCCGGGCAGTGGACACAGCCCATCCGCACCCGCCAGGGCTGGATCATCCTCAAGGTTACTCAGCACACCCCGGCCGGCGTGCAGCCCTTCAACCAGGTTGAGGACCAGGTCGATCAGGCCCTCTACATGAGCCTGATGGAGCCGGCTATCCGGGCCTATCTCACCAAGATGCGCGAAGAGGCGTTCATCGACATCAAGTCGGGATACGAAGATAGCGGCGCCAGCCCCAACGAAACCAAGCCGGTGTTTAGTGCCTACGTGCCGCCTTCGCCCAAGAAGAGGGCTAAGGTGGAGCGCGTCCGTTATCGCGAGAACACCCGCGGCTTCCGCAGCAAGACCGAGAAGAAGAAGGACGGTAAGATCCAGAAGCCCGGCAAGAAGGAGAAGATCAGGTTTGGCCAAGCGCCCCTTGAGACGCTGCCCACGGCTACCGACGAGTCCAGCAACACCGTGAATGCCGGGGCGCTGCCGGAGTCGGCCAATGCCGCGGAACCGCCCAATCCGCTGGAGCCGGTCGTGCAGGAGAAGAAGACCCGCTTCAGCGATCGTGCACGGTACGAGAGGAGCCGGAAGAACAAGAAGAAGAAATCCAAGGCTCCGGCGGCCAATCCTATGACTCCGGCCCCGCCGGATGCGGCCGAGGTCGCCAATCGCCAGGCCCAGTCAGCTCCTCTGGGACTGAGCGGCGACACCAGCAAAAAGAAGGAAAAGCACGCGACCACGACTGGCGAAAAGACGCGCTACTCCGAAACCGGCAGGAACGCGCCCAAGGCTCCAGAGCCCGTGCCGCAGATGACCATTGCGCCGCCGGTGGCCGGTGCGCCAGCGCCCGCCCGCCAGCCGGCGCAGCCCCAGAACCAGGACCAGCCGCAGAATCAGCAGCAATAGCGGCGGTCCACTGGTCGGAACAGCGAAAGGCCCGGGAACCGTCCCGGGCCTTTCGTGTAGCGGCAGCCTGCGGGAGCCGGACGATTCACCCGGCCCTTTCCAGCCACCTTTAGAGATGAGATGAGGCGTCCCGGCCAGGCTGCGCCGAGGTGGGGTCTAGCGCGCCGTCTCCGCCGTTTCTTGGAGTGCCGTCATCGCGCCGCGCCCGTTCTCGTCCAGCTTGCCGAAGATCATCTTGCCGCTGGCCGTTTGCAGCACGCTGGTCACCGCGATCTCAACTGGGCGCCCGATGAGTTTGCGCGCGTGATCCACGACCACCATGGTGCCGTCGTCCAGGTAGCCGACCCCCTGGTTGTACTCCTTGCCTTCCTTCAGGATCACTACGTTCATCTTCTCGCCGGGCAGCACCACCGGCTTGAGGGCGTTGGCCAGGTCGTTGATGTTCAGCACGTCGACGTGATGCAGGTGGGCCACCTTGTTCAGGTTGAAGTCATTGGTCACCACCTTGGCTTCCCACTTCTTGGCCAGCTCCAGCAGCTTCAGGTCCACCTCGCGGATCGAGGGAAAGTCGTCGGGCACGATCTGCACCTGAATGGTGGCGTTGGACTGCATCCGCTGGAGCATGTCCAGGCCGCGGCGGCCGCGCTGCCGCTTGGAGCCGTCAGTGGAGTCGGCCACTACCTGGAGTTCGCGCAGCACAAACTCCGGAACCACCAGCGTGCCGTCGATAAATCCGGCCTCGGCGATGTCGGCAATGCGCCCGTCGATGATGACACTGGTATCGAGGACCTTGGCGGTGCGCCGCGTCGGTTTGTCCGAAGCGAAGATAGTGCCGAGCGCCGCCGGGTTAAGCAGATCGCCCTTGCTGGCGCCCACCAGCAGGCCTACGTAGGTCATCAGCAGCAGCACGAAGATCTGCAGCACTGCCGAGTCCTGCGCGGAGATGGGGGCGGTGCGCAGCACCAGACAGAACAAAGCGGCGCCCACGATGCCCAGCACGCTGCCCGCCACCGCCCCGATCAGCCGCCGCAACGTGAGTGCGCGCACCCGCAGCTCGAAGACGATGACCGCGGACGCGGCGGCGGCACCGGCCAGGGCAGAAAGCCAACCGTAGGGAATCCCGAAGGGATGGAGGAAAAAGCAGACGGTGGCAAAAAGGGCGACGAAGAGGATGCGCAGCAGGACCAGATCCATAAAATAAGCCAGCTTTCGCCGGTGCCGGGGAAGCAGCACCGCTCGATGACAGTTCGAGAGTATGCCCATCCGCGTATGAGACCGTCAAGCAGAAAAACAATTTCGTGGCAGCCGCCGCGGTGCTGGCCTTATCGCCGCCCTGTGGGTCTACAGGGCGCATGCCCCGCCGACCCGTTTCCCGCGCCCTCTTTCCCCCGGCCCCGGGGAGTAAACTATGATCTTGCTTTTCTTTCAAGGAGCAGATTGAATGGCCTATCCCACGGAGTACCGCTACACCCGGGAACACGAATGGATCGACGCCGCCACTGGCGCGATCGGCATCACCGACTATGCCCAGAACTCGCTCGGCGATATCGTCTACGTCGATGCCCCCAAGGTTGGCGACCAGGTGACTGCCAACACTCCCTTCGGCTCGGTGGAGAGCGTCAAGGCCGTCAGCGATCTGTTTTCTCCGGTCACCGGCACCGTAACCGCCGTGAATGAGGAGCTGAAAAACGCTCCCGACAAGATCAACGAGAATCCGCACGGCACCTGGATCATCAAGGTGAAGCTTGCCGATCCGAACGAGGTCACGAACCTCCTCGATGCCGCCGCCTACGAGTCCTTCATCGCGGAAGAGACGAATGGCTAGAATCCGGCCTCTGGCTTCTGGCCGTCCGCATGGCTGCGCCGGGTCCGGTAATTTCCAATCCTGTAGTCCCCCGCGCGGGCCGAGCTCGCGCTTCGCCTTTTAGCTAAAAGCTAGAAGCTAAAAGCTAGGAGCTGTAAGCCGCCATGCGCTACCTGCCCAAATCGCCTGCCGAGCGCGAACAGATGCTCGCCGAGATCGGCGCTGCGACGATCGACGATCTGTTCGCCATCATTCCCGCCGAATACCGCCTGGATCGCGACCTCGAGATTCCCCGCCAGCAGGCGGAGAGTGAGATCGTCGATTACTTCCGCGCCGCCGGCCAGAAGAACGCCACCGACTATGCCAGCTTCCTTGGCGCGGGCGCCTATCGCCATTACCGGCCGGTCATCATCGACTCCCTGGTGCAGCGCGGCGAGTTCCTCACCAGCTACACGCCCTACCAGGCCGAGATCACCCAGGGCACACTCCAGGCGATCTTTGAATTTCAGACCATGATCGCCGAGCTCACCGGCATGGATCTGGCCAACGCCAGCATGTACGACGGCTCGACGGGCGCGGCCGAAGCGGTGATGATGGCCGTGCGCGTCACCGGACGCCACAAGGCCGTGGTCGCCAGCACCGTGCATCCCGAGTACCGCGAGGTGCTGGCCACCTACGCCAAGCATCAGGGCCTGCCCACCACCCTGGTCGGCTACGACGCCGAAACCGGCCGCATTGACATGAAGGCGCTGGCAGACTCCATCACCGATGAGACCGCCGCTGTGCTGGTGCAGAGCCCGAATTTCTTCGGCATTCTTGAAGACATTCCCGCCATCGCCGAGATCGCCCACGCCCGCGGCGCGCTGCTCATTGTTTCCATCGCGGAGGCCGTTTCGCTGGGCGTGGTGCGCCCGCCGGTCGAGGCCGACATCGTCAGCATGGAGGCGCAGTCCTTCGGCGTCGCCCTCAGCTACGGCGGCCCGTTCTGCGGCGTCATCGCCACCAAGGAGAAGTACGTCCGCCAGATGCCCGGACGCCTTGCCGGCCAGACCGTCGATGGGGCCGGCAACCGCGGCTTCGTGCTAACCCTCGCCACCCGCGAGCAGCACATTCGCCGCGAGAAGGCTACCTCCAACATCTGCACGAACCAGGCACTGGTGGCGCTCATGGCCACCATCTTTCTCGCGGTGTACGGCAAGGAAGGCATACGCGAGCTGGCCGAGCATAATCTGGCCAAGTCCGATTACGCCGCCAAAGCCCTCAGCGCACATTCCGGCGCGAAGCTGCGCTTCCAGGGGGCCCCGCGCTTCCATGAGTTCGTCCTCCAGACGGAAGAGACACCCGCGGCGTTGAGCCAGCGGCTGCTGCGCAATAAGATCGTGGGCGGCGCCGATCTCTCCCGCTGGTATCCGGAACTGGCCGGCTGCACGCTCTGGTGCGCGACTGAGGTCAATACCCGCGACCAGATCGACGCGGCCGCAAAGGTCATTGGAGAGAAGTAACGGCGCAAGCCTTTCGAGACGGTCAGCTTGCGCAAAGTCCCGTTGCTTCAGGTTGGGAACTGCCGGGGCCTGCGATGCGAATGAAACCGCACATTCTCGCGCTGATGTGCCTGCTCGCATCGCCGCTGTGCTGCGCCGCGCAGCAGGCCCTGCCGCAGCTCGATGTTTCCGGCCGCGTCGTGATCGACGGCCAGTCCGTTCCCTATCTCATCCGCCATCTGCCGCCGGTCTCGTTTCCCAGCCTGCCGCCCGCGATCAGCGCCGCTCTCACGAGCCGCGGCTGCCTGATCCCGCAGACCTACGAGGCCTATCACCCGGAGAATGTCGTTCACGGCAGCTTTGAGAGCCCCGGCTCCTCCGATTGGGCCGTGCTCTGTTCGGTCAAAGGCACCACCTCGCTGCTGGTCTTCTTTGCATCGCGGTCGCCCGCCGAGCCCTTCGAGCTTTCCTCAGCGCCTGAGACGGAGCGGTTGCAGATGAACGGCGGCACACACGTGCTGGGGTTCAACTGGGCCATCGATCCGGCCTCGCCGCAGCAGGTGCATCAAGCCCAGTCCGGGCTCGATCCGCGCCCCCCGCTCATTGACCACGAGGCTCTCGCCGATTCGACGATCGACCACAAGACGGTCTACCATTTCTTTGCCAAAGGCGCCTGGACCCTGCTCGCGATGCCCCCGGATTAGCTGCAGCATCCTACTGTGCAGCAGTTGTCTTGTTCCCTTACTGCCTTGTCCCCTCGTTGCCTGCATTGAGGAGTTCCCATGTCTGAAGCCATTCTCGTCAGCGCTGTTCGCACCCCGGTAGGCCGCGCGCCCAAGGGCGCTCTCTCCACCACCCGCCCCGACGATCTGGCTGCCATTGCACTGCGCGGGGCGCTGGACAGGGCGCCCGGACTCGATGTGCGCGAGATAGATGACGTGATTCTGGGCTGTGCGCAGCCCGAGGGCGAGCAGGGCTGGGACCCCGCGCGCTGGGCCATCCTACGCGCCGGACTGCCCGTGGAGATTCCCGGCGTCACCGTGAATCGCCTTTGTGCCTCCGGCCTGGAAGCCATCGCCCAGGCCGATCAGCGCATTCGCGGCGGAGGCTGCCGGGTCGTCGTCGCGGGCGGGGTGGAATCGATGAGCGTCATTCCCATGGGAGGAGCCAAGCCCAGCCCGAACCCCTGGATCGCCGAGCACTATCCGGCCGCGTTGCTCACCATGGGGCTCACCGCCGAGCGCGTGGCCCGCCACTACAACGTCAGTCGCGACGATCAGGATGCCTTTGCCCTAGCCAGCCACCAGAAGGCCCTGGCCGCGCAAAAGACGGGCCGCTTCGATCAGGAGCTGATCCCAGTTCCGGTAGGGATCGCCCGCCCCGGCGGCCAACCCGGAAAGCTGCGCGTCGAAGAGAAGAACTTCGCCGCCGACGAAGGCCCACGCGCCGACACCTCCGCCGAGGCGCTGGCGAAGTTGAAGCCGGTCTTTCATGCGGGCGGATCGGTGACTGCCGGCAACTCCTCGCAGACTTCTGACGGCGCCGCCGCGGCCGTGCTGATGGAAGCCGGGCGGGCGCGCGAGCTGGGGCTCCAACCGATGGCGCGCCTGGTGGCCTACGCAGTGGCTGGTGTTCTGCCGGAAGAGATGGGCATCGGGCCGGTGGCCGCGGTGCCCAAAGCGCTGAAGCGCGCCGGGCTCAAGCTCGAGGATATCGAGTTGATCGAGTTGAATGAAGCGTTCGCGGCGCAGGCGCTGGCCGTGATCCGCACTCTGGGCCTGGACCCCGCCAAGGTGAACGTGAACGGCGGCGCCATCGCGCTGGGCCATCCGCTCGGATGTACGGGCGCCAAACTAACCGCGACTCTCCTTCACGGGCTCAAAGAGCGGAAGCTGCGGTACGGGATGGTGACGATGTGTGTGGGCGGCGGCATGGGCGCGGCCGGCATCTTTGAGCGGCTCAGTTGACCGGCCACAAAGCTTTTTGCGACCGCCTCCGCGCAGCTTGCTCGCGCGCAAGGTGGGAAGCGTCGGCTGCCGATCGAGCGCGCACGCAGGAAACTAGGCCCCGCCCTTCAACCACTCCTTCGTATTCAGCATCTGCCGGTTATCGAGCGACCACACCTTGCCGGTCAGCTCGTCCGCGGCTCGGCCTTCGCGCGCCGATTTCTCAAACTCCTGCGCCACCGCCATCATTTTGGCGTCGAAGTCGTCCACAAAGTTGAGCGCCAGCGCCTCGGGAATCATGGGCAGCTTGGGCGATCCGAACTCCAGCTTGCCGTGGTGCGACAGGATCAGGTGCAGCACCAGCGTGCGCAGCCGCTCCGGAAATGCCGGCAGGCTTGCCACCGCCTTCTCCACCATATCCACGCCCATCTGGATGTGCCCCAGCAGCACGCCTTCGACGGTGTAATCAAAGCCTGTGCCCCAGCTCAACTCGCGCGTTTTGCCGATGTCGTGCAGGATGACCCCGGTGAGCAGCAGATCGCGATCCAGAATCGGGTAATGCGCGGCCACACGCTCGGCGAGGCCCAGCAGGCTCACCACGTGCTCCAGCAGCCCGCCCAGCCAGGCGTGATGCAGTTGCCGCGCCGCCGGGGCCTCGCGATAGGCCTGCGCGATCTCCGGTTCGGCCAGCACCGCCTGCAGCAGCCGTTGCAGGTCGGGGTTCGTCATGCTGCCGATCACTGCCTGCAACTGCGCCCACAGTTCGTCGATATCGTGCGCCGTGCTGGGCAGCAGATCGCCTTTGTCCACCTCGCCCGGCTGCGTCTTGCGCAGTTGGTCCACCTTGATCTGGCAGCGCTCGTCGAAGCGGGAAACGCAGCCGCGAATCTTTACCGTGTCGCCGCGCTCGAAGTCCCTGGAGATACGGGGATCGTTCATCTCCCAGACGCGCGCTTCCATCTGACCGGTCTTGTCGCCCAGCACCAGGCTCAGATAGGGCTTGTTTTGGCGGGTCATGCGCTGCTGTTTCGCCAGCACCAGAAAAAACGAATCGAATTGCCGGCTCTCGTCAAATCCGGCCAAGTCATTTACATAAATGTCTTTCATGCTGCCCGCAGCATACAACATCTCCGGGTGGAACACCCGGGAGTCCCCCGGGTCAGGAGTAAACTCCTGGCGTGAGCCTAACGGCCGCCAACAGCGCTGCCAGGAATGCGCGGCGAACCATCGCCTTGCTCGCCTCGCTGCTCGCGCTCGCGTTCACCGTTTTCCTGGTCTACGCCGCTTTTCGGCCGCCGCCTTCAGGCTTCGACGGCGTGTGGCTTCGAGCGGGCGGCGAGTCCTGGATGCCCGAGCAGATGGAGCTGCGGGTCCGAGGCAACGTGATGGACGAGACGCTTCCGTCCGCCAGTGAATACGTCAGCTTTCACATGATTGCGGATGGCCGCGAGCATTCCTGGACCGATCCCGACGCGCAGAACGATGCGCCGGCAAGGGTGTACACGGCGCAACTCACAACGGACTCGTTCACCCTCGCGATCCGCAGCCTGGAGGCGGATTCCGGCGGCGCGGTCCACCGCGAACGCTGGTCGCTTCTGAACGGAGGCAAAGAGCTTGCCATCCTCAGTCAAGACGGGCAAACCCTCTACCGCCGCGCCTCCTGGCTGCACCGCATGTTGACCCACGCGCCGTAATCGAGGACTTAATACTTCGGCATCTTGGGATCGATCTGATCCGCCCAGGCGTGAATTCCGCCGGCCAGGTTCTTGACATTACGGAAGCCGTTCTGGGCGAGGAACTCCGCGGCGCGCTGGCTGCGTCCGCCCATCCGGCAGTGCACAACGATCTCGCGCTCGCGATCGATCTCACCCATTCGCTGCGGCACGTCGTTCAGCGGGATGAGCTTGCCGCCCAGATTGGCAATCTGGTACTCGTAGGGCTCGCGCACGTCGAGGATGTACAGATCGTCGCCTGCGTCCAGGCGTTGTTTCAGCTCGTGTACGGTGATCTGAGGGATGCCGTTCTGCAATGTCTTCTCCTGGGCGTTCTGCGGCTTGACGCCGCAGAACTGGTTGTAGTCGATCAGTTGTTTCAGGGTCGGATGTGCGCCGCATACCGGGCACTCCGGATTCTTGCGCAGCTTGAGTTCGCGGAAGCGCATGGCCAGCGCGTCGATCAGCAGCAGGCGGCCGATCAGCGGCTCGCCCTGACTCAGCACCAGCTTGATGACCTCGGTCGCCTGCATGACGCCTACCAAGCCAGGCAGAATGCCGAGCACGCCGCCCTCCGCGCAGCTCGGCACCATGCCCGGCGGCGGAGGTTCGGGATAGATGCAGCGGTAACACGGCCCGTCCTTGGCGGCGAAGACGCTAGCCTGGCCTTCGAAGCGGAAGATCGAGCCATATACGTTGGGCTTGCCCGCCAGTACACATGCGTCGTTGACCAGGTAGCGGGTAGGGAAATTGTCGGTGCCGTCGGCAACAATATCGTAGGCGGCCACGATCTCGAGCGCGTTGGCGCTGGTCAGCAGCGTCTCGTGCTTGACGACGTGCACGCCCGGATTCAGCGCGGTCAGCTTCTCCGCCGCGGAGTCCAGCTTCTTGCGTCCCACGTCACGTGTCGCATGCAGGATCTGCCGTTGCAGGTTGCTGGCGTCCACCACGTCGAAGTCCACCAGGCCCAGCGTGCCGACGCCGGCCGCGGCCAGATAGAAGGCCAGCGGTGATCCCAGCCCGCCTGCGCCCACGCACAGCACGCGGGCCGCTTTCAGCCGCTGCTGCCCCTCGAGTCCCACCTCCGGCAGGATCAGGTGCCGCGCGTAGCGGGCGAGTTCTTCCGCGCTCAGCGCGGGCAGGGATGCAGTGGGAGAGGCCATGACAGTACCTCTTCAGGGTAGCAAAGGCCCGGCTGCGCCCGGGCGGCGAGACGCGCCGCGCTACACCTCGAGCGGCCGTTCCGGATGCACCAGCAGCCATGCCGCAGACCCCAGCAGCACCAGCCCCGCCGCCACGGCGAAGGGCATCTTCCAACTGAAGTGCAGCGCCAGCCATGGTGTCAGCGATGCAGTGAGCGCCGCGCCGATCTGGCAGGCCATGTTCACAAGAGAGGAGAAGACGCCCGAGTTCTTCCCCGCCAGGTCGCTGGAAACCGACCAGAAGGAGCTCTGCGACAGGTAGAGGCAGCCCGCGCCCAGCGCCAGCAGCACCGCCGCGGTAAAAGCATCCTGCACGCGCGAGCCGAGCACCAGGAAGATGGCCGTCAAGAGCATCGCCACCGCGGCCAGGTAACAGCGGCCGGTGCGCAGGTTCACGGTCCTGGTCAGCCGGTCGCTCAGTGCGCCGCCGCCGAGGCAGAAAAGCGTCATGCACAGGAACGGCATCATGGTGAAGTAGGCGCTGGTCTTCAGGTTCAGGCCGCGGGCCTGCGCCATGTAGAGATAAAACCAGCTGAAGAAGACCCACGCAACATAGCCGAAGGCAAAGTAGCTCAGCATCAGCGCCGGCAGATCGATCCGCGAGAGCATGGCCCGCCACGAGATCTTGTGCTCGTCCACGTGGGCCGCGCCCTTGGCCGCGGTTGCGTAACTGGTCAGCCCCTGCTCAATCTCCTGCCGCTCCAGCGGGCTTACCGCGGGATGCTGCTCCGGCCGATCGCGTGCGATCATCCACCACACGATGGCGCCCAGCGCGCCCAGCGTGGCATCGAACCAGAAGGCCGCGCGCCAGCCCCAGGTGAGGATGATCCAGGTGAGCAGCGGCGGCGTCAGCCCGCTACCCGCGCCCACGCCCGCGAAGATCAGGCCGTTGATGAAGCCGCGCTCCTTCTGCGGAACCCAGCGGGCCACAAACTGGTTGGCCGCCGGATAGATCACCGCTTCCGCCAGTCCCAGCGCGCAGCGCACCGCGATCAACAGCAGCACCGCCTGCGCAAATCCGGAAGGCAGCAGAGCCGTCAGCACGTTGCAGAACGCCCACACCAGGACTCCGCCGGTGAGCACCTTGCGCGGCCCGAGCCGCACCGCCAGCACGCCCGCCGGCAACTGGAAGCTGGCATAGCCGATGAGAAACGCCGAGAAGATCCAGCCCAGCCGCTGATTCCCGAGTCCGAACTGATGGCTGAGCTGCGTACCCGCGATGGAGATATTGGTGCGGTCGAGAAACGAGATCGCGCTCAGCACAAAAAGCCAGAAGCAGAGAAAGAACCGTATGCGCGTGCGGCGCTCGACGGGAATGGCGACGGGCATCGTGCCTCCGGGGATTTTGCGCAGATTTCATCTGCCCAGCCTGAATTCACACAAATGATTGAATTGCGGCTGCTATGCACTCTAATTCATCCGGCGATGCTTTGGCACATGGCCGGTTCTTGCCTCAAGATCCCGATGTACCTCGGCGTGTCCTCCCCGTTCCAGGGTCCGCCACACAGGGCAATCGCATGAACATCATTTGAGTCCGAGGAGTTCGGCGCGATAGTTGTCGGAAGTGGCGGCGATGAGTCTTCGGGCTTTGACGCCGCCTTTGCGTTTGAT
>JAJZCY010000091.1 GCA_021828835.1 Acidobacteriota bacterium | reverse complement strand
CCGCCGACGCCGTGGCAGGTTTCGCAGCGCATCTGCTGGAAGATCTTCTGTCCGCGCTGCGCCAGCGGGCTGAGCGGCGGGCGCGGCGCCGCGGTGGCCGGAGCTGCCGGCGCCGCGGTTGCCGATGGCGCGGGCGCGCCGTGTGCCTGTGCCGGGCGAGCCGGCGTTGCCGGCGCCGTCCCCAGGCTGTCGAGATAAGCAACAAGCTGTTGCAGTTTCTCGCCAGTGAGGGTGACGGTGGGCATGCCGCCCGCGCGCATCTGCGGAGTGAGATGATGCAGCAGATAGGGCAGCTTGTCGCCTGGGAACTTCTTGCCGATGCCCACCAGCGAAGGCGCAAATTGCGTGCCCTGCGCCATCTGTCCGTGGCAGGCAGCGCAACCCTGGGTGAGGAAGAGCGTGCGGCCGGGGCTGGGCTTGGCCGCGGACGAGGCAACGGGCTGCGGCGCAGCCGCCGCTGGTGCCGCTGCCGCAGGAGCTGCCGGTGCGGCGCTGCTGGCTTCGGGGGCCGCAGACTCCGCGCCTGGCGCAGGCATCTCCGGATAGGGCACGCTGCCGCCGGTTTCAGCCGCCATCGGCGGCGGACTCGGCGCTTGCTTCTGAGGAGCGTGCAAGCTGCGCAGGAAGGCGATCAGGTTGTCGCGCTCCGCCGTGCTTCCGGTGAAGGGCGGCATGCCGCCGGCCTTCATTTTGGCCGTCGGGTTCTGGAGCACATGGGCCACTTGCGCATCGGAGAGGTGCGCGATCATGGGAGCGATAGCCGGTGCAATGCGGCCCTGTCCGGTGGGGCCATGGCAAGCTGAGCAGGCGTGCTGCTGGAAGATCTGCGCGCCTGCCGCGACTGCGGCAGATTGCTGCGCGGGCGCTCCGGCTTGCGGCTGCGCGGATTCGCCGGTGCTGCCCATCGCTACGGGTACAGCTTGCTGCGAAGTGGTGGCGGAAGCTAGCGTCTGGCCTGAAGATGGCTGGACATTCGCTTCCGGAGTTCCGATCACCGCCAGGTAGGCCAGCAGCGCCTTCATGTTGTCCGGCGAAATGTCCACTGCCGGCATGTGCCCGGCGCGCATGGCCGGCGTGAGATTGTGCAGCATCGAGATCAGCTGCGGCTGCGGGAATTCGGTGGTGATGTCCTTCAGGTCGGGTGCCATGGAGGTCCCGCGGCCGAGGTCGCCGTGGCAGCCGGAGCAGCCGTGGGCCTGGAAGATGCCTCTGCCCTGAGCGACCAGTGGATTCACGGGGCCGCTGGGAAGAGCCAGAGGGCCGGTTCCGCCGGGCGACTCCTCGTAGGGTTCGAAGGGCGCCTTGGTATAAGCCTCCTCCTGCCGGGCCTGGAGCGCCAGTTGCGCGGCGACGGTGGGGTCGTGCTCATCGTCGTAGCGGCTGCGATAGCCGAGGAAGATGGTGCCGCCCAGAACGATGGCCACAGCCAGCACCGGAATGGGCCGGCGCCATGGCTTGCGTTCCAGCCTCCTGTCGAGGAAGGGCAGCAGAAAGAGGAGCAGAGCCAGCACTGCCGGCGTGACCACGACCGCAAAGACAACCTTGGGACCTTCCCAGAACTTGAGCCACTCGAAGAAGGGCAGGTAATACCACTCCGGCCGCGGCAGGTAGTGGGTGTCCGCGGGGTTGGCAATCGGACCCAGCCCGACAGGATGGAAGTAAGCAAGGAAGCCCAGCCCCACCATCAGCAGCAGCGCAAAGGCCATGTCCATCAGAACCTGACGCGGATAGAAGTTCTCCGCCGGCAGTTTGGGATGGATGGGATCTTCGTTGATCGGTCCGGCTGCTCCCGCCTTGCGGAACAGGAAGATGTGAATGGCGATGAACGCAAAGATCAGTCCCGGAACGATAAAGACGTGTGCGACATAGAAGCGGGAGAGCGTCAGCGTGCCGATGGTGTCGCCGCCGCGCATCAGCCGCGTGAGCCATTCACCGATCCATGGCACCTGGCCGACGATATTGGTGCCTACCGCGGTAGCGAAGTACGCCTTTTGATCCCAGGGCAGCAGATAGCCGGTAAAGCCCATGCCCAGGACCAGGAACGAGAGCGTGGCTCCGGAGATCCACAGCAACTCGCGCCGGCCCTTGAACGAGCCATACAGAAAGGTCTGCAGAAAGTGCAGAACCAGCACGATGATCATCGCGCTCGATCCGTAGTAGTGCAGGCTGCGCAGAAATGCGCCGGCCGCTACCTTCTTGGTGATGTAGGCGACGCTGGTGTGAGCGGTCTCTGCCGAAGGCACGTAGTAGAGCGCCAGGCAGAGGCCGGTGATGATCTGCGAGATGAAGATAAACAGCAGGCCGGAGCCGAAGACGTAGGCAAAGCGGGCGCCCCCGGGAATGGGCTCATCCAGCGATTCCTTCATCAGCTTGTCTACGCCGGCGCGGCGATCCATCCAGTGGAAGATACGTTTGCCAAGGCTCCCGCTGGCTGGGTCTGCTGAAAGCTTGTGTTGTTCTTTTTGCACGGCATCCCCCTCGATGCGGTTAGCTCAACTGTTCCTTGTTCGGCACATTCTCGCGGAAGAACTCAAAGTGGACCTGTAGCTTGCCATCCTCAATGCGCGTGGGCAGGGTGTCCATGCCTCGCGGCGCGGGCCCCTTGACCACCTTTCCATCGGGTGTAAAGACGCTGCCGTGGCAGGGGCAGAGAAAGTCGGCCGCACTCTGCTGCCAGGAAACGCTGCACCCCAGGTGCGGGCAGATGGCAGAGAGCACTTCGAACTGGTCGTCGGCGAGGCGATTGACGTAGACCGACTGCGCCGAAACCACCTCGCGCCAGCCGTCGAGCTGTGTGAAGGTGATGGTCTTGCGAACCGGGGAAGATCCTACTGGGAAATCTTCCAGCTTGCCGACTTCGGACCATCCGGCCTTGGAACTCTTGGCATACAACGGGTAGAGAACGTAGCGCAGCACGGGCGCCGCGAGAATGGCGCCCATGCCGGCCGATCCAATGGCCAGCAGCCCGCCGAAGAAGGAGCGCCGGTTGATAACGATGACTTCTTTATTGCTCTCGAGCGGAGTGGGGTGATTTTCCTGTTCCACGGGAATCTCCTAGAAGTTCAGCCACAAGGCCATGTAAGCCGTGTTGTTGTCGGAAGCATTCCGCATTGCGCCGTCGTAATTGGTCGCCGCGCCGTTGAATTTGAAGTAGCCGGTGTAGTTGAAGTCGATGTCGATGTTCTGCACCGGCCAGAAGGCGACCTGCCCGATGTAGCCCGTGGTATCGGGGTTGCCGTTGTTGCTGCCGGTGAGCGGGGCGGGCGCATAGAGCACCGGATCGCTGTTGCCGGTGGTGGAGAACAATGCGCCGGTTGCGGTGTAGCGGGTGCGCCAGTGATAGGTGCTGTCGATTCGCAGCGTGTTCAGGTGGTGATCGGCGAAGGCTGCACCGCCCGCCGCGTAGGTGGCGCCCAGATTCGACTTCTCGTGGATCCAGGTGCCATGCACATCGAGCAGGTTGGGGCCGAAGGGCCGCTCATACTGGAAGTCGAAGGAGGGGTCCACATAGCGGTCTTCCGGACCGGAGATGGCGTTGGGAAAATTATTCAGATAGATGCCGTAGGTGCCGACCTCGAGATAGTTGGCGCCCCAGGTCTGCTGCCAGGCGGCCCGCCAGTACGGCGCCGCGCCGCTGATGTTGTAGGCCTGGCCGGTGCCGGTCACCGGGGTTGCGGCTCCTGCATGTTCGGAACGGTACAAGGTCACGTTGCCGTACAGATGGTTATTCCACATGCCGTATCCGCCGACGCCCACCACGTCCTGGCCGAGGGCGCCATCGATCACGGCTCCGGCGATTGAGCCGACGCCCGAATCCGTCTGGATCCAGGGGAAGCCCCAGGCGGGCGTGCTGTTCCACAGATCTTCGACGGTGGGGTTGTTGTTCAGATCGATGCCGTATTCCAGGTCCTTGCCGGCAAACTTGGTCTGATTGGCATAGCGCAGGTCGGTATTGTCCATTCCGAATTTGTCATCGGCGTGGGTGTAGGTGATCTGGGCCATGCCGCCAAAGTGCGAAGCAAAGCCGCCTGCGAAGAAAAGGCTCAACTGCTGCGGAAAACTGGCCGCGTTGTTTTGGCTGGCAGGCTGATTGGCCTGAAAAGCGGTGTTCGACATCAGCATCATGACCGCGACAGGAATGTATTTGGATAAAAGCAGGTCCTTGGCGTTGCCAACCTTGTCCTTGTTGGTCATGTCGGTGAGCACATAGCCGCGCAGCTTGAAGTTGCGTCCGAAGGCAGTCAACTCGGGCGGATCGGTGTGACAGACATTGCACGAGAGCCCGGTCTGGCGGGCAAAACTCGGAACCGCATGCGCGTAGCTGACGCTCAGAACAAAACAGGCCACAACCAAAATTCGCAGGAGTTTTTGCATATTCACCTCTTCTGCCGATCCGTTCGGCGATGCGACGGGACCGCGGAAAGTGTTTGTCAGGCGATGGGAGCGACGAGCGTCCACCGCGGTTCATCAGCGGTGCAAGCGAAAGGGAAGCGACAAAGACGCCTCACGTGCGCACACACCAGGAAGAGCTCAAAATCAGTTTTTCGTTGAGGTCGGGGAAGCGGGAGCAGGTCTTCTTATGCCCACATCTTGGCAGCAAAGGGTGGCGACCGCGGGGGCACCAGGGGCTCGATCTCTTCGGGGAATGGAAGGCGCCGCAGAGCGCCGCGAGCAGGGAGAACCAGCAAAAGCGTGGACAGCAGTTCCTGCCAATGGACCGGGCGCGCCGGAGTCATCCGGCTGGGTGTGGACAGCACCGTGGTCGAGTTGCTGGCTGGCATTGCTGTGGCACGCCTCCCGCGTGCGGAAGAGAACGTTGCTTTTCGCGATCTCTCCAAGGCCAAAGTACAGGCTGGAGATGCTGTTCTGATGTGATTTAGATCACTTCATCTGCCTCAATCACGCTCTATCTACAGCCATTTGCCACAGAAGCATGCAAGAAGCCCTCGTTCTTAACAGAGAGATGAATTTGTGCAACGGAGCCCAAGTACGGTCGGACGATGTTGAGGATTGCACCCGCCCTTTTGCAGTGAGCGGCCGAGCTCCGGAAGGTAGCCCTGCGAGTTTTCTTCGCCGGCTGGGCATTCGGGCCGCTCGGCCCATCTCTTTGATTATCCCTCAGCCAGCTTCACAGGTCGAGGTCCGCCCAGCCCAGCGCTGGCCAAGTGGACGCCTCTGCCGTTACACTGCGGGACGATATATTTGTATCTATAGATTTGAACGTTCGATTAAATTTGAGATTGACAGAGAGATATCTTCCGAGCCGAGGGAGACGCACAGCGCGTGAATCCAAGCGATCGCAAGGCCAAAATCTGGGCGGTGATTCGTGTCTCGAGCGGCAATTTCCTCGAGATGTACGATTTCATGGTCTTCGGGTATTATGCCGCGGCCATCGGGCGCGCCTTCTTTCCTAGCCGCAATGCGTTTTTCTCGCTGTCGCTTGCGTTGATGACCTTTGGCGCAGGCTTCCTGATGCGGCCGGTGGGCGCAATCGTGCTGGGCGCGTATGCGGACCGCCACGGCCGCCGCGCGGGCCTGATGCTAACGCTGGCTCTGATGGCGGTGGGCATCCTCTCCATCGCCTGCGTTCCCGGTTACGCCACGATCGGCATTCTCGCGCCGCTGCTGGTTCTGGCCGGACGGCTGTTGCAGGGATTCTCCGCGGGCATGGAACTGGGCGGCGTCTCCGTGTATCTGTCGGAGATCGCCACGCCCGGGAACAAGGGGTTCTATGTGAGCTGGCAATCGGCCAGCCAACAGGTAGCGGTAATGTTTGCCGCTGTGCTGGGGCTGGCGTTGAACGAACTGCTTACCCCAAAAACGATGGCGGCCTGGGGCTGGCGTATTCCGCTGCTGATCGGCTGCCTCATCATTCCGCTGCTGATGCGGATGCGGCGCTCGCTGGACGAGTCGGACGAGTTCAAGGCGCGCAAACATCACCCGGGCGTAGGTGAGATTCTGCGCTCGCTGAAGGACAATTTCCGGCTGGTGATCGTGGCCACCATGATGGTGGCGATGACCACCGTCTCGTTTTACATGATCACTGCCTACACGCCCACCTTCGGCACCGTGGTACTGCACCTGAGCAGGATCGACAGCTTCATCGTCACGCTGTGTGTGGGCGCTTCGAACCTGCTCTGGCTGCCGATTATGGGGGCGCTGTCGGACCGCATCGGCCGCCTACCGCTGCTGATCGGCTGCACCGTGCTGATGCTGCTGAGCGCGTATCCGGCCATGCTGTGGCTCACCGCCGGCCCCAGCTTCGCCAAGCTGCTGGAAGTGGAGCTGTGGCTGTCGTTTGTCTACGGAAGCTACAACGGTGCGTTGATCGTCTTCATTACCGAGATCGTGCCCATCGAGGTGCGCACCCTGAGCTTCTCGCTGGCCTACAGCCTGGCCACCTCCTTTTTTGGAGGCTTCACGCCGGCCATCAGCAATTATCTGATTCACGCCACCGGCAACCGCGCGGTTCCGGGTCTCTGGCTGTCGTTTGCCGCCGCCCTGGGGTTGAGCGCGGTGCTTCTGGCGCGCGGCCGGGCGAGGCCCTTGCAAGTCACTGCTGCGGTTTCCAATGCGGAAGGTTATTGAGAGGAGTAGAAGAATGCATCGCTGGATAGCCAAGAGTAAATTAGGACTGCTGGTTGTAACGGCACTGATGATGGCTGCGCAGCTTCGTGCGCAGGACGTGAAGGTCATGAGCTCAGGCGGATTTGCTGCGGCCTACAAGATGCTGGGGCCGCAGTTTGAGAAAGCCGCCGGCACGCACCTGGATTCAATCTGGGGGCCCTCGATGGGTACAACCGCTGGCGCAATTCCAGTGCGGCTGGCGCGGGGCGAGAGCGCCGATGTTGTGATCATGGTCCGTTCGGCGCCGGATGCGCTGGTGAAGAAGGGGTACGTGGAGCCGGACAGCGTCGTGGACCTGGCCCGCTCGCCCATCGGTATGGCCGTGAAGGCCGGCGCGCCTGTGCCCGATATCAGCACGGTCGATCAGCTTCGCAAGGTGCTGCTCAAGGCGCGCTCCGTGGCCTACTCCGATAGCGCCAGCGGGGTCTACATCCAGGCACAGCTCTTCCGCAAGCTGGGCATCGAAGACCAGATGAAGCCCAAGAGTCACATGATTCCCGCAACGCCCGTCGGCGAGATTGTGGCCCGCGGTCAGGCTCAGATCGGATTTCAGCAAATCAGCGAACTGAAGCCCATCCCGGGGATCACGATTGTGGGCCCCATTCCGCAGCAGGTGCAGAGCATCACCGTGTTTTCCGCGGGAATCGTGAAGAAAGGCCCGGACCAGAAGTCCGCACGTGATCTGGTGGAGTTCCTGGCCTCGCCTGACGCCTGCAACGCGATCCGGCAGACCGGACTCGATCCGGTGGCATGCACCCACTAGATTCCACCAAAAGAGTCGCGCGCTATCGAAGCCGGCAAGCTCCGCCGCCTCCTTCCGGCGGAGCCTTCCCCAAGGGTTGTTACTTCTTGGCGGGAATGCTGTAAGTGTAGGTGTAACTCCAGGTAAAGGTCTGGCCGGGATCAGCCTTGATCTGGATAAACGGCTCAACGGCAAAGATGGAACGGATGGACCACGCCACCGCGTTGATCAGCGGCCGGTTGCCCTGAAAGTGTACCTGGACGGGCGCGGCCGTATTGGTCACCGTGAAGTCGTAGTCCCTGGGTTCATTCGAGAATCCCTGTAAGCCCCAGGCCACGCGGTTCTCTTCAGTTACAGGCGCCACGTAGAATACCCTGTTTCCCTCGACCTTTGCGAAGGCGGGATTCGGCAGGCGAGCCGGCTTGATGGCGTAGAGCACCTTCACGGAGTCAGCGGGGCCTACGTTCAGCCCGTCGACGGTGAAAAAGTTGTGATCGTACAAGCGCGCGTCCAGCGGAGTCTTGCCGGTGTTTTTGAGCGTATGCTCGATGACGATCTGGCTCCTGTTTCCTACCAGGCGGATGGTCTTCGTGTAGACGTAACCGTACTTATCGCCTGGGCCGCCCAGCACCTGCCGCGAAGTAACAGACCGGGATGTATGGCGCACCGGCCAGCTACCGCCGTCCACGATCTGAAACTGCGTGCCGAAGAAATACCGGTTGTTGTCGGCCTTTCGCAGGAGTCCCACGCCTATCTTCAGGAAGCTATCGCCCGGTTTTGCGCTGTCGTAGCCGATGGGTGTCGGGAACTCTTCGGCCGGGCCGCACATGGCGGTGTTCGGACCAACAATGATCTTATCGCCGTCGAACTTCACGTCGCGTACCGAGGCATCGACCGAGTTGAACCAGGGCCGGTAGAGATGGTGTCCGGCAAACTTCAGGTCGCAGATTGCGCCTCCCCATTCGAACCGGGTGGCGCGGTAAAAGCCGTTTTGCGGATCGGGCGTGTAGATGGTCAGGCGAAGCTGCTTGTTGTGAATCTGCACCTGCGGGGGCTGGGCGTGCAGAAGTGCACAGAGCCCGATGAGGCTTAGCCCGAGTGCGGCGATCCGTTTCATGCGCGAGTCCTTCCTGTCGATTTGAACGATCGTTCAAAATGCATCCTAAGAGCCGCCAAGCAGAAGCGTCAAGGCTGCGCGCGCAGCGTGGTTGCTGCGCCAGGCTTTTCTTGACCTGTGTAACAGGTGGCGTGTAAGCTTCTCCCCGATGCGCTCTCTGGCCTCGGCTCTTGGATCGTTTGTTCGACGGGCGCAGATTATCTTGGCGAAGAGGAAACGATGAAAATTACATGGATCGCCTTGCTGGCAGCTTCGCTTGCGGCGGCAGCCCAGGCTCCGCGCAGCGCGCCGCCCGCCCAGAACAACGGAAATCAGCAGCCCAGGCATTTTGTCGGACTCAACGAGAAGGAAGGCGTATCCGTCGACCGCTTTATCGGCAATCCGGTGAATAACCCGGTGCACCTTTCGCACGGCACGCTTGTGATTCACGAGATCCTGCGCGCCGGTGATCCCGATCATCCCGGCCCGCAGGGCGCGGTGCTCCAGTATCGCAAGCTGTTGGCCACCGCGCAGCTCGACGGCGGAGCACAGACGCCGCTTGAGACCTATCCCGATGAGTACATGTTTTTTGTGCTGAGCGGCCAGGGGCGCCTGGATAACGGCAAGGACTATTGGGATCTGCGCCAGGACATCGCGATCCTGGTGCCGCCCGGCGCAGCGCACCGGTTTGTGAATACCTCGGAGGACCAGCCGCTGCGGATGATCATGCTGCAATGGTCAGGCGGACCGAATGCCGAAAAGGACCTGATCGTGCGCGACGTGAAGAAGTTGCCCTGGTGCGAGGAGAATGCGCACTGGGCTAATGAGTCGCACTGCATCTTCAGCGCCAACGACGGCCTGATCGCCGGCGAGCGCATTTACACCGTCATGGTGCCGCCGTGGTCGGTCTCGCAGCCGCATAGCCATACCCCGGGCACCGAGGAGATCTGGACACTGCTGACGCCGGAGCCAGCACAGGTGCTCCTGGGCAGCGATTTGCGCCAGCTCGATCAGGGACAGGCCTATCTGGTGCCGCCCACCGGAAAAACCGATCACTCCAATATGAACTTCAGCAAGACCAAGACGCAGTGGTGGCTCTACATCGCGCGCGGTCCCGAGCAGCCGAACGGCAAGACCCGACCCATGCATATTCCGCGCGTCTTTGCGGAGAACCCGAACCTGTCGCGCGATGTTAGTGCGGCGACAATTGCCGGCAAGCCACTGCAGTAACAACGGCCATGCGCTTGAGCACGGCGGGCGTACAACAAAGGCGGAATCCGCGTGGATTCCGCCTTTGCTGTTTGGAGGCAACGTGCCGCAGCTTAGAACGTGGCGATCGGGTTGACCAGCGAGCCGGTGCCGCCCTTAATCCGCTCCGGCGCCAGCGTCAGGAGAAAGGTCTGCCGGTGCAACTTGAGCGATTCCCTGGCCAGGGACTCGAGATCGCATTGGTCGGCGAGCGGCATGCCCATGGCTACGATGGCCAAAATGTGAATCGGAAAGTCTACGCCCTGCACAACCGAGGGCAGAGCATCGTGCGCAGTGTCGCTCACCATGAACGCAATATCGCGTTGGTGCAGCCACTCCAGCGCCGAAGGGGTCAGTCCCGCCGATGCGTTGGCGATATCCCACGGCCCCTGGGCCGCGCGCCGCGCCCAGCGTCCGGTACGGATGACAACCGCGTCGCCCGAGCGGATCTGCACTCCCGTCCTGGCTTCCCACTGGTCGAGATCGTGCGCGGTGATCAGTGCGTCGGTGGGCAGATAAGGCAGACCGCGGAGCCACGGAATATCGATCAGAACGCCACGGGTAAATACGCCATCGTAATACTGAGCCGCATCCAGAACCTTCGCGCCGGTGCTGGTGATCTCGCCGGCCGGATAGCCGTTGTACAGATGCCCCCGATAAAACGTATGCGAAAGGGCATCGAAGTGACTGAACGCGAAACCGTGAAAGTTCACGGTGTATGTGTCCATGTTGAACTTGCCATCGATGTCCAGATGCATGACATCCTTGAAAGGCTCGGGGTTATCGATGGCTTGCATGGTATTTAGGTCACGGGCCAGAGAAACGGAGATGCCTTCCTTGACCTCTTGCGCGGCCTGGCGCCGAACCGCGGGCGTAATCAGGTTCAGCGTCCCCAACTGGTCGCTCTTGCCCCAGCGGCCCCAGTTAGAGACTTGCTTGAAGATCTGGTCGAATTGCGCGTGAGTCACGGTCTTTCGCTGTTGGGCCATATTCTTCTGCTGCGCCAGGGCGGGTGCAACCGCAAACCAACTCAAAACGGAACCCATGGCGAGCATGGGAAGCAGAGACTTCATACGCCCCTCGCGAATAGTCAACTTCGAGTGAGTCACTTCTTCATCGGCAGCGCGCTCGGGTCCCATGTAGTGACCTGCGCGGCCAATAACCCGTTCCTGGTTTCGAACGCTTCGGAACCCAGATAAGGCCTGGTGAAGAACGGAGCCTCCGCGCGCCACACTACGTTCACGGTATTTCCCACCACCTTGATATGCAGCGGCGTCATCTTCATGCCGCATTGGCCACCCCTGGACGGCGGCTCAACTGCTTTCCTGAACATCGCGCCGATGGCCTCGCGCCCCAGCACCATGCCGCCATCTTTGGAAAAGAACGTCATGTCGTCGGCGTACTGCGCCATCAGGCGAGTCCAGTCGCAGGCATTGAGCGCCGCAAAGTGCTCCTCCACCACCTTCTCGGGTGTAGGCTGCGGCTTCTGAGGAGGAAGCTTCTGCGCGGAAGCAGTCATAGCAGACACCATCAGCAGCAGAGCCGGCAAGCACAATCCAAGCGGACCCCGGTTCATGCGCGATCTCCTTTCAGGGAAAGCGGTTCGACCTAGAATTCTATCTTGTCCTTCTCGGCGTCGATCTTTGCTGTGTCGATGTCCGGAACCTGCTTAAGCCCGGCGAGATCCTTGAAGTTCCCGTTCTTGGCGCGGTAATCCACGATCGCCTGCGCCTGGCTCTGCGGCAGCCCAAGCCCGGCTGCAATCTCCGCGGCCGCCGCGGTGTTCACGTTCACCTTGACGGAAGAGGCGGGAGCAGCGGCCGCCGCAGGCGCGCTGTTGGGGCCGTAGTTCTTGGCCAGATATTCGACGATCTTCACCATGTCATCGTCACTGGCGCTGGCCCCGCGATTGCGCATCTCGACAACCGTATCGGTCCAGCCGTCTTCAGATTTCCGCTGCGAAGTCACCACCGACAGAAGATGGCAGCCGGTGCAGACGCGTACCAGTTCCTCGCGTCCCGGGCCGGGCGGAAGCTTCTTGATCTCTTCCTGCTGCTTGGCCGCATCGGGCTTGGGCGGGGTCTGCTGGGAACTGTCTGTCGAGGACGGATCCTGCTGTGTGGCGCCGGCTACGGTTGCCGCCACCGGAGATAGAATCGCCGCCACAAGGACGGCATTCCAGAACAATGCCTTGGATGCCACGCTGTCTCCTGGGTCACGGATTCCTGCGAACCCGTCTGCAAACCTCCGGATTCTAGCAATGGCCTGTAAGACAGGTCAAGGATCAGCAATCGTGTAAGTAATCTTCCTTGCTTGCGGAATTGCGCGGAGCGGACACGGCGGGGGTTCGGGTGCGCCGCCGATTTCGCCGCAGCGGGATTCACCTGTTTTCGCCGCCGCCGGGCTGTTCCTTAATCGTATGCATAAACACCGCGTTTTCTACGGGTTTCGGCAAGCTGGGCGTTGAGTATCTACGATCGTGTAATTTTGTTGTTGACCTATCCTACAGGTGTTTGCTAATGTCCGTCTGGTTCCGAGTTGGGTCCCCTGGCGCAGAGGGCAATCGTCAAGAGCAATTGCCTGCGATCGCCAAATCCTTTCGGGACGATGGCTCTTGTTTCGAATAGCAATAAGTTAATGGATTGAATCATCACCTGAGAAGCACGTGTATCGATGGCGCCCGGAGTCTATTACGCACCAGGACGCACGTTCTTTTTTGAACAACACAGCAACCACAGAAAGATTTTGAATTGACGGAGGTCTTTACGACCATGAAGAGATCGAAATACATTCACAAGGTCCTGTTGGCGCTGGTTGTGGCGCTGCTGGCTTGCGGTACCGGATGGTCGCAGGCTGTAGGGTCGATTGTGGGTTCGGTAACCGATGCCAGCGGCGCCGTCATCCCCGGCGCAAAGGTGACGGTGACGAATGTTGCAACCAATGTCACGAATGTTACCCAGTCGGACGCAAGCGGTAACTTCCAGGTCCTGAACCTTCTCCCCGGCAACTACAAGGTAGTTGTGCAGAAGCAGGGCTTCCAGAAGTATGTCATTCCTTCGGAAGCGGTGGCGGTCGATAAGGCCAGCCCGGCGCTCGCCAAGCTTTCGGTGGGACAGGTGTCGCAGACGGTGGAAGTCTCCAGTCAAGCTCCTCTGCTCAACACCCAGAGCTCGTCGCTCAGCTACGGTGTTGAATCCAAGCAGGTCGAGCAGCTTCCGCTCAACGGCCGCAACGTGCTCAACCTGACGCAACTGGTTCCCGGTGTGGTGCCGCAGGGCGGCACGCAGGGCAATCCGGCCACCAACAACATCACCGGCCTGGGCAACTACCAGATCGGCGGCGGGATCGCCAACCAGAGCGCCTTTTACGTGGATGGCGCGCCCATCAACGTCAGCTACGTGAATGGCGCCGAGCTGATCCCCACGCAGGAAGACGTGGACTCGTTCCAGGTGGAGACCAATGATGTCTCGCCTGAGTACGGACGCTTCGCCGGCGGTATTGTGAACATCGCCACCAAGTCGGGCGCCAACCAGTTCCACGGCACGCTCTACGAGTACGCGCGCAATGCTGCCCTGAATGCCAACTCGTGGTTCAACAACCATGACAATTTGCCGCGTGCGGTGTGGACCCAGAATCAGTACGGCGCCACGGTAGGCGGCCCGATTATCAAGGACAAGGCGTTCTTCTTCCTGAGCTGGGAACAGTTTGACCTCCAGCAGCAGAACACCACCAACGACTATGTGCCGAATCCGGCATGGCTGACGGGCGACTTCTCCTCGCTGCTCGACCACACCAAGAACGGTCAGCCCGCTCCCATTCACCTCTCCGGGCCCTACGATCCCACCACCGACAAGATCATCAATCCTGCGGATTTGAATTCGACGGCTCAGGTGCTGGCGCCACTGCTTTGGCCTGGCCCCAAGGGAG